>NZ_JAWOTP010000003.1:0-312132 GCF_033338935.1 Vibrio sp. Vb0598 | reverse complement strand
GCTCGACTTGCATGTGTTAGGCCTGCCGCCAGCGTTCAATCTGAGCCATGATCAAACTCTTCAATTTAAGATTTTGTTCGGCTCAATGAATACTGAACATTACATAAAGTAATGTTTGAATTGACTGTGCTGAATCTTTCGATTCAATGGTCACTTCGTTTCATTGAAACCTAATTTGATACCGAAGTATCGAATTGGATTATCATCAACGAGTGCCCACACAGATTGATAGGTCTATATTGTTAAAGAGCTTGCTTCGTAAGCTTTGCTATCGAAGCGGAGGCGTATTCTAAGGAATTAATTTTCAGTGTCAAACACTTTTTTAAATTAATTTTTAGAAGTTTTCTTTCGCCTTCTTGCCAACCGCTTTTGCGTTTCCGCTTTGCCCTGACAACGGAGGCGCATTATAGGGAGATGATTTTTCTTAGCAACCCCTTTTCAGAAAAAAATTCAAAAAAAAGCGTCGAATGATTAAATCTCACTCAAACGCTTATTTTTAGCACTCAGTTGTTAACTTCAAGTAGCAAATAGGCAATCAATATGTGTCTATCCAAGACTCTTCAAAGCCTGTGATATCGAGACTCAGTGATTGCGCCGCTTCGATTTGCTCGATAGCCTCTAGTTCTTTATTTACACTGCTCATCGTTAATGTGTTGTTGTCTAGCTCAAACACTTGGCGTTGCGTGGTGTAATAGAACTTAAGCGTAGTGAGCGCTTTTACATCGTCATTGCTCGCGGCTGCTTTAATGCTTTTTAGTTTACGAAAGATTTTGTTGTGCAGTTGCTTGAGTTTCCAAACGTACAGCACTTCTTCCATGTATGGTCGAGTTTTAATGTGATTCAATAAAGAGAGGGAAGTTGCAACTGCGAGAACGACACCAATCAAATTCCAATGGAAATTGCCCGTTGATTGTTCTGGTACGACTTCAGTGTTGCCAAACAAAACAATCAACAAGGTACTAAAGGCAAGAGAGGAGATGGCGAGCAACGCAACAAAACCGCCAATCACAAGGTTTACTTTCTTTTTATAAATGTCTTTATTTATCTGTTTGATTTCCATATACCGCTCCTAACAGGTTACCTCTATTTTAACCAGCGCACTCCGCACGACAATCGAAGCTTTGTAAGTAAGTTCACATTTGCTATTAAACTCGCATCCCTTCCCTGCTTGGGTATATACTTCCGCGCATTCACTCTTCCTATATAGAGGCTAAATTCATGCGCTCTTTTGTTTTACGAGCTCGCGCGGCGCCAACCACCAGCAAAGCACTGTTAGAAGGTGTTGGTAATGAAGCGCATACAGAGATTCTTGCTCATACCATGATGAACACTATGTTCGTTGCTCAATCACACCGTGAAGATGTGGTTGTTCACTTGGTTTTGGAAAGCACAAAAGACTTCTCACGCACCATTACTATTCGCTCCAACGACATCACCAACATTGGCGGCTTCCATGAGTCAACCTTGATTGCAGCAGTGGCTCGCGCTTTGGATGCTTCGGTTGGTATGGGTAAAGAGCAACTTCGTGAAGTCGAACCTGGTATTACCGTTCGTACAGTGAGCTTTGAACGCCTAGTACAAGAGCTGGCAGAAGATCACCAACTATATATGTTGGATAAGAAAGGCGAATTTGTTCGTGATGCAGAAATTGGTGAAAATCCATGTTTCTTGCTAACTGACCATATACCGATGCCGAAAAAGTCTTTTAACAGCTTAAAGCGCCTTGGCACAGAGAAGATCAGCTTAGGTCCTAAGATGCTTTTCGCTTCTCAGTGTGTGGTATTGATCCACAATGAGTTGGACATACGCGAATTCTAGTTATTCACGCACACGTTGCTAGACAATGAAAGAGGACTCCATTGAGTCCTCTTTTTTGTTTCTATAGGGATGCTAAGTTTACTTACCACCAATGCTCAAACGAGCAAAACGAACGTCTGGCGAGAAGAAAGTTCGGCTATCGTTAATTAACTGAGTATCACCCACTGCCTCAACTTCTTGCAGCATCTTGTAGAAGTTACCCGCTACCGTGATCCCACGAACTGGTTGAACGCGCTCTCCATCACGGCACAAGAAGCCACTCGCACCAAATGAGAAATCACCACTCACTGCATCCGCACCAGAATGGACACCTTGAAGCTCGACTAACTCTAGGTACTCTCCCGCTTTTACTTCTGATGCACTGCTGTTGCCTGTCGCAATCACTTTGTGATTCGCTGATACGTCTAAGCTCGATTTTGCACCGCGAGCGGCACTTGCCGTCGACACTGCACCCAAATAATTCGCTGTTTGGCTATTGTGCAATAGCGTATTCAGTTGGCCATTAGCAATCATCACATTGTCTTGAGTAGCAAAGCCTTCACTATCAAAACTTGCGATTGCCATACCATTTGGCATGTAAGCCGTATCAGTAAAGGTAATTAAATCACTCGCAACACGTTGACCAAGCTTATCACCCAGTGGCGTAATGCCTTTCATCGCGCTTACGCCAGAGAAAGCACTGCCGAAAGCACCGAATAAACTTGCCAGCGCATTGATGTGGAAAATAGCGGGGTAGTTACCCGTCGCAACCGGTACACCTTCAAGAAGATCACGAGCAAGCTTGTAACCGCCTTCTATACAATAAGCTGGAGCCAACTCATCAAAACGGCGACCTAGCGACATTCTTCCCGCCATCGACTGTTTGCCGTCTTTTTCAAACAAGGTATACGCGTAACAAGTGAACGATCGCTCGAAATGTTGACATAACGTACCTTGAGTATTCGCGATGATGAGCTGAGTTTCACCGTCACTGTAACCATTGTATGGTGCGCTAGAAGCGTGAGGCAGAGCCACTACGCCTTGCTCAAGTGCGAGAGACAGTTCAATTTTTTCATCAACCGAAGTTGTGTCTTCTTGAGCAATCTCAGCCACGTCAGTCGTGATTTGGCTGTTCACACAACTAATGGTCTGATGTTCATCTTGCTTGGAAAAACGAGCGCTTTGCAGTGCATTAGTCAGCATCAAATCTAAGCTTGGTTGTTCTAACGACTCAGAATAGCTCGTTGCAACACGCGCATCTTTCACAACACGAACACCCAGCACTTGGCTTGAGCTTAATTTGTACTCATCCAGCTTTCCTTGGTTCGCTTTCAGAGAAAAGCTGCTGTTGCGGTTTACAATGACGTCCGCTTCTGCACCTTGGCGTTTTGCTTCTGATAGGACGTAATCAACCGCATTAAGAAGTTGTTGTTCTTGGCTCATTAGTTACCGCCTCCTACCAGAATGTTATCGACTTTCAGTGTTGGCTGACCGACTGTTGTTGGTACTGAACCACTTACGGAACCACACATGCCCGGCGCAAGTGCCATGTCTTTGCCGACCATGCTGATTTCTTTCAACACTTTTGGACCCGTGCTGATCAGCGTTGCTGTTTTCAGAGGCTTGGTGATTTTGCCATTTTCAATGAGATAAGCTTCACGAACAGCAAAGTTAAACTCACCCGTACCCGGTTGAACCGAGCCACCGCCCATCTTCTTCGCATAGATACCACGCTCGATGCCTGCCAGCATGTCATCAAGTGAATGCTCGCCCTCTTCGATAAAGGTATTACGCATACGCGAGGTTGGTGCGAACTTGTAGTTTTGACGACGACCAGAACCCGTAGGTTCGTAACCTGTCTTCATGCCACCCATTTTATCGACCATAAAGCTGGTTAGCTTACCGTCTTTGATCAATTGGGTACGCTGAGTCTTCATGCCTTCGTCATCAACATGAATCGAGCCCCATTCGTTGGTCATGGTGCCATCATCGACTGCATTCACCGCGGTGTGAGCAACCATTTCGCCCATCTTGTCGTGGAATACTGATGCTTTCTTCGCAACTGAAGTGGTTTCTAGCAAGTGACCACATGCTTCATGGAAGATAACGCCGCCAAAGCCGTTACCAATCACCACCGGCATTTCACCCGATGGACAAGCATCCGCGCCAAGTTTTACTAACGCTTGCTGCGCGATAGTTTGACCTAGCTCTTTGGCATCAAGCTGTTCACTGAATTCCCAACCAGCAAGAGCGCCAGGACCTTCCATACCAGAAGACTGCTCATTACCTTTTTGCGCGACAGTGTTACCAGCAACACGAATGTAGTGGCGAGTATCGTCAACGTGTAGACCTTCTGAGTTGAAGATAGACACTTGTTGCTCGCGCTGAAGAACGCTGCCAATAAACTGGCTGATATGCTCACTCTCAGCACGTGCGGCTTGGTCAACTTTCAATAGAAACGCGATTTTTGAATCTAGGTTAGCATCCTTACTTAGCGGCATGCGGCAACCATGTTGGATTGGGTAGCGGTTCAAATTCAAAGAACCCGCTGACGCGATTTGCTCACGCTTGTCTTTTGCAGCAAGCAGCGAGGTTACGCGCTTTAGTTCGGCTTCATCTGTGCTGTTGGTGTAACCGTAAAGCACCTTATGACCGAAAAAAAGACGAATACCGATACCAAAATCGATACCCGAGTTAACCTTATCCACTTCACCAGATGCGATCTGGACAGTGTTGGTTTGGTGATGTTCAACGAATAGTTCAGCGAAATCAGCCCCCAAAAAGAGAGCATGATCGATCACTGACTTCGCTGTTACAGAATTAAGCATGAAGTCTCCTTGCTCGATGATCGTCTTAGCCTTCCTAATTAACTGTGAAAAAGTTCAACAAAGTTAAATTGGCAACACGTTAAATTTTAACAGTTTTTTAACCTTGTTTTGTGCTAATCCTTGCTTAACGAGACCACGATTATTTATTAAATATTCCAGGTTCTGCTCATTCACCAGAGCGTTGCACTAGTAAATTCCACCCAGCAAACCATTTAGGTGCTTACTTTATCACTCACCTCGCATAATTGAATACTCATTATAATTACGCTCAAAAAACGTATCCCTTCCGCAATGGTCCTGCTATCATCCGAACGAAATAGTCGGGGGGCCACACGACAAGTGTTGGCTGAGATCGAAATTCGAGACCCGTTGAACCTGATTCAGTTAGCACTGACGTAGGGAACTATGCACACTTTGCCTTTCGTCGCCCCTCTTAGGTAAGCGATAGCGATCGAAAAATCGATCTATCTGCAACGGTCAAAGTCAGTTCCTATACGTCTTGTAGTAGGAGCGACCATGACGCAGCAATCACAACCTCATTCACATCACACGCCAGCCTTGCCTACCCCTATCGTATTGACCATCGCGGGCTCAGACAGTGGTGGCGGTGCAGGTATTCAAGCCGACATCAAAGCGATGTCCGCAACCGGCAGTTTTGCTTGCTCGGTAATCACGGCGATTACTTCGCAAAATACCCAAGGCGTTTCTGCGATTTTCCCCATTCCTCTCGACCATGTAGAGAGCCAACTTGATGCAGTATTTACCGACCTCAACATCGTTGCAGTCAAAGTGGGCATGCTGGCAGATTCCAACATCATCAAAGTCGTTGCAGACAAAATTAAACAATACCAGCCAAAACACCTCGTGATTGACCCTGTAATGGTGGCCACCAGCGGCGATCTATTACTGGAACAGTCGGCAATCAGTACTTTAAAAGAAGAATTGATTCCGCTCGCAGACATCATTACCCCTAACCTACCCGAAGGCGCAGCATTGACGGGTAAGCCAATGCCTCAATCAGAATCTGAAATGAACGATATGATTACCGACCTTCGTGCGCTTGGCGCCAAAGCTATTCTGCTCAAAGGCGGTCACCTTGAAGAAAATGAAAACAGCAACGATCTGCTTATCATGCAAGACAGTGCCGAGTTAATTAGCGCCAAGCGATTTCCAACCAAAAACACCCATGGCACAGGCTGTACACTTTCTTCCGCCATTGCGTCTTATCTTGGCCAAGGCAACAACCTACACAAAGCGGTGCACCTGGGTAAGCAGTACATCAGCCAAGCTATCGCACACGCTGATGAATTGGATGTAGGTAAAGGCCATGGCCCTGTGAACCACTTTTTTGCGGGTCATACTTATGTTCGCTAACGCGATTGGCATTCAGCTTTCCGATGCTAGCCTGCGATACAAAGATAGCCAAACACCGACTTTAGCAGGAATGAACATGACCATTCCCGTCGGTAAATGGACGGTATTACTCGGACGAAGTGGCTGCGGGAAAACCACAATATTGCGTTACTTAGCTGGCCTACTGGATGACCAAGTTGACTGGCATGGCGAACTCATCACAACCGATGGCGCTGCACTGCATGACCGTATCGCTTACATGGCTCAACAGGATTTATTGCTACCGTGGCTAAATGTGTTAGACAACGTCTGCCTAAGTTCTCGATTTTCTCAAGACCAAGCACCAGAGCAAAACAAACAACGTGCACTGATTTTACTCAAACAAGTAGGACTCGCAGATTACGCGGATGCTAAACCAGCTCAGCTCTCTGGCGGTATGAGGCAGCGTGTTGCCCTTGCTCGCACTCTGATGCAAGACAAACCTCTAGTTCTGATGGATGAGCCTTTCTCTGCACTGGACGCGGTTACTCGCCATAAGTTGCAAACCTTGTCTGCCGAATTACTGAAAGATAAGACGGTTGTTCTGATTACCCACGACCCACAAGAAGCGGTGCGATTAGCTCACCAACTCTATGTACTGCAAGGTACGCCTGCGCAAGCTCAGCACTTGGTTGTTCCGGGTTCTACGCCTCCACGAGTTCTCGATGGAGAATGCGCGGCGCTACAACAAGCGATTTTGGATCAACTGGAGAAAGACTATGAGTGATATGACTCAGTACAACTCCGTTTCGGCACGTATTAGTAAAAAAGAACGCGTGACACATCCGGCTCTGCGCTTGGTCATCAGCACTGCGGTGATCTTGGGATTGTGGCAGTTGGTCGTGGTGATATTCGATATGCCAAGCTTCATCTTACCTTCACCAATTGAAGTGCTGGATAGATTGGTCACTCGCTACGATGTCCTGCTCAAACATACTTGGGTTACCGCGCAAGAGATTTTACTTGGCTTGGTGCTTGGATTATCGATGGGTTTGCTGTTCGCATTGCAAATGCTGATGTTCGAGCCGCTGAAACGTTGGTTACTGCCCATTCTGATTGCTAGCCAAGCGATCCCTGTGTTCGCTATCGCGCCAGTACTGATGCTTTGGCTGGGTTACGGCATTGCTTCAAAAGTTGTTATGGCGGCGATCATCATCTTTTTCCCCGTCACGACATGTTGCTACGACGGCTTACGCAATACACCAACAGGTTACCTCGATCTTGCCAAGACCATGGGCGCGTCTAAATGGCAGCTACTTCGTCATATTCAATTGCCTGCCGCCCTACCAACTTTAGCCTCAGGTATTCGTGTTGCCGTCGTTATTGCGCCAATTGGAGCAGTGGTCGGTGAGTGGGTAGGTTCAAGTGAAGGCTTGGGTTACCTGATGCTCCAAGCCAACGCTCGCATGATCATTGATGAGATGTTTGCGGCGCTGTTTATCCTCGCCGTGCTGTCTATCTCACTCTACTTCATCACCGATAAATTATTGAAAAAAGCCATCCCTTGGGAAAGTAAGTAATTGCAGAAAATAACCAAAGGAAATTGGGAAATAAAGGAAAAGCCCCGTGAATAAAAACAAACTTATGAGCGCTGCTGCTCTACTCGCTTCAGTGTTATCAACCAACGTGCTTGCTGCTGAAAAAGAGATGACACTTATGCTGGATTGGTTCGTCAATCCAAACCATGGTCCTATCATGATTGCTAAAGAGCGCGGTTACTTCAAAGAACAAGGTTTGAAGGTCAACATTCAAGAGCCTGCAGATCCAAGTACACCACCTAAGTTGGTCGCTGCTGGCAAGGTCGACATGGCGATTTCATACCAACCAAGCCTAACTATCGATGTCGCGGCTGGCTTGCCACTAATCCGCTCTGCAACTTTGATTGCTACACCACTCAACACGTTGATGGTGCTGGACAACGGTAAGAATGAAAACCTTGGCGACTTGAAAGGCAAGAAAATCGGTATTGCGATCGCCGGCAACGAAGAAGCAACAATCGGCACCATGCTAGCTCAAGAGAACGTGAAGTTTTCTGACGTACAAATCATCAACGTAGGTTGGGCGCTGTCTTCATCTCTTGCGTCTGGCAAGGTGGATGCGATTTGGGGTGGTCTACGTAACTTCGAAACCAACCAACTTGCACTAGAAGGTTATAAAGCTAAGGCCTTTTTCCCTGAAGAACACGGCGTGCCAGCGTATGACGAGTTAGTCTTCGTAGCCAATGCGAAAACCTACGACAAAGAAGCCATCAAGGCATTCAACAAAGCACTAGAACAAGCAACCACTTACATCGTTAACCATCCAAAAGAGTCGTGGAAAGAGTTCGTGGCTTATTCACCAGACACGCTCAACAACGAGCTTAACCAACGCGCTTGGAACGACACGCTAACTCGTTTCGCTCTTCGTCCATCCGCAGTAGATCTGAAACGCTACGATGATTATGCGCAGTTCATGTATTCACAAAACATCATCGAAACACTGCCAAAAGCGAAAGATTACGTACCGAGCTTTGACTAATTCTACTGACCTTAGGATCTAAGCCTAGGGTCTTTTGATAACGAGATACTCATAATGAAATACCAAGATTTGATCGACGCTTGCCACCAAGATTGGCAAGAATACACTGAGCATGCTTTCGTGCAGCAATTGGCGCAAGGCACTCTGGCTCAGCCTTGTTTTCTGCATTACCTAAAGCAGGATTTTCTTTTCCTAAAGCAGTACGCACGAGCTTACGCATTAGCGATCTACAAAGCACGTACTTTGGATGACATGCGCCGTGCCCTACCAAGCGTACACGCATTGCTCGATTCTGAAATCGCCCACCACGTGACTTACTGTGAGCAATGGGGACTGACAGAATCCGACTTAGAAAACGAGCCAGAAGATTTCGGCACTGTGGCTTACACCCGTTACGTATTAGATGCTGGCATGACGGGCGATCTTGTTGATCTATACGCGGCACTAGCACCATGCTCTATCGGTTATGCCGTAATCGGTAAGATGCTGATTGAAGACGAAAGCACTGTGCTCGAAGGTAACCCATACGCAAGTTGGATCAACCTCTACGGTGGTGAGGAATTCCAATCTGGTGTCGCAAAAGGTGCAGAACACTTTAATCAGTTATTGGCGGAAATCGATATCAATAGTCAGCGTGGTCAAAACCTGATTCAGGTATTCAAAACTGCAACGCGTATGGAAGTGGCATTCTGGCAACAAGGTCTAAACGCTCAGCAAGATTAATCGGAGAGTCTCATGTTAATTGAACAAATCACCCAAGCATTAACCGCAGTACGCCAGCAAAAGCCATTAGTCGTCAACATCACTAACTACGTGGTGATGAACAACACGGCAAACGCGCTATTGGCTATCGGTGCTTCTCCAATCATGGCGCACTCCAAACAAGAGATGACAGAGATAATGTCGTTCGCTGGCGCATTGGTTATCAACATCGGTACCCTAGACAGCGTTTGGACACCACGTATGAGCTATGCCGTAGAGCAAGCCAATGCCAACGGTAAAATCGTTGTACTCGACCCCGTCGGTTGTGGAGCAAGTTCACTGCGTACCGAGACATCACGTGAAATCGCACGCCTTGCAAATAAACTCATCATCCGAGGTAACGCTTCAGAAATCATTGCTCTCGCTGGCGAGCAAGCACAAAGTAAAGGCGTCGATGCACTAGACAGCAGCGACGCAGCACTTGGCGCAGCGAACTTCTTAGTCTCAGAGTATGGCGCGAGTGTAGTGATTTCTGGCGAGACTGATTACATCGTCACGAAAGAGCAAACTGTGCAGCTAAACAATGGTCACGAGATGATGCCATACGTAACCGGAATGGGCTGTACACTAACGGCACTGACGGGTGCTTTTGCTGCAGTTGGTGATAACACCGGGCTTGCTGCTGCGGCGGTACTAGGCGTTGTTGGCGAGATTGCAGCGGAACAAGCTCGCGGCCCAGGTAGCCTGCAAATGAACCTGTTGGATGAGCTTTACCAGTTGGACGAAGAAACGCTGGCAAAACGCCTAAAACTCCAAGTGAGCTAAGCTTTTCTCTAACAAATACCGGCCTCTCATCTAGATGAGAGGCCCAAAGGAAACAAAATGAACGCCTATCGTTTATATTTGGTCACCGATGACCAACAAGATTTAGCCACACTAAAGCGTGTTGTGAGAAAAGCCGTGGAAGGTGGCGTGACCATGGTACAAGTCCGCGAAAAACACGGCGATGTGCGTGCGTTTATCGAACGTGCTCAAGCCGTGAAAGACATCCTTAAAGATACCGATGTGCCTTTAATCATCAATGACCGTGTTGATGTCGCACTGGCAGTTGATGCAGATGGGGTTCACCTCGGGCAATCAGACATGCCAGCAAATATCGCTCGTGAGTTGATTGGACCAAACAAAATCCTCGGCTTATCCATCGAAAATGAAGAGCAGCTTGCAGAGGCGGGTTATCTGCCCATTGATTACATCGGTTTGAGTGCGATATTCGCTACACCTACCAAAACCAACACCAAAAAACACTGGGGTATTGAAGGTTTGAAGATGGCGCTGAACACCACGCCCTTACCAATCGTCGCGATTGGTGGCATCAACGAAACCAACATTCCTGCCCTGAGTGCGACAGGTGTGCATGGTTTGGCTTTGGTTTCTGCCATTTGTCATGCAGAAAACCCAACCAAAGCAGCAGAGTACTTACTTTCTCTGATGGATTAAGACCCCAACGCTTAAGGATGAGCGCCTTTACCCTCCGGATAAATGTCATCAATTCATCACTCAACCTTCATTCTCTCGTCAAATTGACAGAGCGTTGATAAGTTTTTCACGCCAGATAACGTAAGATAAGCCCCTTATTTTCACGTGGTTGAATAACCCTCAATAAAAACAAAACGCTCTCAATGAAAACCAAAAAATATGGATTGATGATGCTCGCCTTGTTTGTTCTTGGCATCATCCCAATGTCGCTGTTTGGCTCTTATCACAATCTCACTTCACAGGTGCCTGAAAGTCTGGGTATTACTTTTACTTTGCTCACAGATTCTGCTGGTAGCAAAGGCTTTTTAATTACGTTAACACTGCTACTGCTTTCTTTATTTCGCTTTAAACCAAGTCGCATTGAGTGGATACAAAGACTCTCAATGTTAGGGTTGTTACTTGTGATTGGTTTTGCCAGCAAAACGGGGCTAAAACTGATGACAGAAAGCCCGCGTCCCTACGCCGAACTGCTTGCTGCAGAGCAATTGATTGAGCACCCAGAAGCGTTTTATCAGTTGGATACAAAGCAGCAAGCCAACGTAATTAACCAGATTTCTGAACACGTCAGTGATTGGCGAACGCGCCATTGGCAAGGCGAGAAAGACTATTCTTTCCCATCCGGCCATACGATTTTCGTTTCGATTTGTTTGGCTTTCTTTGGCGGGTTGTTCTTACAGAACAAGTGCTATATCTCTGCACTGTCATTATGGATGTGGGGAATGAGCGTCGCATATAGCCGCTTATGGCTGGGGATGCATCGCCCTGAAGATTTAATAGGCTCAGTCTTGTTTGTCGCGATTGTATTTACTTTACTCCCGACATTTCAGATTAAGAAACAGATGCCATTTGTTTCTCTCGCTTCGCGCTAATGTGAACGATTACTAGATAAAAAAGAAGCCAGCGATTCGCTGGCTTCTTGCTTTAAAACGCTACTTTTTTCTAACCATTTCTTGGTGGTTCAAACGCTGTTAGTTCTAATTCTGGGCCAGTGTATTTTTCAATACGAACCAGTGCCGAGTTCGCCGCACAGCCGTTTGCAAGTCGAGAGGTCGGAATATCCAACGTTAACACGTTACAACCGCCGTTCTTACAAATGCCGGTTTTCGGATCCAGATCCGGCCAGCCGCCTTCATGAATACACACTGAACCTTGCTTGATTCGGTCAGTCACTTCTGCACCAACCAATACTTGGCCACGGTTGTTAAACGCACGAACTAAATCGCCCGTTTTAATACCACGCGCTTTCGCATCTTCAGGGTGAATCCAAATAGGTTCACGGTTTGCAATTGCGTACTCTTCGCGAATCTTCGCGTAGTTAAACTGGCTGTGTAGACGATGCGCTGCGTGCGCGGTCATTAGCTGCAACTCGCCGTCTTTTGCATTGCCAGTGTACTCGGTTGGTGCCATCCACGTTGGGTGTGGAGGACAGTCTTCCAACTGATAACCTTCAATGGTTTTCGAGAAGATTTCGATCTTACCACTTGGTGTACCGAGTGGATTCATGATCGGGTCTTCACGGAAATCTGCGTAACGAACAAACTGTGCGTTCTTCTCGTTCCACTTCATCTCGATCAGTTGGTTATCTTCCCAGAACTTGCTGAAGTTCGGCATTGCTACGCGAGAGCCACGGCCACCTTGTTGCGCCGCCTTGTAGAAGCCGTACAGCCATTCCATTTCGGTTTTACCTTCAGTGTATACGTCACGGCCACCCGGAGCTAGCATCTCTGCCATGTCCGCGAATACATCGAAGTCATTACGCGCTTCACCTTGCGGCTCAACCACTTGCTTCATTGGCACCAAGTGTTGGTTACTGTAGTCACCCGTCATCGTTAAGTCGTTACGCTCGAACGATGTGGTGATTGGCAGAACAATGTCCGCGTGCTTCGCAGCCGCCGTCCAGTAAGGCTCTGAAATCACGATCAGTTCAGGCTTTTGCCATGCTTTAATCAAGCGGTTGGTATCTTGGTGGTGAGTAAAGTTCGCACCACCGGCCCACCAAATCATCTTGATGTCCGGGAACGTCAGTTCATGACCGTTATGATGGTAGGATTGACCTGGGTTTTCCAACGCCTCGACAATACGCGCTACAGGGAAGCTTTGCACCGCGCCAGACACCGCCCAGTCGTTCCCCGCAGAAGAGCCGCCACCCAGCGATGCCGAAATCGCAGGAAGTACGCCAGCATCACGAGCAGGGTTACCACCGTTTGAGTAGTGGTAAGAGAAACCAAAACCACCGCCCGGTAAACCGATCTGGCCCAACATCGTTGCCAGTGTAACCAGCATCCAGTGACGCTGCTCACCGTATTGTTGGCGCTGCATGCCCCAACCCGCCATCAGCATGGTGCGGTTTTTACTGAAGATGTCAGCCAGTAGCTCAAGTTGCTTCGCAGGTACGCCACAGATTTGTGATGCCCATTCTGCTGATTTTTCTACGCCGTCTTCTTCGCCCATCAGGTACGCTTCAAACTTGTCGTAACCTGCGGTGTATTTATCGAGGAAGGCTTTATCGTGCTTACCTTGTTTCACTAAGGTGTGTGCGATACCCATCATCATTGCCACGTCGGTCATTGGGTGAGGAGCAATCCACTCCGCATTCTCACCAAAGAACTCGATGGTTTCAGAACGAATAGGGTCAATAGCGATAACCGTCTTGCCTGACTTTTTCAACTGATGGAAGAACTCAAGACCAGCACAGTCTGTTGAGCTCCACGCGATTTTTAGAGTGTTGATCGGGTTTAAGCCCCAAAGCACAACCACATCGCTGTGCTCTAGTACCACTGGGTACGTAGTTTGTTGCTCGTACACTTCGATAGAGCCCACAACGTGCGGCATGATGACCTGCGCAGCACCCGTTGAGTAGTCACCCAAGTGGCCTGAATAGCCGCCCGCCATGCTCATGTAACGTTGCAGCAAGGTTTGTGCTTTGTGCAGCACGCCACTTGAACGCCAGCCGTAAGAGCCTGCAAACACAGAAGCCGGGCCATATTCTTTGCGAATTCGCATGTGCTGTTCGTGGATCAGCTTGTAAGCCTCATCCCAAGACACACGCACAAACTCATCACTACCGCGCACACCTTCTGGCGACGATGGGTTTGCCAAGTAGCCTTTACGTACCATTGGGTACTTCACACGCGCCTTGGTATGCACTTGGTCAGGCCCAGTAGTTTGTAGGCTATTTGGTACAGTTTGTGGAAGAGCATTAGTAGTCGAAACCAACTTACCATCTTTCACTTCACATAACATTGGGCCCATGCGGCCCGCTGTCAAAATGCCCTTGCCACGCTGGTTTGAAGACGCAACAGACATAGGTGCAAATGAAGTGAATGCCATTGCACCAGCCGCCATACCAGTACCTTTTAGAAATCCGCGACGGGTCATATTAGTCATAATCTTATCCTTCTATTTATCGTTAGTGACCAACCACATCTTTCGCGTGGTGCTGGAAGAACTTGGTTAGAATTTCTAGGTTCTCGGCTGAAATATCAGTTCGATCACCCATACTTTTCGCTACCGGTCCCCATGCATTCACTGTGAAGTGATTTGAAGGAATTTTCGCGTGACAAGTTGCACAGTAAACGTTGTCCAACTCTTCTGCGTATGACCATACGGGTTCAAGCGTGTCAACAACTGGAGAATCAATAGCGCCAGTTAGAGAAACCGCGCGCCATTCGTTGCCGTAAACATCTGCCTCAAATTCACCAGTTTCAAGCGCTTGTTGGCCTTGCTCTGTTAGCGTTGCAACGATGGCACGTTGACCTTCTCCCATGTAAAGCACTTGCTCTGCGCCTTTCATTTGGAATGCGTTCAACTTAACAGTGCGGTTGTCGCCTTCAGAGCTGATTACTTCCAACTTCGTCGTTGGGTTAATTTTACCCATCTCACCCATTGCGATTTCAGTCACAGGGTAAACGACTTTGGCACCAGGTGATGTTTTTGTGGTGAAGCTCATCAACGTTTCAAATGCCTTGCTGTCTAGCTCTGCTTCTGGTGCAAAGTGCGCCACACCTTTATGACAATCGATACACGTTTGATCGTTTGCTTTCGCGTAAGCGTGCATCTTCGCCGCATCACGTGATTGCTCAAACTCTTCCATTGCATCGAAATCATGACACGAACGACACGTCGCTGAATCATTTTCACGGAACTGAGCCCATACCGTTTCAGCCATATCTTTACGATGTGCTTCATATTTCTCTGGCGTGTCGATCTTACCTGTCACAAATTCATGGTAGATGTCTTTCGACGCGCGAATTTTGGTGATCAGGTAATCCATTGGTTCTTGAGGAATATGGCAGTCAGAACATTCCGCGCGAATGCCTTTCGCATTACTGAAGTGCACTGAGCCTTGGTACTCTTTGTAAGGGGTTTCCATAGAGTGGCACGAGAGACAAAATTCAGTATCTGAGGTGTAATGCATTACTGCCGCACTCCCCCCCAAAGTTAACCAGCCCACACCAATGCCGGCAGCAACCAGCAGTGCAACATATCGTTTTTTTATTGACATAATTAGCAACACTTCCAAATAAAATGTAATTATAGGTCGCAAATTACTACTTTATGGGTAGTTCTCTCTTGATCCACATCATTTCCGTGTTGCTCTGTATGCCTCAAGTATTAAATTTTGTTATTTGCATCTCAAAGATGAATATATAGCAATAATCCATTACCCAGCCAACTATTCACCACATAAATCACTTTTATGAATGCAACTATTTGATTAAACAGATAAGAGGATGAGAGACTGAATCTCCACATTGATGCAGTAAGGACACGCATGTCAGTTTACATCGAGACGCACAGAAGCCAATTAAGACCCATCAAAGCCAGTGACTGGGAACTCTTTCAACGATTACTCTCCGAACAAGAGGTTATTGCGCTCTGTTTCGATCGTCCCAGCGAAACAGAAATAAGAGAAAAATTTGCTTCGCGATTATTACCATGGACCCCAAATTGCCAGCATTGGCTTTGCCTTGTAATACTCGATAAGCAATCTGAACAACCCATCGGCATCACTGGCTTTGCTATTGAAAACGGTAAGGCAGAGGTAGGTTACTTACTTTTGCCGGAATTTCATGGCCAACAGTTTGGAACAGAAACTCTTCAAGCGCTTCTATATTGGGCAACCTCGACACATAACATCAACCACTTTTCCGCGACGGTCACTGAAGGCAATATTGCGTCAGAGCGTGTCCTGATAAAATGTGGTTTCGAACTCATTGAGGTCATTCCAGACGCATACCAAATTGGTGGCAAACCCTACGCCGATAAAATCTACTCACTACATAAATAAGGACGTATTTTGAATAAAGTAGTCATCATTACCGGCGCAAGCCGAGGTATTGGAGCCGCAGCGGCGAAAAAGCTGGCCGAGCAAGGCTATCGCGTTTGCGTTAATTACCGCACTCAGCAAGAGGCCGCCGACCAAGTTGTGGCAGAAATACAAGCAAACGGTGGCAAAGCGATTGCCATAGCCGCAAACGTAGCCGATGAGAAGCAAGTGCTCTCCTTGTTTGATGAAACAGAACGTGAATTTGGTGCAGTGACGCACTTGGTCAACAACGTTGGCATCCTATTTACTCAATCGCCTTTGTCAGAAATTAGCTTGGAACGCTTTCAGAAAGTAATGAACACCAATGTGAATAGCTGTTTTCTCTGCTGTCGAGAAGCGGCGAGGCGATTCAGTGCAGGCGGTGCAATTGTGAATGTCTCCTCTGGAGCGTCGCGCTCAGGAGCGCCATTTGAGTATGTCGATTACGCCACATCAAAAGGCGCGATGGATACCTTAACTAAAGGACTCTCGCTAGAGTTGGCAGAGCGCAATATTCGCGTCAATGGCGTTCGACCTGGTTTCATTTACACTGATATGCATGCCGACGGCGGAGAACCAAACCGAGTAGATAGACTCAGCCCTCAAATTCCTCTTAAACGCGGTGGCACGGTAGAAGAAGTAGCAAATGCGATCGCTTGGCTATTAAGTGACGAAGCCTCTTATGTCACAGGATCATTTATCGATATTGCAGGGGGTAGATAGAATGCAAGTCCATATCCGACAAGCGATTCCCGATGATTTAGACGAAATTTTTCAGCTTAATTTTCAAATTAACTCACTGCATTTTGCGAATGCGCCAGAAGCCTTTGTTGCGCCTTCAGAAGCTGACCGCGAATTTCTTGCACAAGCACT
Source organism: Vibrio sp. Vb0598 (assembly GCF_033338935.1). NCBI lineage: Bacteria > Pseudomonadati > Pseudomonadota > Gammaproteobacteria > Vibrionales > Vibrionaceae > Vibrio > Vibrio sp. Vb0598. The sequence goes on along the minus strand of NZ_JAWOTP010000003.1, from coordinate 295,179 downwards.
AGAGAACAAAGAGCGACTCTTTTTGATTGCCGAACGCGAACAGCAAATTCTCGGCTTCTTAACCGCGATGATCACCCAAAACGACACCGTCAGTTTTCTGATCAAAGACCCAATTTGTCGCGTGGGAACAATTGTTGTCGATGAAGCGCAAAAGCAGCAAGGAATCGGCCGCCAACTGCTCCTAGCCTGTGAGCAATGGGCGCGCGACGCCAATGCCACACAAATTCGATTGGAAGTGATGGAATTCAATCAGCCAGCACAGCGCTTTTACGATAATCAAGGTTTTAAAACTAACTCACGCATTATGCTGAAACATTTGTAACGATAACGACAATTAAGCGCTTTTCACGACTAAACCCACCTAAATCGTATTTATCGATGCAATTTACCCCCTAATTTTAGAAAAAGACGATATGATGTGCGGATAAGGAGATTCGAACATGATTTATCTTTTCGATTGGGGGAACACCTTGATGGTAGATTTCCCTGAGGCACAAGGAAAAATGTGCGATTGGGAACACGTAGAAGCAGTTCCTCAAGCCAGAGAAACACTGGCAATACTTTCCCAAAATCATCCCATCTACATTGCGACCAGTGCATCTGATTCCAACATGGAAGAGGTTCAGCGTGCATTTGTTCGCGTCGACTTAGACCAATACTTAAATGGCTATTTTTGTTTTGCCAACCTCGGCATCGCTAAAAACCAACCTGAGTTTTATCTCGCCACCGCAAAACAGTTAGGGGTTAACGTGAGTGGAATAACCATGGTTGGCGATTTACCTCACAAAGATATTTACCCTGCGATGAAAGCGGGCGTAAACACAATTTGGTTTAACCCAACGGGCGCTGATGCACCAGCCGAAGCCATTCCTAACCAAATTCGTTGTTTATCTGAGCTTATCCCCTAACCGTTATTAACCTGCACTAATCAAGGAAGATGAATGCAAATCAGATCCATCAAGGTGAGCGATATCGCGCGCTTCACCGCGCTGTGGAATCGAGTGTACTCCGAAGGGGAATTTTTGATTTCTCCTGCACCCGATAACGCAACGCTTCGCAGAATCCTGCAACGTGTGGAAAACGAGTCCATCCCTCAGTTTGTCGCGTTTGACCGCCAAAAACTTATCGGTAGTGTTGAAATCTACCCAGCTGAGATGTGCGGTTACGAAAGAGAGCAACGCCTTCGCGTCGGTATTCTTGGTATTCACATCGACAAAAACTACCGAGGCAAAGGATTGGGGCGAAAACTGTTGGCTGTCGCGATCGCACGTGGTTGGGAATTTGGTTACGACCAAATCGCACTCTACGTATACAAAACCAACACACCAGCGATTGCTTTGTATGAACGGTTTGGATTTGAACATCAGGGGGAACTTGGGGAAGTGACCTTGCCAAATGGTAAAGTCTTGATGAGTCAAAAAATGATATTGTATAAAGCGCAAAGCCGTTCGAAAAACCCCGATTTGTAGAGTCACGATAACCGTTGTTCGCAACACTTATTCGGGGTTAACACCCTTGCGTCACATGCCCTCGAACAATTGAATCGTTAGAGGCTTGATTCACGTAGTAGAAATAGCATGCTTCTTCTGCCAGTGTGTAACCTTGCGGCCAAATGTACACCACGCGATCAACACCCGATTTATCTAAGAACTGATAATCAGGAATAGCGACAAAATGAGCACTGTTTGGGTGCTGCTGACCGATGATGCAAAAATCACTGCCTTTGCACGGCACGTCAATTTTCGAATAACCTCTGGCTGGTAGATCGATTTCTAACAAAGCTCGAATACTATCGGCACTCGCTTCTGGCATGCCTTTGCGTGTTTTGACATGTCGGTCAATGTAGTGAACGTGCTCTTGGCCGTAAGCGTTATCAATCACTGATTGAGCATGAAAGAATTTGAGAGCCGTACCCAAAGAAGACTGAGAACTGTGCAGCATCGCAGCGTATGCTTGGCGATGAATATCGAGTAATACTGGTAAAGCAGCTAATGCGATGAAAGCCAAAGTGGTAAGCACTATGGTGATTTCCATCAGCGTAAATCCCTTTGATTTCACGTTTCTTATCTCAACTAGCCCAAGACAATAGCCCCACATCCATGTGAGACCGAGCCAATATATCGCCAATTTTTTACGATTAAAGGCCCAAAGGGTAAGAAGAGACAAACACCACGTAAACTTGAGAACAGCACCCAAAGAGCAGTGTAACAAAACGACGCTATGTGTCAGATATTAGACGATTTTTACTCTCTAGTTACTGAGTAAAGGCACATTATTTCGCACCAGACCACGACGAACATTCGTGCACATTTTGCCAAAACGACGAATCTCATCGAACTGCGGAACAATGCCGCGCTCCATGGCTGACTCCCAATAAGTGACTTCTGAATCGACCATTTCCAACAATTTCTTCGGACAGCCAATGCACTGCCCTTCTGGTCCACATACAAACGTTTCTGGTTCATAAATTGGTAGTTCCGCTTTTACTTGCTCGATGATGCTACGCATGGCGGTCATTCGATCTGGCTTTACCTTCATCATTCTGCTCCACGGATTAAGATGAAGCAGATTGTACCCACTGGTACGCAAATGTCCCTACCCAATTTAGGTATATTCTGTTTGAATCGATTTCTTTATCGTCAGATCCGGCTTTTTAACCACCAAATACACCGCCGTAGCTGCCAGTACGAAACCAGAAATCCCCATCCAATCAAATGACTCTCCAAACGCGAGCCAAGCCTGAATCGCCGTCGTTGGCGGCACCAGGTAGAATACAGAAGCTACGCTCGATGCAGCACCGTTCTTAACCATATACAACAGTAGTAGAATAGCTACACAAGAGAGCACGACGACCAACCACAACACAGTCAAAATAAACTCCAGTTCCCACTGCACTTGCATGGTTTCAAACTGCATCGCAACGGGCAGAAACATGACGAGAGCGGCCAAATATTGCACCGTCGCACCACTCACCATATCCACTTGTTGGCAATGTTTTTTCTGATAAAGCGTCCCTAGCGTGATACCAACCAAAGCCAACAAACACAAACCAATGGCCAACACTTTATGCTGCTCGGATTGCCACTCCATTTTGCCCATCAACACCATAGCGATACCGACAAAACCAAGAGCCAAACCCAACCATTGCGAGGGTTTAAATTCCTCACGAACAAACGCCACCAGCAAAGCCGCGGTTAAAATCGGTTGAATACCCACCAGCAACGAACTCAACCCAGCAGGCATACCCAAGGCGATAGCGAAATAAGTACCGCCCAGATAGAAACCGTGGATCAACGCACCAACTACACAGCTGTGCCAAAAATCTTTTCCTGTCGGCAACCTTCTACGCAATACCGCCACAAGAACCAAAAACAATAAGACATTGAATGCCATACGGATAGAAAGTAGTGTCGCTGGCTCGGCATATTGCAAACCAAAACGCGCACCAACGAATCCAGAAGCCCAAAGGATGACAAATACAAAAGGGATGGCTCGGATTAACATGATCGCCTCACTCACGCTTGTTTTATGTTTTGAGATACTGCTAATATAATTAGGTACAGTGTTTTCAAAAAGTGACAGATGGAAGTGTTTTTATGGGTACAGATTTATTGGGAAGCGGTGAAGGGAATAAGTACCTCGTGGTGGAAAAACACCTCAAACAAGCCATCAATGGTGGCGTTTATCAGGCGGATGATCGACTGCCCTCCATTCGCTCGTTGAGCCAAGAATTAAACGTCAGTAAAAATACCGTGATTCGTGCGTATCAAGAGCTGGAAGCACAAAACTTGGTTTACTCGGTTCCCAAATCGGGTTATCGAGTTAAAGTCGCCTTGCCGACCTCTCGCTCAATTCCGGATCCGACTCGCGTGGATTTGCTCTCGATCTGCAAAGAAATCCTTACTTATCCTGAATACCAAGAGCGTTTGCCTACCGGTTCTGCCCACCCAAACATTGACTCCCCCGCGATCAAAAGCTTGTACGCCGAGATCGGCCGCCACAGCCGCCAGCAAACGCATGTACCGAGCCATTACCAATTACCACCCGGTGATCACCTCTTAATCAAACAACTAGCGAAAATCACACAAGATTTGGGCACGCCAGCCAAGTTGGATGAGATCATGGTGACGCACGGCGCGCAACAAGCCATTAGCCTAGCGCTGCGCGCAACGACACAAAAAGGCGATATCGTCGCGGTGGAGTCCCCTTGCTATTTTGGCAACTTATTGATGCTAGAATCACTCGGCCTCAAAGCGGTGGAAATTCCGAGTTGCCCACGCGACGGTATGTGCCCCGAAGCCTTAGCAAAAGCAATGGCGACATGGGACATAAAAGCGATCATCGTAACGCCAAACTTCACCAATCCAACTGGTGCCATGATGCCGCTAGAAAAGCGTCAACAATTACTATTGGCGTCCGGCAATATTCCTATTATCGAAGACGATGTGTTTGGCGGGTTAAGTTATGATAAGCCGTTGCCAAGCTTGAGATTGCTCGATGACAAGCAACGCGTAATTTACGTGAATTCGTTATCCAAAACGCTCGATTCGCGTTTGAGAATTGGTTGGATGTTGGCGGGGCGATATCGAGACCAAATTGAACAATATCTACTGTGTGAGAACATGGGCAGTTTGAACCTAATGCAATCTGCCGTGGCAACGTTTCTAACGTCAGGCAAGTATCGAACGCATACTGCGCGAATGGGTCGGGTTTATCAAAACAACATGCGCCGATTTATCCAGATGCTTCATCAATACTTGGATGAATACGAACCTCTAAAAAATCGATACCAGATCAACGCCGTACAAGGCTCGTTCTTACTTTGGTTGCGACTGCCCGAAGACACGGACAGCTATGCGTTGTATCAAGCATGCAATAAGCACAGAATCAGCCTACTTCCCGGCACCGTATTTGGCACTCAAGGGCAATATCGGCATTGCGTACGCCTCAGCGTGGCAAACTTTGGTCATGAAACCGATTGGAGTCAAGCGATGCAAACACTGGCAAAATTGATAGCAAAGCATGCCTGTTAACTCGCTCTTGCTAAATGAACTTATGCCTACACACGCAAACACGTAACAACAAAAAACTTCACGCAAAGGTGGAGTTTTTCATATCGTCATCGCCTTCAGTGCGACTTAATTTGCCACATTCTCGCGACGTTTTCGGCTAAGTTAGCAACGTTGACGTCGGCCTCTTTCATGGCCTCAGGTAAGCTCATCGCCCTTGGTACACAAGCAAACACCGCATCAATGCCGCACTCATAAACCGCCTGATAGTTGTCGCCCACACAGCCTGCTAATGCAATGACTGGTAAATTACACTGCTTGGCGACCTGAGCAACGCCCATCGGCGTTTTGCCATGTGCGGTTTGATGATCGATTCGACCCTCGCCTGTAAATACGATATCCGCATCCGCAACATGCTGAGCAAGTTTGACCGTTTCAAGCACAATCTCAATTCCCGGTTGCAAACGTGCTGGCGTGTACCCGAGCAAGGCCGCGCCCATACCACCAGCAGCACCCGCCCCTTCACGAGTCAGTACATGCTTACCCGTCGCTTGTTCCGTCAACTCGCCAAACTTGCGCAATGCGTTATCGAGCAGAGTAACGTCTGATACGGTCGCTCCCTTTTGCGGGCCAAAGATAGCCGACGCGCCTTTGTCACCACAGAGTGGGTTATCAACATCGCACGCTACCAACACTTCGCAAGTTGCTAAACGAGGGTCAAGACCAGAAATATCGATGGACGCAAGCGCCGCTAACCCGCCTCCATTTGGGGTAATTGCATGACCAGATTCATCAAGAAACGCCACCCCCAACGCGGTCAACATGCCCACGCCACCATCATTGGTAGCGCTGCCGCCCAAACCAATGATTAAGCGTTGAATACCTCTATCTAGCGCGTGTTTGATCAGCTGTCCAGTACCAATGCTACTGGTCAGTTTTGGGTCGCGAGCATCACTCGGCACAAGGTGCAGACCACTGGCCTCCGCCATTTCAATAACCGCGGTTTCGCCGTCGCCGAGAATGCCATAAAACGCTTCAACATCATTCCCTAATGGCGCGGTCACTGTTGTGAAGACTTGTTCGCCTTGAGTTGCATCTATCAAAGATTGAACCGTGCCTTCGCCACCGTCTGCGACCGGAACCGTAACAAACTCAGCATCATGCCATACGCGAGCAAGACCTGTTTTGATCGCCTCGCTCACTTGTTTGGCGGTTAAGCTTTCTTTAAATGAATCAGGTGCAATTACCACTTTCATACGTATTTCCAGAGACTTATAAGAGAACGAGGCTCAAAATGTACACCAATGCCATTGCCGTGACACCTTGAACGAGCGTAGCCATGGTTTGCGCGCGGTACGCTAAGCCCACCGACATGCGGCTAAACTGCGAAACTACCCAGAAGAAACTGTCGTTTGCATGAGAAACCGTCATCGCACCAGCACCGATCGCCATCACCGTTAATACGCGGCCCATTTCTGAATCGAGCCCCAATTGCGTAAGCATAGGCGCAACCAAAGCCGATGTGGTCACCAATGCAACCGTTGATGAACCTTGCGCCGACTTTAGCGCAGCCGCAACGATAAATGGCATGAAAATACCCACGCCCAGCGCCGATAGCGTCGTACCTAAGTATTCACCTAGCGGCGTTGCTTTTAATACCGCGCCAAAAGCACCACCCGCACCGGTAATCAAAAGAATAGGCGCAGCAGCCGTAATACCTTGGCTGATTCGCTCGCCAAATTCTTCAATCTTGTTGTCTGACTTGAGTAGACGAACAGAAAGGAACAGGCCAATCACCAATGCCGTTAGTGGCTGTCCTAAGAAAGTCAGAACATCAAACACAAAACCTTCTCCCAGCGGTAGGCTTGGGAATTTAGCGATAGAGCCAAAACAGATCAATAAGATAGGAACAAAAATAGGAGCGAATGCTTGGCTCGCCGTTGGCAATTTGCCGTAAGACGCTTTGAGTGCTTGCCAGTCTTGCTGAATTTCTTCTACGGCTTCAATGCCATCTGGTTCAACATGTTGGAATCGGTTCGCCCACAACATACCCGCTAACGCCGCAACCGCTGCAACAAACACACCCACACCAATCACTAAACCAAGGTTAGATTCCAGGCCTAAGTTACCCGCAGCGGCAATCGGGCCAGGAGTTGGCGGCACAAACGTGTGCGTTGCATATAAGCCAGTTGCCAACGCCACACTCATCGCAACGCTTGATGTTTTTAAACGCTTCGCGAGTGATTCTTTGAGCGAGTTCAGAATGACAAAGCCTGAATCACAAAATACTGGAACAGAAACGATGTAACCGATGATGCTCATGGTCAATGTTGGGAAACGCTCACCCAACACTTTGATGACCGTATCGGCCATGGTGATCGCCGCACCACTTTTTTCCAAAATAACACCAATGATGGTACCTAAAACGATAACCAAACCAATGTAACCAAGGATGCCGCCAAAGCCAGAAGCAATGGTTTTGGCAATGCTATCTGCCGGTAAGCCGTAAGCAAATGCCGCAAGAAACGCTGCGATGATCAGCGCTAAAAAGGGATGTAATTTGAATTTGGTGGTCGTGAGCACAATAAATGCGATCACCCCAAGCAGGATTAATATAAGGTTCATGATAACTCCATTTATTCTTATTTTGCTGAGCGAGTCCGTGTTGGCTCACTCAACATGTAGGGACGCATGAATTATTAATCGTTTGCTTTAGAATTCCTTTAGGCGGAGTGACAAATGATGTGGTCAAAAAATGACGCGTATTGTGCAGATGCACAATATCACGACATTTTTGAGAGCCGAGTCGCAATATAAAGCTCCGCTAACCCCACAAAATTGGTAGTTGGTAGCCCTGTTATCTCGGTGATTTTCTCTAACCGATAGCGCAGAGTGTTCCGGTGAATAAACAGCATTTTAGAGCATTCTGTTACATTGCCATTGCATTCAAACAGTGCATCTAGGGTTTTCAATAATTGCCCAGATTTGTCTTTCTCTTTCAACCGTTTCACACCATCAATAATTTGTTCACCTTGCCAAATATCCGCCAACGGCGCTAACAGCACAGGCAAACGAAGTTCATCGAACAGGTACTTACGTTTCTCTGGGTAGAACTGCTTGCCAATGGCTAATACCTGTTTCGCGCTTTGGTATGACAACGCGACATCTTTAGGTTCATTAAACAGCTGCCCTAGCGCAATGTGAAACGTATGTGAATCGTGATCGCTTAAACGCGACATCAACTTATCAATGCGTTCACTTTCAACTTGGCTATCCCACTGCTTGGCGGAATGACACGGTTTCAACACCACAATTTCATTCACCGAGACAATCGCAACCAGGTTGTTACGCTCTGGGTATTCAAGCAGCTCAACAATATTGCGCACACTCTTCATGCTTTTCGAGGCGGACGGCGTCGAGACTTCAATCACCGTTGCCACCCGTGGTTGAGTAACATCGATAGAAAGACGCATCGCCCAATCTTTCAGCTCTTCATCGGTCAATTTGCCATTGATCCAAGCCAGAATAAACTCTTCACGATGACGTCTGTCCCACTGAAATTTTTCCACCAGCGCAGCTTGCTCGATTGTTAGTTCAGCGGTCATTTTAACCAGTTTTGCAAAATCTCGGATTTTCTCCGGCTCTCCTGTGACGCCAACAATACCGACCACGTCGCCATGTAATTTCAACAACATATTGATACCGGGTTTGACACCCTGCAACGTCAAACATTGCTGCTCATTAAGCTCTAGCGAATCGCCATGATTCAGCGCCAGTACCGCGCCATCATGCACTTGCCCAACACGTTTAGGGTCGCCACTGCCAATGATGATGCCTGCCGAGTTCATCACATTCACATTGTGACCAATGATGGACATGGTTCGATCAACAATTTGTTGTGCTAAAGCGTGGTCGAGAATCACCATTTCGAGTTTCCAAATTGACCGTTTAATCACTCAATAAATCACAAATGGCAAACTATCGCGATGCTGCGGTTCTAAATAACGGAAGCAGCTCAAAGCATTATCCAATTACCCATATTTAAAAAGTGGATTAAACCTTCATTTTTAGCAGCGGGTTATATACTTAGAACAAAGGTTACCAATGCATTCTTCACTGTGCATTGATGCCACTCGTCTACCTACAGAGGAGAGATCAACATGGAGTTACGGAATAAATCGGGGGAAGTTGCAAATATTGCTGATAACCTCACTTTGAAGGAAATCACAGAAATGGGCTACACCGTAGATTTATGCGATGAAGCATTTGCTCCTGGAGAGCATTGGAAAGCGGAAGGTAAAACGCAAGGTATGGGCGAGTATCCAGAGGAGTAAAAGTCCTGACGAACCAGCGTACAAAAGCGTTCCACAAACAGAAAAGCCGAGCGACTTAACGCTCGGTTTTTTACTTCTGAACTTCTTGAATAAACAAGCTCATCTCTTCTAGATAATTGCCGTTTGAGCATCCCCAGTCGGTGACCTCAATCAACTCTGTAACTAACTGTCCAGACTCATCATCTTGCACTCTCTGCACAAACGCTTCAAAACGTTCCAGTTGTGCCTGACTCTTAACGCCATGCACGGCATATTCTACAAGCAAGCCGTTGTACGTCTGCCAGCGCTGGTCGCCCGCAACATCATTGCTTAAAATCACAGAACACTTTTGTTGAATGCTTTCAACCGCATCATTTCTTGGTGGCGCGACTGTGGAACATCCAACTAAAATCGTACCTACCGCCAATAACGTAACTTTTGTCTTATTTATCATATCGTTTCCAACTGTATCGCCACGATATGGAAATCTTATTACACCTGATAAGGATCATCGATAGCGCACCGCAGATTAATTACTTAATAAACTGTAAACTCCATACCAGTCTTAACACTGCAAGCTCATAACTCCTATTAACTCACCCAAATGTAAACAAATAGTAAAATCACCTTTACGCGATGCAAAATCGACATATGAGATTAGCGTTCCTTTCTCGCGACCAAGCGTGCAATAATCAACTGTCTACATAACGAAACCATTTGAAGGATCAAAATGACCGCAACGGATTACCTCAACGACCTCAATCAACGTTACCTTGCGATTCACCGCACCAAAGAAGATTTCTTTTGGGAAACTTACATGGGGATCAGCGATGACCATGATGGCTCGACGCAAGCACAAACGGCATGGACAAGCTTTTTAAGCAACGCCGAGCAAATTACTGCCATCAAACAACAGCTTGAAGCCGCGGACTCAATTACCGACCCACAAGAGAAACAACAAACCATTACGGGTCTATCTGGTTGGCTGGCGATGTTTGAATCTCACGCTATCGAGGGCGAAAAAGCACAAGCGTTGAAAAATCAGCTCATTGCCTTTGAAGCTGAGCTCTTCGAGAAAAAACAGAACCACGTACAAACATTTACCGATGAGAACGGCGAGCAAGTAGAAGGTTCACTACCCGTATTAAGCTCAACCATTCGCACCAGCAATCATGAAGAAGTTCGCCAATCGGCTCATCAAGCGTTGCTGAACCTTGAACAATGGCTACTGCAAAACGGCTTTATAGAGCTGATCAAACTGCGCAACCAGTTCGCTCGCTCACTCGGTTATGCGACTTTCTTTGATTACTCCGTGCAAAAAACGGAAAAGATGAGCTCTGAACAGCTATTCGAGATTTTGGAAGATTTCGAACAACGCACGCGAGATGCGCATCTAAACAGCTTAGAAAACTTGGCGAAAGAGAAAGGCGCAAGCGCACTAGCAGGCTACAACTTTGTTTACTCATTCGCGGGTGACGTTATGCGTGACCTTGACCCATACGTGCCGTTCTCAAAATCTCTGAGACGCTGGGTAGAATCATTTGGTCGCCTAAATATTGATTACTCTGGTGCGACGCTAACGCTGGATTTACTAGATCGCAAAGGTAAGTACCCGAATGGGTTCTGCCACGGCCCTATTCCTTCTTTCTATAATCAAGGCGAATGGGTCGCAGCGCAGGTGAACTTCACCAGTAATGCCAAACCAGACCAAGTGGGCAGCGGCTACGATGGCATTAACACGCTGTTCCACGAAGGTGGCCACGCAGCACACTTTGCGAACGTAAAAATGAACGCACCTTGTTTCTCGCAGGAGTTTGCGCCGACGTCAATGGCTTATGCAGAAACTCAGTCGATGTTCTGTGACAGCCTGTTAACCGATGCCGATTGGCTAAAACAATACGCACTGGATGATGAAGGGAATCCGGTTCCTGATGAGATCATTCAAGCGATGATCAACAGCCGTCAGCCATTCAAAGCTTATGAAGAACGTAGCATCTTGGTTGTGCCATATTTTGAGCGCGCGTTGTATCAATTGAGCGATGACGAGTTAACGCCAGAGCGCATCACTAAGCTCGCTCGCGATTGTGAAAAACAGATCCTTGGTTTGGAATGCAGCCCTCGCCCACTGATGGCGATTCCACATTTGCTATCCGACGAAGCGGCTTGTGCGTATCAAGGTTATCTACTCGCGCACATGGCGGTGTATCAGACCCGTGCATACTTCCTTGAGAAGTTTGGTTACCTGACGGATAACCCAGAAATTGGCCCACTGCTGGCAAAACACTACTGGCACGCAGGCAATCACTTGTCGCACAACGAAACCATTGTCAGCCTGACTGGCGAAGGCTTCAATGCCAAATACCTTGCAGACGTGTGTAACCTGTCGCCAGAACAGGCATGGGAAGTGCAGCAGAAGAAAATCGACTCACTTGCGACGCGAGAGCGAGCATCAGTCGCTTCACTGAACGCCGCGATTAAAGTCGTCGACGGCAGTAAAGAGCTGGCAAGCAACGCCATCTCTGACGAACAAATGTGTGACGATTTTGAACGTTACATCGTAGAGACTTACGGTCGATAACACGCAGAAAGCCAGGAGCTCGCCTTCTGGCTTTTTATTCTTTAGCTAATGCAATAAGAAGGAAGAACCATGTACCAAGAAGTCATCAAATTTTGGTTCGAGGAGCTATCGCCCCAAAATTGGTTTGAAAACAACCCAGAACTGGACAAGCGTATTGCATCGCGATTTGCCTCGGTATTAGAACAAGCGGCTCGTTGTGAACTGTTTAATTGGCGTAACAGCGCACAAGGACGATTGGCCGAAATCATCGTCCTCGACCAGTTTTCACGTAATGTGTATCGCAACACCCAAAAAGCGTTTGCACAAGACCCACTCGCATTAGCATTGGCTCAAGAGGCAATTCGGTTAGGTTACGACAAAGAATTAGCGCCTGAGCAGCTAAGCTTTTTGTACATGCCGTTTATGCACAGCGAATCTCGCCTCATTCATGTCCAAGCTGAAAAATTGTTCCGCGCATCAGGGCTTGAAAATAACTACGATTTTGAGCTAAAACACAAAGCCATCATCGACCAGTTTGGGCGCTATCCTCATCGCAATGCGATACTGGGAAGAGAGAGCACTCCCGAAGAGTTAGCGTTTTTGCAACAACCTGGGTCAAGTTTCTAAATAACAATGAATAATGAGTTAACCATGAGAGACCACGCAGTATGCTGGCCATGCTTGCTAAAACTAGACGGCGACGATGAGCTGATCTACACGCATTCCCAGTCCGACTTAGACTCTGAATGCGAAGCCCTCATTTTTGGGCAAGATGATTACGTTATTGACTCAAATGGCAACACGTTTGAATTGAAAAACAATGGTTCGAACACCACTCTTTTACACCCAAAAGAACGAACGCTGTCCGTAGAAGAGGTTACGTCATTAATCCAATCGCATGAATTCAGCCTCGCGCAACGGTGTATTATCAAGATTCATTTCACCTCGGTGAGGCAAGCTGTTGAGGCCTTAGCTCACTAACTCAATCCCAACATGCATAGCATTAAGTAAAATTATCATTTTTATAATTTATGATAATTTCATGTAATCAAAATCACGCCATATACTCTCCCACATCGAAACAAGACAACGTTCAAACACACATGTTGGGAGCAAACAAATGAAAATGAATCATGTCGGTATTATGGTCGGAGATATGGACAAAGCGGTTGAGTTTTACACGCAAGCGCTAGGTCTAAAAGTCGTTATGGGCAACACGAAAGTGATTGAAGAACGCGAAACGGCAATTGGCAGAATGTGTATTGCGGTCTTTGGGGAAGGCTTTAAAGGCTTCAACATTGCGCACCTTGTGACAAGTGATGGCATCGGCCTTGAGTTATTCGAAATGAAAGAGCGTCAAGAGCGCCATGAAGTGGATTTTTCTCGCATCGGTATCTTCCATTTCTGTTTGCAGACAGACGATTTTGAAGGTGCTATCAAACGCACCGAAGCACTAGGTGGCAAAGTTCGCATGGACATCATGCGTTACCACCCAGAAGACGATAATAAGCCTGCGAAAATGGTTTACCTAGAAGACCCATTCGGCAACCTATTCGAGCTTTACTCACACACTTACGAAGAAACTTACGCTTCTGATTACGAGTAATAGCCCCATCCATATTCCAAAAGGCTAGCAATACGCTAGCCTTTTTTGTTTGCTTTGAGTTGCAGTGTTTCTGCACTCGCTCTAGCAAAAAAACATCTGGAATTTGATCATTTCTCTCACCACTTTTAAGGTCACTTTATACTTACCTCAACACAATGCAAAAAGGAGTGAAGCATGCCCACCAAAAATCCAATCGCCATCAAAGCGCTTGATCATGTTGTTTTAAGGACCTGTAACCTCGATGCTATGTTGCATTTCTATCGAGACATTTTGGGCTGCCCTGTCGAACGCGAAGTAACGGAACTTGGTTTAACTCAACTTAGGGCAGGTAACGCATTAATTGATGTAGTGACGGTAGACAGCGAATTGGGCCAACTCGGCGGTAAGCCACCAGTTCAAAATGGTCGTAATATTGACCATTTTTGCCTGCAATTGGCGCCTTTTTCCGAGGATGAATTACTGGAATATCTGCGTTCGAACGGCATTGAAACCGAAGAGTTTGCGAAACGCTACGGCGCACAAGGATTCGGTCGCTCACTCTATATTCATGATCCGGAAGGAAATGTCGTCGAGTTAAAACCTCAAGTGATTGATGAGTAAGCGAGTAAAAAACCTTGTTATATTCTGAAAATAACAAGGTTAACTTCTAAAATAATTATTGAAGTAAGAACATATTATTAAGTCAAAATTCTAGCTGGCTCACCTATTTCTTTTTCTCGCCACCATTGTTTATTTATATGTTCTTGATGAACGTAAAAACTCTCCCCCGGCATTGGCGTCAGCAGCGTTATATGTTCTTTTTGACAATGGGTAAGCAAATCTAAAATCGGTTCGTCCCAACGGTGAGTAAATAGCTCGTATGTAGCCCAATGCACGGGCAACAGTTTTTTCGCATTTAAATCGTGAAACGCTTGCACGGTATGGTGAGCCTGCATGTGCCCCCAGTTTTCGACCGGATAACCTTGGCCTTTCACATCGGCAGCCACTTCCAAACAGGCAATGTCGATTGGTCCACATCGCTTTGCGATCTCGGAAAAGTGCGAATCGTAAGCTGAATCGCCACTAAAATAGAGCGTCTCTTCTTTACCTTTGATGACCCAAGAAGCCCACAAGGTCGAGTTTTTATCGAAATAAGTACGACCAGAATTATGGTTAGCGGGCGTACAAATCAGTTCGATTCCGGCATAGTGCACGCTATCCCACCAATCGAATTCCACGATGTTGTCTGCGCAAACGCCCCACTTTATCAGATGCTTGCCAACCCCTAAGGGCACATAAAACGTCACGGGTTTATCGGCGTAGAAACGTATGGTCGATGCTTCTAAATGGTCGTAATGATCGTGCGAAATCACGATAATTTCAGGAATCGGCAAACAATCTCTGGCATGGGTATTGGGAATATTGCGTTCAAACCACGCTTTTGCGATGAACGGAGAAGCGTAATCAAATACCGGATCAGTCAGAATTCGAATGCCATCGACCTCCACCAGCATGGTGGAATGGCCCAGCCAAGTAACGCGCATCGATTCACTTCTCTGCGCAAACTGCGTAGGTTGAATTGGGAAATGTGGCAGATGTTCGTTAGGACTCAATGGCGTTCTACCACCAAGATAGCTCCAACACACCTGCCAGAATGATTGCGGGCTAGGGACATTTGGCATCTCGTTTTTAACGCGGCCGTTTTCAAATTGAGGCGAGTGGTAAACACGGTGCGCCGACTGCGCATGGTAGGTTTGAGGCGGAATCAGTGAACTTGGCTTTTGTTCACTCGTTAGGTATGTGCGCTTAAGTATCGTTTCAGACATATCGTAGTTTTGTCTCGCTTGCGAACGCTCAACAGTAGGTTTATTAAAACGTGCGTGTATGTCTATTTCGTGACCAAAATGAGGTGTAAGATGAAGATTCAGTTTCAATCAAACGTTTTCTATATTAAGGAAGCGGTTCTCAAACCTTCTGAATACTGCGTCGGTTTGAAAGGAGAAAACTATGGTGACTTGCAGCCAATACGATTTTATTGAAATCGCCTGTATGTTTAAGCTCCCGATCGAGATCACACTAAAAAATGGTGAAACTCATCAGGGCAACGCGTTCGACACAGGCTACGACATGCAGCGACAAGAGTGCTTGTTTTTAGATATGGATGGTGAGCACACCGCCTTCCCGACTGAACAATTAGTCGCAATGCGCGCGCTCAAAACCAATCCGCATTTTGAAGAAGTGACGTTTGAGTAAACGTCCTTCTTTCACTGGCACTGTCCAATAAAAAACGCCTCTCAAGCTGCCACAACTTGAGAGGCGTTCTCTTACACTATTCACCGGAACTTCATGTTATTCACGCGACCGAATGAAAACCAGCATCGGCATCATGATCACGAACATCACTCCCACAAGCTGGAAGGTGTGCACAAACGCGACCATTTGCGATTGCTGCTGCAACATCTGTTGGTATTGGTCTAACGCAACCGGGTCGGTAATAGAAAGCCCCTGATTGGCCGCCCAGTCATGCAAGTTAGGATTATAAGGATTAATACCCTCTCCCAGCGCATGCCATTGCTGCTGACTATCACGATATTGGAACGTGGTTGCGATAGAGATACCAAACGAACTACCAATGGTACGGAACAGATTGTAAATACTCGCCGCCGCAACAGATTGCTCTTTCGGAATCGTCAAATACGCCAAGGTGGATAGCGTCGAGAAGGTTAAACCAAGCCCCATCCCCTGAATCATACTCGGCATCACAATCCAAAATGTATCGATCTGCAGTGAGTATTGCGTCATCAAATAACTACCAATCCCGATGCAGCTTAAGCCAAAGACTATTTTGATTCTGGGATCGAATTGCGGATTGAGCTTAATCACCAAAATCAACATCGCCGCTGACGCCAACCCACGCGGTGCCATTAATAAACCAGTGGTTGAGACCGGATAATCCAGCAAGCTTTCCAACAGCATTGGTTGTTGAGTCGTCAGACCAAACATCGCCATCGACACCACGGCAATCATCAATGACGAGACCATAAGGTTTCGGTCTTTCAGTAGCCACAATGGCGCTATTGGACTTTTGGTTTTCCAACTGCGATAGATCCACATCACCAATCCCATGACTGCGAGCAATATCGCCGTCTGAATCATGCGTGAGTCGAGCCAGTCTTCTTCATTCCCTTTATCCAACACAAACTGCAACGCGCCCACACCTAACGCCATGTAACCGATGATCCACCAGTCAAAGTTAGGTTTGGATTTGTTGTCGATGTGGATATAGCGATAAATCAGAGAGGTACAGATCAAACCGAATGGCAAGTTGATGTAAAAAATCCAGCGCCAGTTAATGTTGTCGGTGATCACACCACCCACAACTGGGCCCAAAATAGGACCAAGCAAAATGCCGATGGAGAAAATTGCCATCGCTTTGCCTTTTTGCTCATACGGATAAATCTGCACTAACGTCGACTGCGCCAATGGAATCACCGACGCGCCGAAAGCGCCTTGGATAATGCGAAATAGCACCATCTCTTCAAGAGACTGTGCTTGCCCACAAAGCGCACTGGCAATCACAAAACCGATCACAGCAACCAACATGACTTTGCGTTCACCAAAACGCGACACCCAGAAACTGGTCATCGGAATGAAGATCGCTTCCGCCATACTGTAACCCGTCAACACCCACGTAATTTGGTCTGCCGTTGCGCCCAACGCGCCCATCATGTGCGATAGCGACACGTTCGCAACGGTCATATCGATTAACACCATGATGGCAGAAAGCATCACGGCGACGGTGGCAATCCCCCGTTTGTCTGCCGTAATTTGATGGCTCATTGCACGCTACTTTGCAAATCAATGGTGACTTCTGAGCTCGCACCCACGCGAAGTTGCGGCGCATCGGCCGGTACTTCTAATACCAAACGTACAGGGAAACGCTGTTTGATTTTAACCCAGTTACCCGTTGCGTTTTCTGGTGGCATCAAGGAGAACGATGTACCACTCGCAGGCGATAGTTGTTCTACCGTTGCTTTCCACACCACGTCTGGGTACATATCAATCACCACATCCGCATGCATGCCAGGTTTAATATGAGTAAGATCGGTTTCTTTAAAATTCGCGCGTACCCAATAGCTGTCTTTTAAAATCACAGGGAACAGCGTTTGACCCACGCTAACGACCGAGCCTACGTGCGTATTGATTTCACCGGCAATGCCATCCACTGGTGACGTAATGTCGGTGTAACTCAAGTTCAGCTCCGCTTGCGCTAACTGTGCCGCCGCTTGTTGAACAACCGCAGCCTCTGCGCCTTCTTCACCACGGTTCGCAATGGCTTTTTCTACCGTCGCGCGCGCTTGCTCTAGGCTCGCTTGAGCATTGGCTAGTTTGTTTTTCGCCGTATCTAAATCTTGGTCTGACGCCAGTTTGCGTTTCACTAGAGAATCCGTACGTTTGTACTCTACTTGCGCTTCTGTCAGGTTAGAGCGCGCCGCATCTAAGCCCGCAACGGCTTCAGTTACCTGCTTATCGGCAACGTCATGTTGCTGGACCGCCAATTGGTATGCCGCTTTTGCTTGCTTCACTGCCAACAAATATGGGCGTGAATCTATCTTCAGCAGTAGGTCACCTTTGTTAACGGATTGGAAATCTTTAACATCCACAGAAACCACTTGGCCTTTTACCTGAGGCGCTACCGACAGAATTTTTGCCCTAACGTAGGCATCTTCCGTGCTTGGGTGACTGTCTGAATACTGCCAAGACCAATACATCGCACCAAATGCGATAACACAGAGAGTAAAGAAAAGAGTTTTTACCAGCTTAGATCTGGAGGAGGAATGCTTTGCGATGTCGTCGCTCATTTATATTGTCCACTTGTTCAATTATGTGATCAGTGTAGGACTTTTCGATCTTCCGACAATAAAATGATCTGCAAGGTAAAGATCCAATTTTGCATGTTGCTAAGTGGAGTAAATGATGTGCAATCAAAACGAGGATAAAAAAGAGGGGCAGTCCCCGTAACCGCCCCCAAAGTCATGCCAATAATAGTAATGTGCGTGTAACTACTGGTTTTTCTTAGAACTTGTAACCGCCGCTGATCATAAATACCCAAGGGTTAATTTTGACGTCGGTTTTTTGCTTCTCTCCACCTGCTTTGTAAGTTGCTTCTGTTTCAATGTTTGCGTACCACGCAGCAGCGTTGAGGAACCATTGATCGTTGATCATGTAGTCCACACCAATATTCGCTGCTAGACCGAATGAGTCATCCAACTTAAGATCTGAAAGACCAGCGCCTTTACCCGTGCTATTGAAGCCCTCATCAAAGAACATGGTGTAGTTGAGACCTGCACCCACGTATGGACGGAACTTACTTTGTGGCTCGCCAAAGTAGTACTGCACCATAAGCGTTGGTGGAAGGTGTTTGGTGTCCGCGATATCACCAAGACCTAACAAGTCTGTTGAAATATCGTGGCTGAATGGTGTTGCTGCTAGAAGCTCTAAACTGATGTTGTCTGTAAACATGTAGCCAAACGTCAAACCAAGCTGCGTATTTGAATCCACTTTCAATTCTTCTTGAGAACCAAGAATCTTATCGCTGCTGTCGTTTGGAACGACAGACGCCGCACCAACACGAAGAACGAAGTCACCTTGTTTATGAGCGAAAACACTTGGTGACACGAGTGCAGCAACCACTGCTAGACTGCAGATTGTTTTTTTCATTTTTATTTCCTTTCGTAGGGCTTCGTTATGTCGTACCCAAAGGGGTGCCTGCTAACTGATCTGAGATTTCAAGTAAACTCAGCGCCTTGAAGCACACGGGTATCTATATCTTTTTGAGCTGTGCGCAATCTAGCACATAGAAACCCTACTATTTTGATGGAAATCAATTTGTGAAAAATATAGGTTTTTTGTATGGAGAAACGCCATACCGATCAACAAATTATGCAAATCGGATACAATTCTGTAATGCAAACTGTGCGTGTGAGTTGCCATGCATACCCATAAATGCGAATCCTCTCGTTAAGGCTCGTAGCCAGCAAAAACTTTCTTCTTCCTCTACGTCTTCTATTTTCAAAAAACAACCCACTTAAAACGCTCGTTTGACCCCTTAAAATCGCGATTTGAGGGGTTTGTAAAACACTGAAATACAAGAAGTTATTTTTCTGGAAAATCAGTCACTTGGAGTGCTAGTCTGCTCGCAGCTAAGGAGAAGACATGTTAAAAACCGATCTCATTTTTGAACGAGAAAACTTTTCTCATCACGATTTTCAGAATGCCACCTTTAAAAACTGCCACTTTTATATGTGCAGTTTCGACCATGCCGATCTGCGCGATGCTAAGTTCATCGACTGTCGCTTTATCGAATCCAAAGCGCTAGAAGGGTGTAGTTTTCGCTTCGCGAACTTAAAAGATGCCAGCTTCACGAACTGTATGTTGGCGATGAGCCTGTTTAACGGCGCAAATTGTATGGGCTTGGAGCTGCGTAAGTGCGATCTCAAAGGGGCAAACTTCCAAGGTGCGAACTTTGCTAATCGCGTCAGTAACACCATGTTTTTCTGTTCTGCTTTTATTACTGGCTGCAACCTCACCTACTGTAACTTCGAGCGAGTGTTACTAGAAAAATGTGACCTCTTTGAAAACCGTTGGAACGGTGCGAACCTCGCAGGGGCAACTCTCAAAGGCTCGGATTTATCTCGCTGCGAATTCTCGCCAGAACAATGGGGAACCTTTAACGTTGAGCAGTGTGATCTGACTCATGTCGAACTGGACGGGCTGGATGTTCGCCGCGTTTCTCTGTTTGGTGTTAAAATTTGTGATTGGCAACAAGAGCAATTGCTTGCGCCTTTTGGACTGATCATTCTCTAAGGAAAGGCCATGAATCTTTTTAAAGACTTACCGAATAACCTCGACGAGGAAGTGTTCGAAGACCTGCTGACCCACAAAAACCTGCGTATAGAACGCATTGTCTCAACGGGGCAAACCTCGCCCAAAAGTGGCTGGTACGATCAAGAAGAACATGAATGGGTCTTGGTTCTTAAAGGAGCAGGTGAGCTGACTTTTGAATCAGGTGTCGTGCAACGACTTGAGGCAGGCGATCACGTTACGATTCCAGCTCATACCAAACACAAAGTGAGCTGGACTGACCCAACGCAAGAAACCATCTGGTTGGCGGTGTTTTATCAATAAACACAAAATGATCTTAAACCCAAAAATAGGCGCTGAGTTTGCTCGATACTACTAAGCCGTCACTGGCACTGTTTGATTTTGATGGCACCATCACCCGAGAGGATATGTTTAGCCTTTTCCTCCACTATTCTGCTTATGGCCTGCGCAAACGAGTAGGAAAGGTCGCTATCATGCCATTTTATGCGCTGTACAAACTCGGAGTGTTACCCGCTCGTGTTATGCGCCCTCTCAGCAGTTTTATTGCATTTTCAGGGAAAGAAACGCAGAAAATTGAAGCGATTGGCACTCAGTTTGCCCATGAAGTGATCCCGCTGTACTTACGGCCAGAAGCGATGGAAAGGCTTGCTTGGCATCAACACCGAGGCGATACCATCGTAGTGGTGTCGGCATCACTCAATGCGTATCTCAAGCCTTGGTGTGAGGCGAACGGTTACCACTTGCTGTGCAGTGAACTGATCTCAGAACAGCCAAAACTGAGTGGCTTTTACCAGCAAGGTGATTGCAGTTTAGAAAGAAAAGTCTCACGCGTGAAAGCGGCGTTTTCGCTCGACGAGTTTGCGTCTGTTTATGCCTACGGAGATACGCATGAAGACATTCCGATGCTCAAACTGGCAGACTACGCGATGCTCAACTGGAGCGAGTGGAGAGCAAGCGAATAACGATATGTGCTCTGATTTTCAAGACAGCCACTCAACCAAAGTGGTCGTTTTAGACTGAAAAAACAAACCCTTCTCACATGAGAAGGGTTTTATTGTTCAGGGCCCGAATAAATGGCTTAACGCCATACACCCCACTGACTCGTTGTGCCTGGTTCCTCACCAGACGTCCACCACTGGGCAGTCCATTCTTTACCGTTGTGCGTCACCACATCACCTTGGTTGTAAACGGCCGTCTTGTCCCACAAGTTGGTTGGTTCAACTGGTGGCGTGACATCCGCTTTGATCAGTGACAACGCATAACTGAAGTCTGCGCTTGGCGCTAATACTTGGTTCGCATTCACGTTGTTACTATCGAACATGTAGTGGCTCATCTCTTGATGCCAAATGCCCACGTACCAATCGCCCGTTTGCTGCGCATTAAATTGATCCGCAATTTCTGCCGCCCAAGTCGCCGTATTGTTTGCACTGATTGGTAGTGAAATATCGACAATTTCATTGCCTGTCGCATTAAACGTACGAAAACGAATGGTGTCACCCGCTTCTACTGGTCCGAAACCTTGCTGAACAAAGTAGCCCAGAGATGTCAGATTATTGCCCGGTTCGGTTGGATCAACAGGGTCAGTCGGTGGCGTCGTGCCCGTTCCGTTTAACGTAATGTCACTACAGTTGTAGAAACCTTCCCCAGCGACATCAATGCGCTGCCAACGAGTATAAAGCACCGCATCGCCGGAACGATCAGCAGGGAAAGTCACCTGAATACGGTAGCGTTTTTCCGCATCAACATACACATCACCTGCGGTGTCGATCAGCTCTAAATCACTCCAAGTAAGAGGCTTTGAATCATCATAAGTTGGCTTGGTGAGATAGAACTCCCAGTACGATGGGTTGTGCGGCGCTTTGCCGTAAAACACCAATTCAATCTGGTTATTTGCATCTGGCGTAACATTGGTGCGCTGCCAGTTTGGAGAAGGAAAGTTCAAGCCTTTCTTAGCGGCATCGCCAGCAGAACATAGCTCACCGTCGCGAACCACGGCTTTCACATGCTCCATATCTCGGTAATTTGGTACGTTTGCTGCAATTTCACTGCGCTGCACAAACGGGTAAGCACCAGATTCTTCAAAAGCCGCTTTACACGCTTGGTTAGGGATCTCGTTGGTCCAAAAACCACCGTCTAAATAACACGTATTTTGACGAGCACTTGGAAACTCTACCCAGCCATGGGCGTTGACGTTAAATGAGCTCAATGCGGCAACAGCGCTTAAGCTCAAAAGAGGAAGTGTTACATGTGATTTCATCGTTCATCCTTAATTTTGCTGACTCGCCGCTCTGAAACACAAGCGGTTTAAGCAAAACTAGCAGGATGGGATTATTTAGAAGGTGAGAATAAATATGGAAATTGTAAGAGTGCCATCTGCTTTCCAGCATTTGTTGTGAACCATTCTCATACTCGACTGACTCTTTCGAGTCACTTCAAATTCGTGCGCAACAAAACTGTCACTCTCGGTCGGCTAGCGTTCGTCTTTTGGTGTGTCCATCACCACCATGGTTGTGATCGACTTGACGTGTTCGCACTCACCCAACACATCAGCGTGAAACGCTTTATAAGCGGCGAGATTTTGCGTCTCTACGCGTATGAGATATTCGTTAGATCCCGTAATGTTGTGACATTCCACCACCTCGTTTACAAAACGCACATGCTCTTCGAAACCCAGCTGTGCCTGCTTAGAGTGCGAGGCCAAACCAATCGACACATAAGCGACAAAACCCACGCCAAGTTGCTGATTATCCAGTACTGCTCGGTAGCCTTTGATCACGCCTTTACGCTCTAAATCTTGCACTCGGCGTAAGGTTGCAGATGGAGATAAACCAACGCGTTCCGACAGCTCCACATTGGAGATTCTTCCGTCTCGTTTGAGCACTTGCAATATTCTTTCGTCAAATCTATCCATCATGATGTTTCATTGCTTATTTAGTTTCTAATCATCAAATAAAAGCACAATATTGACCTCAGTTCTACTTATAGTTGTTCTCAACTTATCGAGAACTGATTCAAGGAACAATCTATGGAATATCATCAACTGGGCGCTTTGGCGTTGTTCGCTTTTGTCTCCACTTTTACGCCGGGTCCCAATAACATTATGTTGATGACCTCAGGGGCAAATGTCGGCTTTAAACGCACTATCCCACATATGTTGGGCATTACCTTTGGCTTTGGTGCCATGCTAATTTTGGTGGGCATTGGCTTGATGAGCCTGTTCCACGCATATCCAATTACACACTCCATTTTGAAAGTGTTGAGCTTGAGTTATTTGCTGTACTTGACGTACAAAATCGCCACCAGCGACAAAACCGAAGCAAAACACGATTTTCGCCCAATGTCTTTTTTAGGGGCTGTCGCATTCCAATGGGTGAACCCGAAGGGTTGGTCGATGGCGTTGACGGCCATTACGGTATACAGCAGTGGCGGTGCATGGCTCGAACTGACTTTTATCGCCGGTATCTTCTGTTTAGCCAACTTGCCATCGGTAACATTTTGGACGGCGGCAGGTATGCAATTGCAGCGTTGGTTGACCACCGATAAACGCGTTAAGGGGTTCAACTACAGCATGGCTGCGCTGTTGCTTTTGTCTACGATTCCAATGATATAAGTCTATTTTGGGTTAAAAAACGACTCACTTTACGTAATTGGGAAAGGACAGATACTGCATTTTGCTTGAGGCTTTGGCGTTAATTCACAGTGTAAATTTGTTTAAAGACGCTACCCTCTTGTTAGGGAACTTGATAATCTTTAAATGAGAAAGAGAATAATTATCGAGTAAAGTAACAATGAAAAAGAAGCCTCAACCTAAAACGCTTGTTGTCACAGACACAGAAACCATCACTCCAAACATGCAGCGCATTACCTTGCAAGGTGAGGCGCTGAGCCACTTTCCTCGTGACTGCGAAGGCAGTTACATCAAATTACTGTTTAACGATATGGGTGGCTCGGATCTGAGCATCCTGTCAGAAGACGACCGACCAATCATGCGCACTTACACAATTCGACGCTTTCATCCAGAAACCAGTTCAATCGAAGTGGATTTCGTCCGACACGTAACGCAAGATCTGCAATGCGGATTTGCAGCGCGTTGGGCAATGGCCGCGCAAAAAGGCGACACGATCAGCATTGTTGGGCCAGGTAGCATCTCCAACTTAAATACTGAGGCGGATTGGTTCTTCATGGCTGCCGATATGACGGCACTTCCAGCACTTTCTGCGAAAATTCGTACGCTGCCAGAAGAGGCCAAAGGCTATGCAGTGATCAGCGTGATGTCTCCAGCCGACATTCAACCCCTAAACACGCCAGCCGGTATGGAGTTGATTTGGCTAACTGAACAGCAAACCTTGGCTGATAGCGTTCGCGAACTCGAGTGGTTAGATGGTAACGCTTCGGTATGGTGTGCGTGTGAGTTCGATTCAATGCGTACGCTGCGCCAATATTTCCGCAACGAAAAAGAAGTCGATCGCGAGAATATCTACATCAGCAGCTATTGGAAGCAAGGCGTGTCTGAAGATGGGCACAAAGTGATTAAACGTGAAGACGCGGAATCCAACCAATAGTGATTCATGTCTTTTCGATTCCAGCTCTCATCCTAATAAAAACGCCCGGCATCACCGGGCGTTTTAGCAACTTCAGTTGTATTAAAGTTCATGAAAACTCTAATCCGCTAGTTCCTGCGCTAAAAAGTCGATCAACAACCTCACTTTGGGCGATAAATTTCGGCTTTGTGGATACAGTGCCCAAATGCCTTCACGGTCGTCTCGGTAATCGGTCAGCACCTCGACTAGCTCACCGTTATCTAGGGCTTCTTGAACGTAATAGTCCGGCAACTGCACTAAACCCAAACTACGTTTGGCGGCGCCCATTAGCGCAAAACCACTATTGCATTTAATCCTCCCCGACACGCGCAAAGACTTATCGCGTTTATTTTCCTTAAAATGCCAATAATCGACCGAACCAACCAAGCACTGATGTCGAGCCAGTTCGGATAATGTGTGAGGCTCGCCAAATCGCTCCAAATACATAGGGCTAGCACACACGTAATTTTGACGCGACGAAAGACGCTTTGCGATCATGCTGGAATCTTGCAGGCGGCCAAGACGAATCGCCACGTCTACCCCTTGCTCTATCAAATCCAGTTTTTGATTGGTCAGAACTAAATCGAGATCCACACGCGGGTACTTCTCCAAAAACTGATGCAAGAGCGGTGCGAGGTTCATTTCCCCATAGGTCACAGGCGCTGTCACACGCAGCAAACCTCGCGGTTCGGTTTGCATTTGCGTTACAGCAAGCTCAGCCAGTTCTAGCCCTTCGACCAAGTGTTTGCACTGCTGATAATAAAGCTGTCCAGCTTCAGACAGAGAAACTTTTCGCGTCGTGCGATGCAGTAACTTAACCGCAAGACGCTCTTCAAGTGCCGATACGCGGCGACTGATTTGTGCCACTGACGTTTTCAGTTTAGCCGCGGCAGCTGTAAAGCTGTTAGTTTCCGCTACGGCAACAAACTCGCTGACTCCTTCCCAATTCGCCATGCTGTATTCCTGTCGACCTCTTCTAGACAAATAGTGATTACATTGTTCTCGTCGAGCTACGCTTTGAAAACGGGAAAACTTTACGCGTCAGGTAACGGACGAAGATCGTCGTATTGCGCATCAAGCTCAATACCAAAATATTCTTTCAACGCATCCAGGTAGGCTTGACCTGGCTCTAGCTCTATTTCTGTTAGCGCTTCATGATTTGTGCATCTGAGTGTGTAGTTAAGCAGCGTCACCAACCCACTTTCTGTCGCTCTAGCAGCGACCCTTGCGCTAGTAAAACGCGAATTAGGCGAAGTCGAGGTAAAGAAGTTGCTACATGCAATGTCACCAGCAAACACAAACTCTAGGTCAAAGCTGTATAGATTGTTCCACGTGTCCGTTCCATCGGTTGAAAGCACTTGGAGGAAATAACCAAACTGAGCATCTTTGACAAAACGGAAGGTTTGTAAATCCGTCTGAATCACTTGGTCAAGGATAAATGGCAATGGCGCTCGAGGGGTATTGGAGCCAAAACCCACATCGACAATCCATGTTTGTTCCTCTAACGTCACTAACGTGATTTGATGACTACGACCTGTTGGTGTACCAGACACATGTACACGCCCTAGCAAACTTCGCGCTTCAAACCCAAGAGTGTTGAGCACATCAAGCATTAAACCATTTAATTCAAAGCAGTAACCACCGCGAGAGTGGTACACGGTTTTTTGAATAATATCTTCAATCTCAACAGAGACGCCTCGCTGCAATGCGATGTCAAAATTCTCAAACGGCAGGCAACGATGCTGCGCCACGTGAATTCTGTGCAATGACTCCAAATCGGCGGGCAATTCACTAGGCAAGCCTAGCTTGGTTAAATAGGCACTCAGATCCGTCTTATTCATAATCACTCTTACTTAGCTGATGGTTTGATTGTTTTCTACTCTAGTCCCTCTACCTAACCTCAGGTCAATCGCCTTTTCCGTTTTCCCTTCTGTTTTGAGGAGGCATCACACTCTTGTTGTCCACTCACTTTAACATTATTACGTATATGTAAAAATCATTTTCAAAATGGACGGATTATCATTTTTACTGAAACACCTAAAATGAGCACCAACAAAACGACGCAGCGCGGTAAGCAAACCTTAACTACGCTTATTACGTCACTCCATATACTGAAAATATAAAGGAAACATCCAATGTCGCTTGAAATCAAACCTGGTCAAACTCACATAAAATCAAAAGCAATGGTCGCTTGGGCTGCAGGGGAGCCGCTTAAAATGGAAGAAGTTGATGTACAACTTCCAAAAGCCGGCGAAGTGCTAGTACGCATCGTAGCAACTGGTGTTTGTCACACTGACGCATTCACACTATCAGGTGACGATCCAGAAGGTATCTTCCCTTCAATCCTTGGTCACGAAGGTGGCGGTATCGTTGAAATGGTTGGCGAAGGCGTAACAAGCGTTGAAGTTGGCGACCACGTTATCCCACTTTACACTGCTGAATGTGGTGAGTGTAAGTTCTGTAAATCTGGCAAAACGAACCTATGTCAGGCCGTTCGTGAAACGCAAGGTAAAGGCCTAATGCCAGATGGCACAAGCCGATTTTCTATCAACGGCGAAACTATCTTCCACTACATGGGTTGTTCTACTTTCTCTGAGTACACGGTTCTTCCAGAAATCTCACTAGCGAAAGTAAACAAAGAAGCACCACTTGAAGAAGTTTGTCTTCTAGGTTGTGGCGTAACCACTGGTATGGGTGCGGTATTAAACACAGCTAAAGTTGAAAAAGGCGACACAGTGGCAATCTTTGGTCTCGGCGGTATCGGTCTTTCTGCAATCATCGGTGCTCGCATGGCTGGTGCCAGCCGCATCATCGGTGTAGACATCAACGAAAGCAAATTCGACCTAGCGAAACAACTTGGTGCAACTGATTGCATAAACCCACAAAAATTCGACAAGCCAATTCAAGAAGTGATTGTTGAAATGACAGACGGTGGTGTTGACTACTCATTCGAATGTATCGGTAACGTAAACGTGATGCGCCAAGCACTTGAGTGCTGTCACAAAGGTTGGGGTGAGTCAGTCATCATTGGTGTTGCTGGTGCAGGTCAAGAGATCTCAACTCGTCCATTCCAACTGGTAACTGGTCGTGTATGGCGTGGCAGCGCTTTCGGTGGCGTTAAAGGTCGCTCTGAGCTTCCAGAAATCGTAAACCGTTACATGGCTGGTGAATTCGGCTTACAGGAGTTCATTACCCACACAATGGGATTAGCAGACGTCAACAAAGCGTTTGATCTGATGCATGAAGGTAAGAGCATCCGAACGGTTATCCATATGGATCAATAATGCTGCCTCAGGCTCTCCTTTTGGGGAGCCTGAATTCCTTCTGCTAATTAGAGAGTTTATTCATGACCATTGAAAATGTAAGCCAAGCCAAAGTGTTTGGCGGTTGGCACAAGCAATATACACACGAATCCAATGCCCTAAACTGCACCATGCGCTTCGCGATATTCTTGCCACCTAACGCAACGAAATCAAATCCCGTACCCGCGCTATACTGGCTCTCTGGTTTAACGTGTACCGATGAGAACTTTATGCAGAAAGCGGGCGCATTTCGTATGGCGGCCGAGCTTGGCATTGCGATCATTGCACCAGACACAAGTCCGAGAGGCGAAGGTATCGCTGACGACGAAAGCTATGACCTAGGAAAAGGAGCTGGCTTTTACCTTAATGCGACGCAAGCACCTTGGTCACTGCATTACTGTATGTACGACTATGTGACTGAGGAGTTGCCTGCGATCATCGAAAGTAACTTCCCAGTCTCTGACGTGAAGTCAATTTCCGGTCACAGTATGGGCGGCCACGGAGCGCTCACCATTGGTCTGAAAAATTCAGAACAGTACCGTTCTATTTCAGCGTTCAGTCCAATCAGTAACCCAATGCAATGCCCTTGGGGACAAAAAGCCTTTACTGCTTACTTAGGCAAGGAGCTTGAAAGCTGGAAGCAATACGATGCAAGTGAACTTCTAAAACAACAACAATCACCATTACCAATTTTGGTTGATCAAGGTGATGCTGATGGCTTCTTAAATGAGCAGCTTAGACCGGAAGCGCTGATTGCTGCGGCAAAAATACACGATTCAAACCTAACCTTGAGAATGCAACCAGGCTATGACCATAGCTATTACTTCATCTCAAGCTTTATTGAAGAGCACCTCAACTTCCATGCAAAATATTTGTTTGCATAGTTAATTTAAGTAAGCTCATGAAATAAAAAATAAAGTCACCAAAACTAGGTGACTTTATTTTCTTTACGTACTAACAAATACATATCTGAATATCGATGATTTAAATATGTAAAATAATGTAACTTAAGAACAAATTCGACATCCATTTCTCGCCTTATTAAATTCTCATTTCCGACACAGTATCTTTATTAAAAATGACACAAAGTTGCACTAAAAACCAATTAAATACCGCGAAATCATTACGAAACTCTACCATCATCCCAATACTCTGAGCTTTTAATTAAGAAGCAACTTAATAACCTTGACGTGACGTAAACCGACAGTTATTTTTGAAACATAACGTATTATAAAATCTCATCCGGTTGGCTCTATAATTATAAATAAATTACCGCTAGCACCTTTGTCCTAGCTAAGAAAAAAGAATAAAACTCAAAAGGGCATATGATGAAAAAGATAGTCGCGCTAGGTCTGTTTTTTGTTGCGCCATTCTTGTCTGCAAATACGATCGTATTTAGTAGTAGCCAGCAGCCTAGTGTCATACTGGAACTGGAAGAGATCCAAGCTTTACCTACCACTAGCTACACGATGACATTGCCTTGGCTTCCTGCCTCGTCAGAGTTTTTAGGCGTTAAACTCAGCACGCTTCTTACACACGTCTACGGAAAGGTACCAGAGCAGGTTGATATCAGCAGCTTAAACGACTATCACTCGACATTGTCCCGACAAGATATTCTTCGATATCAACCAATACTGGCTTATCAACAAGATCAGAATTACATAAAAGTCAGGAATAAAGGTCCTTTCTGGGTGATATATCCACTCAATCTCTATCCAGAGCTAAACTACAATAAATATCATGCGCAAATGGTATGGCAAGTAAATGAAATAAAAGAAAAATAATAAGAATGAAGTTATCAGAACCCTATTCTAAGAAACAAAGAATATTGCAATATTCTACCACCAGCAAAATGCTGCTGGTGGTGTTTGCCGTTTCTTTGCTTCTCGCGAATGTCGTGCTTTTACAGCAAACACGTTCACTCTCACAAAATTTTAATAACGAACAAAAACAAGCGACTTGGTTTTTATTCCAACTCTCCAAAGAACTATCAGAACTTGTCGGCGAGGCCAGACGGTTAGATGAAAACGTATTGAATATTGATGGTGCAGAGCTTCAATACGAGTTAGCGTGGAGTCGCTTTGACTTATTGACCAGTAGCACGAAAGCCAATAAGTTCTTTTCTCGGAACAACATGCACCTTTACTTCATTAACCTTTTTGAAGAGTTCAAAGAGCTAGAAAAACAACTAGTAGAAGCTAGAACAGGTGATAGCCAAGCTGCTGCTGCATTTTATCGTTCAACTCAAACACTATATTTAGGCTTAATAGACTTCGTTAATCAAAACTTTCGTCTAAGCAGTAAAGCTTATGAAGCACAAAAAGGTCAAACCCAGCGCTTAATGCAAGCACAATATATGTTGTTTGCGACGTTCGTTTTGTCGATTATCTCTTTAACTTATTTCTTTTATCGTGAATCCCATTTTCATAGAAAATTGGCGCTCAGCGACCCTTTAACGAACCTAGGGAACCGCAATGCACTATTCATTACCCTAAACAAATTTACTCAAGAAAAAAGGCCCTTTTCTCTCTGGATTCTAGATTTAAATGGTTTTAAAGAAGTCAACGACACACACGGACACCAAGTTGGCGACACTGTACTGCGGGAAATCGCTAGGCGGCTTAATTCTATGGCACTCAATGATTTTACTGTTTATCGCATGGGAGGAGATGAGTTCGCGGTTATCCTTGAAGGTGAACATCTCAATGAAGAGAACGTACGTGAGCAGATAAATACCGTCTTTGATGCACAAATATTAAACTCCGATAAAGTCTCAACACTTTCAACAAGCATGGGCTTAGCGCAATACCCTAAAGACAGTGACAATGTTGACTTTCTTATCAGCATAGCGGATAAGCGCATGTACAAAATGAAATTTCAACGTTAAACGGTATATATGATGAGAAAGTTCATGCAAGTACTGCTTCTACTGGCAGTCATTGCGGCAGGTGTGTTGGCTTGGGTATTTATTCCATCGCACGAAACCATCGGGCAAAAAACGCTTGAGCAGGCACTCAACGACGACTACAGCCTCGTTGGACATCGAATCTACTCAACCGATCCGGATGCTGGCAACCGATTCGGCTACTTCGTATTGGCAACGGGCCAGAGCATTGAAGAGCAAGAGCCGTTTTTGGTCACTTCGGATCAGTTTATTCGCATGGAGCAAACGGGTGATAATACCTTGTCTGTGACCGTCAATGGCCGTATTTACCATTATCATAACGACTTGTGGGTGCCAAAATCAGACGGGAAATTGCAACACTTTTTAGTCAGCGCAACCGCCAAATACGTACGCTAAAACGGGAACCTTACTCTCCCAAAAAAAACAAAGCCCCGCATGTACTGCGGGGCTTTTTACGTGAAGAAGAAAATAACATCGAAAAAATGAGCGTTACTTCACTAACACTTTCTCTTTAATCACTTTGAGTACCCCAGCCTCTTGGTTGCTTGGCGCAGAATAACGAGCAATTTTCTTAATCTCTTCGTGCGCGTTGGCAACCGCGTACGAATGCTCACTGACTTGCAGCATTTCGAGGTCATTGAGGTAGTCACCAAACGTCATAGTTTCTGCCGGAGTAAAATTCATCGTCTCTTGAAGATGCTGAATGGCCGCGCCTTTAGAGGCCTCGGCATTCATCACATCCAGCCAGATTTTTGCACTCACCACGACTTTATGCGTTGCGCCAAACTTTGCGTTCATGGTCGGGAACAGGAGCTCTTCCGAACCATCAAAGTGACAAATTGCTACCTTAATAAACTCGTCTTCGACCTCAAGCAAATCCGGCACATATTCACAGCGGTGGTAGTACTTTTGAAATTCTTCCAGCGATTGCTGATCATGCGTTTCGATGTACGCCGAGCGCTTGCCACACAATACGATGTTCGCCCCGTCAATCTCACGAGCCGCTTTCACAATCTCCAACACTTCCGCTTTAGGAATGGTACAACTGTAGAGCTCATTGTCTTGGTACATCACTAAGGTGCCGTTTTCAGCCACATACAACAGTCTGTCTTTGATTGGCGCGAACGTGTCTCGCAGACTGTAATACTGACGACCAGACGCAGCGGAGAACAAAATACCTTGCTCTTCCAGTTGCAAAAACAGATCGAAAAACTCTGGATCCAAACGACCGTATTGGTCAAGCAATGTGCCATCCATATCGGAAGCAATAAATTTGATGCGAACTTGTGACATTAACTAAAACTCTAAATGACGCTGCGAAAATATATCCATGTAAGGTACAGGATCTTGTATGAATCTCAAGTCGGGATGACGACGCCTTTCGCTATTACCAAGGATGCTGTTTAAAGTAATCTTCACTGTGATCGATGAAAGCTCTCACCGCAGGAGACAAGTGTTTACGTGATGAATACAGCGCGTAAATGTTGAGATCATTTGGCTTCCAATCCGGCAACACCGACTCAAGCTGATCCGATTTGAGATAGATATTGCTCAAGTAAGTTGGCAACATCGAAATACCCATGCCTTGTAAAGCGCCATGCAATAACGCCGTGGCCTCATTGCTGGTTAGGCGACACTCAATTCCCACCGATTCGAACTGGTCGCCCTGAGACAAATGCCACACGTGGCGCTCAAAGTTTTTGTATCCCAAACAGTCGTGTGAAGATAAATCTCGCGGATGCGCGATCGCGTGGTGAGTTTGTAAATATTGCGGTGATGCTACCAACACCGATTCGCACACCGCAATCGGCTTACCAATCAAAGAAGGATCGGGATCTGACGCAATTCGGATCGCCAGATCGATACGTTGTTCGGTTAGATCACTCACTGAATCTTGCAGATCTATGTCGATATGCACTTTGGGGTGCTTTTGCATAAAACTGTTTACTACGGGGATCAACTGTGAGAATCCAAATGAAGTACTAGACGCAAGACGGATTTTTCCGGACAGCTCACCATCAGCGGCAATGTTCGACGTTAATGTATCGGCCTGTTTTAACCAGCGCTCAATCTGAGGCAAGCTGCGCTCCCCTGCGGTGGTGAGGGACACCTTGCGCGTGGTGCGGTGTAACAAACGAGTTTGCAGCCAGTTCTCCATCGCCTCTACATAACGAGTTACCATTGGCCGAGACATGTCTAACCGCTCGGCGGTCGCGGTAAAACTGCCAGAATACACCACATCTACAAATACTCTTGCTGCCGTTACTCTATCCATACATTTGCTCGAAATAAGAAATAGTGATGCACATTATTGTGTATTTTTCCGAGCGTATCAATTTCCTAATATAGCTCCCGTTCCCAAGCCATGGTCGCTTGGCCCCAAATTTTTTAGGAGCTTATTATGAAAAAATTCACTTTGATTGCTGCATCCATTTTAATGGCAAGCCCTGTTCTAGCGGCAAACCACTCTCCCCTTACTCTTGAGGTTTACAACGCCGACGGTAACAGCTTCCACGTAAACTCAACCTTGGTATACGGTGAGACTGACGCCATGGTTATCGACACTGGCTTCACCAAAGCTGACGCGATGCGCATTGCCGCTAAAGTGTTGGACTCAGGCAAAACACTTAAAACCATTTTTATCAGCCAAGCGGACCCAGATTACTACTTTGGCGCAGAGGCCTTACACCAACAGTTCCCTGATGCGCAGATCATCACAACGCCTGCGGTTCAAAAAATTATTAAAGAGAAATTGGCTGGAAAGCTGGCGTACTGGGGACCAAAGCTTGGCGCAAACGCACCAGTAAAACCAGTGATCCCTGTCGCGTACGACAAAACATCATTGGAGCTAGAAGGTCATAAGATTGAAATTCGTGGTAACCATGGCACATCAGCACACCGCCCTTACCTATGGATTCCAGATAACAAAGCGATTCTAGGTAACGTAGCCGTGTACTCAAACGTACATTTGTGGATGGCAGATGCCGCTGACCAAACCGCCATCAATGCTTGGGAGCAGCAACTTAGCGAGATGCTTGCGCTTAAACCTCAAGTGGTCATTCCTGGTCACATGAAAGCAGGCACAAAGCTGAACGCAGACACCATTCGCTACTCGCTACAATACTTGCAGGATTTTCAGCAAGCGAAAAAACACAGCAATAACAGCGTTCAACTCATTGACACCATGTCTGCGAAATACCCAGAAGCTCAATTGCCAATCGCGCTAGAAATCGGTGCGAAAGTGCATACTGGTGAAATGTCATGGTAACCGTGCATTACTTCTTCGATCCCATGTGTGGTTGGTGCTACGGTGCATCCCCACTCATCGAAGCCTTGATGGACACCTCTCAATTTAAGGTAGAGCTTCATCCCGGCGGTATGATTGAGAAACGCGCGATTGAATCTGAATTTCGTCAGCACATCATCAACAGTGACGCTCGTATCGCAACCGAAACCGGAGCAACGTTTGGTGAAGCATATCTGCAACGCGTGAAAAGCGAAGATGCGTTTGTTCTTGATTCTTATCTACCCACACAAGCGATCTTGAGTGCGGAGAAAATGGGGCTGAATCCATGGCACATGCTAAAGGCCATCCAATCTGCGCATTATCAGCTCGGGTTAAAAGTGAATGAAGCATCGACGCTCAAAGCCATTGCAGAATCGCTAGGTTTAGCAAGTGATGCGTGGGAGCAAAACATGACGTTAAGCGAAGCCGAACTAGGTGAGAGAATTCGCACTAGCCGACAATTGATGCGCCAGTTACACGTTGGTGGTTATCCAACCATGATTGCAGAAGTAAATGGCGAGTACTTGACCTTGCCGCACTCGACCTACTACGACAAACCGGCACAGTGGAAGCTTGCATTACAAAAACTGCAATAAGCTCTTCCCCACTCGCTCTTGTTCTTAATCCAAGAGCGAGTGCCAACACCGACATGGCAATCCTGACTCAAACAGGTACAATCCTCGCTCGATTTTTTACTCTCGCGGATACCCACCATGCACTCGCCTGAACATTATTTTACTCGTTTTACTGCTGATATTTCTGGCTATGAATCGCCAACGCAGTTTACGTTTCCGTTCTACTACACGCCGCATCCTCTTTGCGTTATGGCCGCAAAGCAATTGCAGCAGCACTTATTAGCGCAAACCGACTTCGAACACGATTTTGGTTTGGTTAATGAAGAAACGGGGCGAGGCAAAATGTTTGGCGTATTGCTGGTAGAAAGCCCTCAAGGCGAGCTCGGCTTTTTAAGTGCGTTTTCTGGCAAAATTGCCGACCAAAACTTGATTCCAGGATTTGTCCCTCCTGTATACGACATGCTGACCGATGAAGGCTTCTTCCGCGCAGAGACAGATGCCATCAACGCCGCCAATGCGGAGTACAAAACCTGTGCCGCGAATCCGGAATTGGCGGAGCTTAAAGCGCAAATCCAAGCCGACCGAGCCGCTTATCAGCAAGAAGAGCAAACACAGCGCCAAGTGATGATTGACGGCCGCGCCGCACGCAAACGACAGCGTCAACAGGGCGAGCAAACACTCAATGCCGATGACCTCAAAATCTTGTTGGATGAGTTGGGTAAGCAAAGTGTCGCCGAGAAAAACGTTCTCAAATACTTAAAGCAAGCGTGGGATGAAAAGCTTGCAATCAAAGAAGCGCGATTGGCCGAGTTAGAGCAGCAACTTGCTCACCTGAAAGAGCAGCGCAAGACACTCTCCAACGCTTTACAGCACAAACTGCATAAACAATACCGCTTCCTAAACAGCCATGGCGAAGCACGCGACTTGGTGGACATTTTTACGGACACCACAAACCCAATACCACCAGCAGGTGCAGGGGAATGTGCTGCGCCAAAACTGCTCCAATACGCGTTTAAACACGAATTCAAACCGCTGGCGTTGGCGGAGTTTTGGTGGGGTGTGTCGCCAAAGTCTGAAGTTCGCCAACACAAAAAGTTCTACCCATCGTGTAATAGCAAATGTCAGCCGATTTTAGGCCATATGATGCAAGGGCTGGACGTCGAACCTAACCCATTGGCGGAGAATTGGGCAGAAGACAAAGAGCTAGAGATAATCTACCAAGACGACGCTATGGTCGTCGTCAACAAGCCCTCGGGCTTACTTTCAGTGCCAGGTAAAACTATCAAGGACTCTGCTTATACGCGCCTACAAGCGATGTTCCCTGATGTGGAAGGGCCGTTTGTGATTCATCGCCTCGACATGGCGACCTCTGGCATTTTGGTGTTTGCCTTAACTAAGCGCGCGAACAAAAGTCTGCAAAAACAGTTTATGGCTCGCGGCGTACAAAAACGTTATATGGCACTGCTCGAAGGCGTATTAAACGAGCCTGAAGGGGAAATTTCACTGCCAATGCGTGGTGACCCCGACGACCGCCCACGTCAACTGGTGTGTTTTGAACACGGGAAACATGCAGAAACCTACTGGCAACTGATTGAAGTCAAAGATGGGCGCAGCAAGGTATACATGTATCCGAAAACCGGGCGAACTCACCAACTACGTGTACACAGTGCTCATCACATGGGGTTAAACATGCCGATGGTTGGTGATGGTTTATACGGCGAAAAAGCCAACCGCTTACACCTGCATGCTGAGATGCTAGAGCTGGATCATCCATACAGCAAAGAGCGCATGGTGTTCAAAGCTGAGTGCGAATTCTAACGTCTTCCCGAGTTTAAATAACAAAAAGGCACTGACTATCAGTGCCTTTTTTGGTTTCTAACAACAGAATAAGCGTGATGCGCGATACCGAAAACCGTTAGCTCACCTTAAACTTGGTCCACACCTGAGAGCGCCAACGCCTTGCCATGATGATACCACGCACCCATTCATCGAGTGCGATTGCCATCCAAGCCCCTAAAACGCCATACCCCATGTGAATGCCAAAGATGTAAGAGAAAAGCACACCTAGTCCCCACATACTCAAAATCCCCATTTGCACTGGGAACTTGATGTCACCCGCGCCTTTGAGCCCCGCGATAAAAATCAGGTTAAACACACGTCCGGCCTCGAGCAAAATTGAGCCCATGACTAACGAACCTGCCAATGCGAGTATCTCTGGTTGATCGGTAAATACGCGCAGAATCTCTTCTCTAAACAGGTAAATCAGTGTGGTTGCCGCCGTTGATGCCACAAATCCTACTAAGAAGTAGATTTGTACGCGTTTTAAAATGCTGCTCACCCAACCTTTACCGATGTAGTAACCAGTCTGAATTTGCGCTGCCTGACCAATTGCCAGCGCGAAAGCAAACGAGAAACGGGCAATGTTTTGCGCATAAGTGAAAGCCGCTAACGATGCCGTCCCCATTTGCACCACAAAATACACAATGCAGATTTGCGCCACGTTGTAAGACAGCACCTCACCCGCGTTCATGCCGCCGATTTTTAAGATCTTTTTGTAAATCTCTACGGGCACTTGTTTCATGGTCGACATTGGTAGCTCAATGCTGCTGCGCGCGAGAATAAACCATAACATTAACGTACCGATGACTTGGCTGACGACGGTTGCTATTGCCACGCCTTGCACGCCATACACAGGTAAACCAAATGGCTGGTAAAGCGCAATATAGTTACCAATGATGTTGAACACACCCGAGATCAAATTCACCACCATTGGGGAACGTGAATAACCATGACTACGCAGAATAGTTGTAAAAACAACGCCAATCGTAACGTTAAACGTCATCGCACCGCTTATCAGCAGATATTCATGAGCGTACTGCTCGACTTGCGCTTCCAAGCCGTAATACGGGAGTAGATATATCGCACCAAGCACGGCAATCACACTCAATAGCACACCGACGAGCACAGACAACGCAATACTCGCAACACCAACGCTCACTGACTCTTGCTCGCGTCCAGCGCCATTGTATTGGGCAATCAAAATCCCCGTACCGCTACTGACAAAGGTCGAAACGATGATTAAAAAGAAGGTAATCTGCGTGATCACACCAACAGCGGATACGGCTTTGTCTGAGTAGCCACTCAGCATGAACACGTCACTGGTTCCTAAAGCCGTCCGTAGCAAAATTTCGACAAGAATTGGCCAAGCTAATGCCACGATGGACATTCGTTGGTTGATGTTTTGGCTTTTAGGCATGCTTGTAACCTTTCCTACAACTAAAAACTGCCTCACAATATTTGTGAAGCAGTTTAAAAATAGTGACTCGAACGAAGCTCGATATGAGGTTGTGATTTAGCGCGGATTCTAGTCGCATATTGGTCATAACGACAACAATATTTCGCCCTGTTTCGGAAAAATATTTCTAATGCATTTTCGAAACGACATATGCCTTGACGATACGTAGAGCAGAGATTGGTGAACAATACTCTCAATCAACGAGCACCGAACAGAATCAGGATAATCAATAGAAATATCTCCAACTAGATACATTACTTTGAGTTATCAGTCCAACCATATAGAGCCATGAAGAACCGTCATGAAAACCTGCATGCGCCACCATTCCTCTTTGAACACTCGCACCAAATCACACTGATGGCTTTGCACTAAAAATGACTGATATCACATTTGGAAACTTTGTTGTTCTATTTATCGCGAAAATACCGCCTAGAATAAGCGTACACGTTAATTAAGCAAGGATACGTAATGTCGACATTGGCTGGGGCGCGCTTAGAAGAAATGGCGGACATCCGCTCAACAAGAAAAAAGAAAATTGTCTTTTTATGCTCCAGTATCGCCGCTGCCTGTTTAACTTATGGTTCCATTGCTCAATCACTTGAGAATAACTGGGGTTTAAGCTTTTTCCATGCTTTGTGTGCCTTGGCATGCTTAGCAATCAGTTATGTAATAAAAGTCCAGCGGCACCATCAATACGCCGACTTATGGCTAAGTGCTGTCTTAATGTTCGAAGGGTTATTGTTACTTCTGTATAACGATGCTCCGTCAGGCAAAATGTTATGGCTATATCCTATTGTCGCCACTCTGGTATTAATTAATGAGTTTAAGGTCGGTCTGTTGTTCAGTGGCACCTACATTTTACTGATCTTTTTTGGGGTCGCTTTTTTAGATCGACTGCCAGCAGCCACAGAAATCATAGAGCGGAGATTGATGCTGACCCTGATAGCGACCGCGTTTGTGTGTCACACGTTCTCGTATTACTACACGAAAGTCCTCAATTACATTCAAACACTGTATCGTGAGGGGATTGAGGAGTTAGCATATTTTGACCAGCTCACTGGGCTTGCCAATCGCTGGAGCTTTGAGACTTGGGCGCGCGCAAAGCTCGATAAAATCAAGCACTCATCTGATGACAGCATCACCGCATTGGTCTTTCTCGATATCGATAACTTCAAGCACATCAACGACACCTACGGGCACGATATTGGTGACCAAGTACTTCAAGCCTTCGCAACTCGATTAAAAAATAACATTCGCAACAAAGACAGAAAAACCGATAAACACGACTACTCCATCGCTCGATTTGCGGGCGACGAGTTTGTAATCATGCTTTACGATGTAAAAAGTAAAGATGACCTCGACAGCATCCTAAAACGGATCGTGAATCTGTTTCCGACAGGTTACCGAAGCTACGATATGATTAACGAGTTAACAATGAGTGTAGGTGCTGCTATCTATAAGCAAGATGCAAAGGATTTGTCTGAATTGACTCGATGTGCAGATAAAGCAATGTACGCAGCTAAACATACTGGTAAAAACCAGTACGCCTTTTATGAGCACTGCAATACGGAAGAACAGTCAACATCTGATGCACCAGCGGTACCAGAAGCTTGCTAATGACTAAGCGAACACATGCATCACCCAAAGCCCCACAACGAGGAATACGATTAACCACACTACTTGCAACGTTCTGTTCGGCTTGTCTTGCTGACGAGTGGGGTGATCTTTAAACGCACGGCCCTTCATTTTGCCCATTAAGCTCTTTCCTAGAGCACGTCGATAAAATTCACGTCTCTTATGAGCGGCATTGGCAACTTCGGTAAAGCGCTGTCTTTGCTCATTGGTGAGATCTT
The DNA here is from genome assembly GCF_033338935.1 of Vibrio sp. Vb0598. NCBI lineage: Bacteria > Pseudomonadati > Pseudomonadota > Gammaproteobacteria > Vibrionales > Vibrionaceae > Vibrio > Vibrio sp. Vb0598. The sequence continues at coordinate 255,034 of NZ_JAWOTP010000003.1, read as the reverse complement.
TGTCCTCGTAACGAGGAGGGAGATCAGAATGCTTGCGTTGTACTGCCATCACTTCCTCCCTGGTCGATGGGTACATTTTTATTAAGTATATACCCAAATAACCAAAAAGATGCGTTATAAGTGAAGCACATAGACGAAAAAACCACCCGAAGGTGGTTTTATGACGAGCAACAAATGAACGCTAGAAGTACTCACATAAATACGCAGTCGCTTCTTTCACTTGAAGCTCAAATGAAGAATTACCTTCCACTTCAAAAAACTCACCACTTTGATAAGTCGTCCAATCGTTCTCGCCAACACGCTTGACCACAAGCGCACCTTTTACAACCGTCATACGCTCTGGTGCTTGAGTACCAAACGTGTACTCACCAGGAAGCATCACACCAACGCTAACATCCTGATCTTTCTGGTTAAAGCCTAGTGATTTTACACTACCAGCAAAATAGCTATTTTCCTTAATATTCATTATTGGTTTCCTTATCAAAAGTCTGCTCTTTTTTACCTTGTTTCTTTCCGTTACTCAAGCTTTGAAAGCCATTAAACTCAACGTAATAACGCACATCCTTTGCTACTGAGCGAGAACCTTTTTTCGCGAGGATTAATCAGGCGACCTAAACCGAGCAAGAAAACCTGCGAAGTAATGAATGTGAGCAAACAACAAAACCATCAATAAGATGTGTATCTGAATGTAAAAGTGGACATTAGATCATAGTTTCGTCGTCTCAATGGCGGGATTGTTTGTTTTTAAAAAGGAAGGTTTCCACCATGTTAAAAAAGTGGAGAAAATTAGATCTATGACGGACTCGACTCGCCGAAGGCGAAAAGCACGACAAGAACCAAAACTTTCATTTTTGGCTCGCCACCAATCCAAAATCCTCAAGAGTACATTTGTCTGCTTCGGGATGGGTCTGTTGACGTTTTTTGGCTATCAAATCCACCTCTCCTATCAAGACCACATTGATCCGGAAAAGGTGTACGGCGAATGGATTGAGATTGGCGCGCCACCCTACCAAACAGAACGTCTCGTTTTCACTGAAGATGGGGTATACCGAAACCATCGACTTATTACGACGGAATTTGAATTCGATGGCAAGGTCATCACGTTGAATACCGGATTAGGAAAGACAGCGTATCAGATCTCGGGCTCTCATCTTTCACCTCAAATACGCCGTATTGAGCCTCTTATTCCAGATCAGCGATTCATTCGTAAAGGATTTGAGCATACCGTTCAGGGCTCAGAAACCGGTGCAGCCTCTAAACGTCGCGCCGCGTTGAGTGAACACTTCAGCCGTGACTAGTATGTCTTCACGGCTATTTTTCCTTTCAATTCTCTTTCTATATCAATGAAACAAAACCTTAATAAACAACAAAATAAGGCCTTCATCGCATTTAACCAACTCGTTACTGAGTAAACAATAATTTTAGTTTCTGCTGAGATTTTATAAATTATTGACTCAGTCTGACACTTTCTGTGTAACAGAGTGCGAGTTTTAGTTAAGTTCTCTCAAGTGCCTCGAAAACCGTCTTAATTTTTTTTGACGAAAAAAAACTCTCTGAAATGCTGAGTGTGATGCTTTTGCACGTGGAGTAAATCCAATCATCTTATCTGGTGCAAGAGCAGCCTATGTTCTAGGTAGAACATGAATCCAAGGATTGAGAGAGAAGTTATGATTCGATTTAACCTATGTGCAGCTGGAGTTGCTTTAGCGCTATCAGGTGCTGCAGTTGCGGCTCCAACCGCACCAAGTATCGATATGTACGGTTCCAACAACCTTCAGTTTTCTAAAATTGAACTCGCGATGGAAACCACGTCAGGCTACTACGACATGGTGAAATACCATGAGCAAGCGAAGATCACTGTTAAATTTAACCAGTGGAGTGGCACACCTGGTGACACTTACAACGTCTATTTTGATGGTGTAAAAGTAGCAAGCGGCCCTATCACTGGTAGCCAAACGACAGCTTCGTTTGAATACGGCCAAGGTGGCTTATACCAAATGGAAATCGAAGCATGTGATGCGACAGGTTGTGCGAAAAGCGCACCAGCTGAAATCACGATTGCAGATACCGATGGTTCTCACCTGAAGCCACTAACGATGAATGTTGATCCAAACAACAAAACCTACAATACCGATCCAAGCGTCGTGATGGGTACGTATTTTGTTGAATGGGGCATCTATGGCCGTGACTACACAGTCGATAATATGCCGGTCGACAACTTGACTCACATCCTTTACGGTTTTATCCCAATTTGTGGCCCAAATGAGTCTGTGAAGTCTGTTGGCGGCAACAGTTTCAACGCGCTACAAACTGCTTGTACAGGTGTGCCTGATTATGAAGTCGTTATCCATGACCCTTGGGCTGCTTATCAGAAGAGCTTCCCACAAGCTGGTCATGAATACAGCACGCCTATCAAGGGTAACTACGCAATGCTAATGGCATTGAAACAACGTAACCCTGATCTAAAAATCATCCCATCGATCGGTGGTTGGACACTGTCTGACCCATTCTTCGATTTCGTGGACAAGAAAAACCGTGACACATTCGTCGCATCAGTTAAGAAGTTCCTGAAAACTTGGAAATTCTACGACGGTGTTGATATCGACTGGGAATTCCCTGGCGGCGGCGGTGCAGCAGCCGATAAGGGCGACCCTGTAAACGATGGCCCAGCATACATCGCACTGATGCGTGAACTGCGCGTAATGCTTGATGAATTAGAAGCTGAGACAGGCCGTACTTACGAGCTAACGTCCGCTATCGGTGTCGGTTACGACAAGATTGAAGACGTAGACTACGCAGATGCAGTTCAGTACATGGATTACATCTTCGCAATGACTTACGACTTCTACGGTGGTTGGAATAACGTTCCTGGTCACCAAACTGCGCTTTACTGTGGTTCATTCATGCGTCCTGGTCAGTGTGACGGTAGTGGCGTTGATGAGAACGGCGAACCGTACAAGGGTCCTGCTTACACAGCAGATAACGGCATCCAACTTCTTCTTGCTCAAGGCGTTCCTGCGAACAAGCTAGTACTTGGTACAGCAATGTACGGTCGTGGCTGGGAAGGCGTAACTCCAGATACGCTAACCGATCCAAACGACCCAATGACAGGTACTGCTACAGGTAAACTGAAGGGCAGCACAGCGCAAGGTGTTTGGGAAGATGGCGTAATTGACTACAAAGGCATTAAGTCATTCATGCTAGGTGCAAACAACACTGGTATTAACGGCTTCGAGTACGGCTACGATGCACAAGCAGAAGCACCATGGGTATGGAACCGTACTACGGGCGAGTTGATCACATTTGATGACCACCGTTCAGTGCTAGCAAAAGGTAGCTACGCGAAGTCTCTTGGTCTTGCTGGTCTATTCTCTTGGGAAATTGACGCGGATAACGGCGACATTTTAAACGCGATGCACGAAGGTATGGCTGGTGGTGTGGTTCCTCAACCAAACCGTAAACCAACCGCAGCCGCTGGCGCAGATCAATCGGTAACAGGTCCTGCAAATGTGGTTCTAGATGGCAGCCTGTCAAACGACTCTGACGGCACCATCGCAAGCTACGCTTGGGAACAAGTATCCGGCACAGCAGTGGTACTAACAGGTGCAAACTCAGCGAAAGCAAGCTTTGATGCAGCAGAAGTTACTGTTGAAGAGCAATTAACTTTCAAGCTGACGGTGTCTGATAACGAAGGTGCAACGGCATCTGACCTCGTTGTAGTAACAGTGAAACCAGCAGGTGTTGTTGACCCAGTGAACAACGCACCAGTAGCGCAAGTTGTTGCTCCAGCAACAGCAAACGCTGGTGACGTTGTGGTTGTAGATGCAGCTGCGTCTAGCGATGCAGACAACGATACCCTGACATTCAACTGGACTCTACCTCAAGGTCTGAATGCAACGGTTGAAGGCTCTAAAGTCACGTTCACTGCTGCGGAATACCCGCAAGACACAAGCTTAAGCTTCACTGTAAGTGTGAGCGACGGTAAAGCTTCTTCATCGGCAAGCGCGACAGTGGTTGTTGCACAGCACACAACCGATCCGAACCCTGGTACTTGTGACAACGCATGGGATGCGAGCGCAGTGTACACAGGTGGTAACCAAGTGACTCACGCAGGTAAAACGTGGGAAGCGAAATGGTGGACTCAGGGTGACGATCCTAGCCAATCTGGCGAATGGGGCGTTTGGAAAGAAGTTGGCGTAGCTAACTGTAACTAATTTCAGCCTTGCAGACGTTCTGCTAAATAAACAAAGGACAGCTTCGGCTGTCCTTTTTGGATTTAACCTCTTAACGAGGAGAGCAACACCAGAGACGAAAAAATCTGAGGTGTTACTTTCAAATCGAATTAGCGCAAAACGGAGCGAGTCAATCAGTAAAAGTAAGGGTTACCAAGCACTATCGAGCAAACGGTCAAAACTACTGAAGACTTGCCCACACTTCATCACTCGACCATGCCCCTGACCTTGTGTTGTCACTAACTCAACGTTTTTAATCTCTTCAGCCGCTTTTGCCGAGACACTGTATTTGGTGAACTTGTCTTGCTCATCGTGAATAATAATGGTGTGAGACGGACGCTCAGACAAACGCTTCATCGGATCAATGGACTGTAACGGATAACCAAATTGGTCTTCAACTTCTGAAACCACAGCATTAAAAAGCTTCATCGAGTAACCGGAACGTGCAATGCTACCGAATAAGTTCTCTACGTAATTTAATACCGGAGCAATAAGCAGCAAAGGCTTGTTTTCTAATTTACTGTGCCTACACTCAAGAGCAGAAGCGGTGCCCATGCTGTGCCCAACTAGGCCAACAATATCCTCGACCGTATCCAACACATCTTCTAATCCTCTGACAAACCCCGGAATGTGCCCATACTGCCCCTCACTCTCACCATGTGCCGGATGATCGTACGCCAAAGCAGTAAACCCTTTCGACGCAATATGTTCCATCAGTGGATAAAACTGACTTGCCGTTCCAGACCAACCATGAGTTAGCACCCAAATAGGTCCAGAGCCCAAAGTATAGGTTTTGATGATGCCTGCATGCCCTTTAATTTCACCTTTGATAAGCCCTTGAGGTTCAATATTTTTAGGTTGCGTACGAGCCGGTGTCAGAAGAAGCTTGCGCGCGGTCTTCTTTGCATGTGACGGGGCCAGTGTATGGTGTAACCGAGTACTAATGTTCACCAAACTGCGCTTAATACTGAAACGTTGCGATGTATTAAAGTAAATTTTTTCACTCATAATCATGTCCTTAACTATCAGCTTTGCACAAAATAGAACGGTCGTGCTTTTTATGCTGATAAGAAAGAGCGAACTCAGCCGCTCTTTGTGATTTTATGTCTACGAATCTGGGAAGCGAATAACCGATATTAGCCTTTCCAGCGAGAAAATAAGTTGTCGATCCCTTGCCAAAACAGACGCAAGCTTTCTTGCTCACCTTTAATTGAGTAAAAAACATGCGCACTCAAATAGAGACCGTACAAATCAAACGTTGCTTGGCGTGTATCTAAGTCTGCTGCAAATTCTTGCTTCTCTTTGCCTTTCGCTATTTGGATCTCCAAATAACTCAGCCAAGTGTCTATGGATTTACGCAGTCCGGCCTGAAGCGGGCAATCTTTATCTGCCGTATCATTCCAAGCGTCAAGAAACATACAACTTCCTTGGAATGCGTGATTCCAAGTCATCCAAGAGTCGAGCAACCCTCGAATTTTACGCTCGATATTGCCATCCCCGAGTTCTCGAGCAGGCTCAATAACCCGATCAGCGAACACTTTATTGGCGTGATCAAGCACCGATAGCTGTAAATTCAACTTCGAATTAAAGTGGGCAAACAGACCACTTTTCGACATACCGCATTGCTTGGCTAACTCTCCAATCGTAAGACTTTCTAATCCGTCTTCGCTGGCGATCTCAAAAGCCCGCTGCAGAATAAACTCTTTTGTCACTTTTCCTTTTTGCATAATCTTATTTTTAGCACGATCGTTCTTTTTTGCAATCTAGAGTTAACTGGTCTAACCATTATTCAGTGCTATTTTCGACTCACGAATCAGGTATTGATTGCGTTAATAGGTTAATAATTAAGAAGTTTGAAGTAAGTCTTAATTTTCGAAACAGCTTCAATGTAAGCGCAAGTCTGTTGACTTTTTCACGTATTACTTCAACAACAACCTGCTATTTTCACCTAAGTTTTTTATTTAGGTAAACAATGTAATGGCAAAGAAACAAAAAATAGCCAGCTTAGAGTTTGCACGTATCATTGCAATGCTTGCGATTGTGGGTTTGCATTGCCAGATGGCACTGACGTACTGGCAGTGGGATGGGATACCATGGGTTGGCTATATGCTCAACCAACTGGCTCGTTTTGCTGTTCCGCTGTTCTTTCTCATCTCGGGTTATCTAATCCAGCCGAAGTTGAGTCATTCACCTATCGATACTCTTAAGAACTACGCCAAACCGTTAATGAAGGTTTGGCTCATTTGGAGCATGATCAGTTTACTGATGCCATTCCAATGGCAGACGGTCGCTGAGGCTGGGTATCTCGCCGAAAGGCAAGGTTATTGGGGGTACTTAAGGTCAACCCCGATCAATTCACTCATCGAAGGCGGACTCGTTCATCTGTGGTTTATTCCGGCTCTGGTCATTGCCGTAGCGTTAATTGCCTTTCTCGTGCATATCAATATGGCGCAACTGATACTGCCAACCGCAGTATTGCTATACATATACGGGGCCTTTGCTGGCAGTTACGCGACCATTACCGACCTGCCAGCGCCTTTCTTTACTCGTAACGGGCCTTTTTTCAGCACGTTGCTAGTTGCTCTAGGTTATTTCGCACGAGAAGTGCAGTGGCGGTGGTCGCGAAACAATACGGTTCGATGCATTATTCTTGGCATGGCACTGCATTTTGGTGAAGCTTACTGGCTGATGCAACATGACATCGCTTTCAACTCGCACGACTTCCTATTCGGTACCGTTATCTGGGCTGTAGGTGTCTTTATGTGGCTTTTGGCTCACCCTCATTTTGGCGACATGCCTTGGGTCTTCAAACTATCTCCTTGCGTGTTAGGAATATATGTTAGCCATCTGCTTATCATAATTGTCATGATGAATGTCGCTGAATTTATCGGGCTGCAACACCTCGCGAAAGATGTGTTTATCTATCCTGCAACGATTGTTGCAACCATACTGCTTGTGAAAGCAATTGATGCTTCACCGTTGAAAAAATGGCTCCTACGCTAAATGCATTCAGCTCTAGATATAGCTAGCTTTAACTCAAAAGGGTTAGAGCTAGCCAGTTAAAAATGAGATTTCTCTCTCACTGACCAATTTTTGACTTTCTAATCCTTCAGAATTTGCTTTCACTCACAAAAAACATTGTTCATTTCCTTTAAATTGGCTCGACTATTACAACATTGCTCATTAAACGGAGGCTGTATGTGGGCAGGTCAAGGACTCGTTCCTTTTTTAGAGATTAGTCACTGGTTAACTTACGGTTTATATGCCGCTGCGGTTTTATTCGGCGCAGCAAGCATTGCGTCACTCAGAAAATAGTGGCGCACACTATCATTTCCTAACTCCTACTGTTAATTCGAGCTCTCTCACAACTAACTCATTCATTTGTGGCTAATATTTCTCCAACCAGACAAAGGAGAAATGTCTATGCCAATCTATCCAATTGTGGCTTTCTGCTGTTTGTTGTTCTCTAGCGCCACCTTTGCTGCATCAACCAATGAACTGAACCTTGTTAATTCTGGTGTCGGTTACGCGGCTCTGATTATCTTTTCGATCGCTTACATACTGGTTATGTTGGAAGAGTATCTGAAAATGAGAAAATCCAAGCCAGTGCTGCTCGCTGCAGGATTAATTTGGATTCTGATTGGCTACACCTTTGCTCAGCACAACCAGCCTGAAATCGCCAAATCCGCACTAGAACACAACTTGTTGGAATATGCCGAGTTGCTGTTGTTTTTGCTCGTGGCGATGACTTACATCAACGCAATGGAAGAACGCAAACTCTTCGATGCCTTACAGGCGTGGATGGTTGGTAAAGGTTTTGGATTCAAAAAGTTGTTCTGGCTGACGGGGTTTCTCGCTTTTGTCATTTCACCGATTGCCGATAACTTAACTACGGCCCTTTTGATGTGCGCTGTAGTGATGAAAGTCTCTGGTGATAATCCTAAGTTCGTCAATCTTGCTTGTATCAACATTGTTATCGCAGCCAACGCTGGCGGTGCATTCAGCCCATTTGGTGATATTACAACCCTGATGGTGTGGCAGGCCGGTCATGTCAGCTTTGCTGAGTTCATTCCGTTGTTTGTACCGTCATTGGTGAACTACTTGGTTCCCGCATTTTTGATGTCACTTTTTGTTCCAAACACAAAACCGAATACGATTCACCAACACGTTGAGCTAAAACGCGGGGCAAGGCGTATTGTCGCGTTGTTCATTTTGACGATTGCCACCGCAGTCTCTTTCCATGCTGTGCTGCACTTCCCACCCGTTATGGGCATGATGATGGGCTTGGCGTACTTACAGTTTTTCGGATATTTTTTGCGCCAAACTCTCAAACACTCACTCGCAAAAAAAGCAGCTATGGCAATTGCCAATGGCGATGATCAGGCATTGAAGCGCTTAGGCTCAGTGGTTCCGTTTGATGTGTTTCATCGTGTGTCTCGAGCCGAATGGGACACCTTGTTGTTCTTCTACGGTGTTGTAATGTGTGTTGGCGGTTTAAGTTTACTTGGCTACCTCGAACTGGTTTCAAACGTCATGTACACGCAATGGAACCCAGTCTGGGCAAACGTAATGGTTGGTGTCCTATCTGCAATCGTCGATAACATTCCGGTTATGTTTGCTGTACTGACCATGGAACCAAGCATGTCGATGGGCAACTGGCTACTGGTCACATTAACCGCAGGTGTCGGTGGCAGTTTGCTTTCCATTGGCTCCGCGGCAGGCGTCGCTTTAATGGGAGCCGCGCGTGGACAATACACCTTCTTTGGCCACCTAAAGTGGGCTCCCGTCATCGCCTTGGGTTATGCCGCCAGTATTGCGGTACACTTGTGGATGAATAGCGGTTTATTTACTTAAAAGCACCGACAATCAGGTGCTTAACTTGCAACACAACCTAGCGGTCGGATGGATGGTTAACGCCATCCATCACTTCAATCGCTCCCAACTCATATGGGTTGACGCCCTCTAAGCAGCCGACATTATAGCCATACTCACTCGGGTCAGAACGACGCTGATGGTGCGTATAAATACCGCACTCGCCACAGAAAAAGTGCTTCGCAGTGTGTGTATTAAATTGATACTGCTTCAAGACGTCTTCACCTTGCATAATACGAATACCGTTCAAAGGTACAGATGCGACAATCGCGCCACGACGTCGACACATAGAACAGTCACACCGTCTCGGTTTCTCAATACCATTGGGTAACGCCAGTTCCAGCTCAACTTTTCCACAGTGGCAACTCAGTCGATGTAATGTGTTGATTTGGGTGTTGCCAACTTTCTTAATCATAACTTTTCCTTGTTGTTTTTCTATCTGTGTACATTATGTTAAACAGGTTAATATCATCATAATCTCGTCCAAAAACTCGACATCCATCACTTTTCGCGACATTTTATTGGCCGATTTGTTAGTTGCTATTTTGGCGACTGTCTATCGCGTCCGTGAGACGTGTTATCTCCGGCGCGGTTTTTAAACCAAGGAAATTAATTTATGGACAAAGATCATAGCCTAAGAGAGAACCTCTTGGCTCTGACGCTCGGCAGTGCGTTAGTGTCACTTGGGGTGATATTTTTTAGCAAAGTAGGATTGCTCACTGGCGGTACGGCTGGTTTGGCGATCTTCCTAACCAAAGTGAGTGACTTCAGTTTTGGTCAGATATTTTTCGCTCTTAACCTCCCTTTTTATATTTTATCTGTGATGCGCATGGGTTGGCGCTTCACTATCAATACCTTTATTGCGGTTTCGATTGTCTCTTTTGCGGTCGATCATCTGCATCATGTGATTGAGATTTCACGAATCGAACCTTTCTATGCGGCACTTTTGGGTGGTGGGCTGATTGGAATCGGTATGTTGGTAATTTTCCGTCACAAAATGAGTTTGGGTGGCTTTAACATTCTAGCGTTGTACCTTCAGGAACGTTTTGGAGTTCGAGCGGGTAAAGTTCAAATGGCGTTAGATTGTGCCATCGTGGTGATGTCACTGTTCATTGTAGATGTGCACCTTATCGCTCTATCTGTTCTAGGTGCCATCGCAACAAACTTGATTTTGGCGATGAACCATAAACCAGGACGATACCAAGCAAAGGCGCAAGCAGCATAATCATCGCTGCATAGTCAACAACCCTAAAGCCCCCAGCCAGTCGCTCGGGGCTTTTTTCATTCTACGCTAAGATCACGTCAACGAGCTCGTTTTGCAGTGCTGCTGCATCTCCTCATCCAATTTAGCTTTATATTTCTGGCTAAGATGGAAGTGTACTTGCATCAGCAAGTCATGTGCGTGGAACAGCTCAAGCGCGTCGCTACCATGTTGCTGACAAATATCTTCACAGCGCTCAGCATGCACTTTGGCTTCTTGCGGTTTATCCGCTTTAAGCAAGCTCATAGCTAAGCGATACTCTGCGCGCTCTTCTTGCATCCAACCCCCTGCCACTTTCCAATAGTCTAGCGCGAGTGTTGCTGCTTCTAACATCTTCGATGTTTCCATGCACGTGCGCTCAGCCAGCGCTTCGTACTGACATGCTAAGTTGTTCGCAGTGATCGCGATAGCGCGCGCTAATGGCCCTTCTGCATCGTTCGGCGTCATTCCTAACGCTGCCTTCACCAACCATTGACTCGCCAGTTAAAGCTGAACAAGTGCAGAAAGTTCATTCGAAATCAAAGCGTAAACTCGGCGTTGTTCTTGCTCTTCCAATAATTCCATATTGTCAGTGCCATCTACGAAATAGCGCGCAACGGCAATACTGCGTTGAAATGCCAAACTCTCGGCAACCTTGCGTTCATCAAAGTGCTCTAAACAAGTAAGAAACTGTTCTGGGCACTGGAGATGCCCAATAGCGGTATGCAGCATCAATGCGAATATTCGCTCGATTTGGGTAACGTCTTCCACCTCGCTCAGAGCCGTTTCTAGCTTAGCATAAACTTGTTCGGGATTTTCCTCGTGATGCTGCCAACACTCTCTCATGAAGGCATCAAAATCCGTTTTGAAAGGCATGTCCTTATTGTCCTTCTTCTATTCATATAACGATTATGAAACTCTACACTATCGTTACCCCTGTGTAGCACGCTTAATCCCAATACGAGAATCGCCTCACTTAAAGCGGTGTACCTTGCTCCAGCGCGAGCAAACGTTGCTTGCGCTCCACTCCACCTGCATACCCAGTCAGTTTTCCGCTTTTGCCAATAACGCGATGACAAGGTACCACGATAGAAATCGGATTCTTCCCGTTTGCTAACCCAACAGCACGCACAGCTTTAGGGTTACCTATCGCATTCGCGAGATCTTGATAGCTCCACGTTTCCCCATATGGAATGGTCGTTAGTGCCTGCCAAACTTGATTTTGAAAATCAGTGCCTGTCGCAGCAAGGGGCAAGTCGAATTCGTTGCGCAGACCAGCAAAGTATTCATCCAGTTGGGTGACAGCTTGGCGCAAGACCGGATGCTGCTCGTCTCGCACCCCCAGCTCACTCGGCTTAGTGGTGCATGTTTCAAACCAAATGCCAAGTAAGCCCTCAGCGTTCGATTGGATAGTCACCGTTCCTAGTGGACTCGGCATTTCGGTATAAAATGTTTTCATGATTGATTCCATAAGTGAAACGTCGCGTAGCTTCCCCAAGGGGCCGCAGTGTGCGTATTCAGTGATGGGTAACGCTGCATCGCCTTTTTCACCACTAAGTCTTTATCTAGAAAGCAATCGGGTTGAGATTGCCCTCGCAGTTGAGCATAACTGACGGTCCAAGGTCCAATGCCTTTCAAAGCTAGCCACTGCTGGGGGTCAGCTTCTGAGTTGTCCTGCATAAACTGGGCGAAGCGCACTAGCGTCTCTTTACGGCTTTGCGGCATGCGCAAAAAGCTCACGTCGGCGTTCGCAATATCACTGGGAGTCGGGAAAAAACGTTTTTCTGACTCTCCACTAAGTGTGGCCACCAATAAGTTAAGTTGACCAATCGCCGCTTTAACCGACACTTGCTGGCCTAAAATCGCTCTAACCCCTGCTTCCCATGCATTCCATACACCAGGAATACGAATACCTTTACTCGACACGAGTCCAGGCGCGACATACTCCAAATGCTGCTCAACAGTACAAATATCAGCGTCAAGATCGAACATACGACGAATGTCAGACACCAAGTTTTGCAGCTTCGTTACGTCTTCAATTTCAAACGCCAGTTCTAAGTATCCTTCACCTTTTGTCGCTTTAAACCAGGCTTTGCTGTCATCCAAAAAAACGTTGCGCTGATAACTCTCATCACTCACTAGCTCAACCCCCTCAACCGCTCGCAAACGATAGAAGCCCAACATGTGCGACCAATTCAACTCACCTCGATAAGGTAAGGCAATTCGATTGCAACCCGCACCATCAAACTCTTTACGGCGTACTTGAGAAGGCGTTAGTTTGAGAAACTTTTGAAAAGCATCGTTAAAGCGGCGCGTACTGTTAAAACCTGATGCAAACCCCACGTCGGTGACCGACATAGAGCTGGAGTGAAGCAACTGTTTGGCGAACATTAGTTGCTGATATTGCGCATACTGCTTGGGTGACATACCTAGATACTGCTCAAACAACATACGTAAGTAACGGTCAGAAATCCCAACACGCTCAGCCAACTCAGACACCGAATGGTGATGCAACTCCCCTCTATCAATTAACGAAATCGCTCGTTGAAAGGTCGTCTCGACACCTTTCCATGCCCAAGATCCAGGCGCGCTGTCAGGTCGACAACGTAAACACGGACGGTACCCTGCTTGAAGGGCTTGCGTCTTATCAGCGAAATACTCAACATTTTCTTCTTTAGGCAAATTTGCCGGGCAAATCGGACGACAAAAGATTCCCGTTGTTTTTACCGCCACATAAAATCGCCCATCAAAACGGCTGTCTCGCGCGACTCGCGCCTTGTGGCACTGCTCGAAGGTCAGTGAGGTATGAGGGTGAATAAACATAGTGCTTTCCTTGCTCATGCCTTTTGTCATTTATTGTTCATAGGCATCGTTCAATATAGTGTTATTGTAGCTTGCTTAAGTGCCCACAATTAGCCATTTTCGGAACTCAATATTGAGATTTATTGGCATTAGCGCTTTTGTACACTAAAGTTAGATCCAGAACATCACAACAACGTCGGCTAAAGGGAATTGGCATGGACTTACATACTTGCGTAATTGTATTAAGAAACCAAAAGGTTATTACCAGTAAATCCGTAGATCATTCTATTGGAATTATCGAACGAGACTCAGATAACGAGATCTCAGAAATTCAGATTAATGCGACGGATGGACGTAATATTCGGACTTATCACTACAACAATGTAGAGGAGTCATTAGAGAGCTTAATGAACCTCTGACGGTTTTCTTTAACACACCTTTCTCCCTTGTTAAAAGCGAAAGCAATAGAGCACAGTACATGTGCTCTTTTTTTGTTTAACAGCAAAAATGTTTATCGAAAATAATGACAGACCTTGATTTTAAACAGAACATAATAGGCAAATATAAACCCAAAAAACTTTACAAGATATTGATTTAAAATAATAAAAACCACTTATTCAATTTTTTAGAATGAGTTTATCAAAATCCTCCCGTTATTTTTATGTTCGCCTCTACCTAAACTGTTCTCAACAGCACGGGAGCACACGCTTCCCACTCATTGAAAAGAGTCAGAGGACAGAATCATGAAAGCACTATTACAGAAAATTACCACATCAAACGCAGGTTACAGCGCACTATCACTTCGCGTTCCAATCGGCATTATCTTTATGGCGCACGGCGCACAAAAACTATTTGGCTGGTTTGGTGGCTACGGGCTAGAAGGCACAGGTCAGTGGATGGCATCTATCGGTTTAGGTCCTGGCTTGCTCATGGCGTTACTTGCGGGCAGCGCAGAGTTCTTTGGCGGCTTGTTCATTTTACTTGGTCTGCTAACTCGACCAGCAGCGGTTGCTTTGGCGTTCACGATGGTGGTAGCGATATTCTCTGTCCACTTTGAAAATGGCCTGTTCATGGCAAACAACGGTTACGAGTTTGGCTTGGCATTACTGGCAGCGAGCGTTTCTCTGGCGTTCTCTGGCGCAGGTAAAGCAGCGTTAGATAACTTTTTAAACAAAAAGCTCTCTTAAGGAGGCCTTATGATTACGGTAAGACATGCAGCAGACCGAGGTCGAGCAAACTTTGGCTGGCTTGATAGCAAACATACGTTTTCTTTTGGTAGCTACTACGATCCTCAACATATGGGCTTTTCTGAGCTGAGAGTCATTAATGACGATGTAGTCAAGCCTGGCGCGGGTTTTGATACACATGGCCACCGTGATATGGAGATCATCAGCTATGTGTTGGAAGGTGTTATCGCACACAAAGACAGTGAAGGTAACGTCAAAACACTACCTGCAGGTGAATTCCAACTCATGTCGGCAGGGAAAGGGATTTACCACAGTGAGTACAATGCGTCGAACCAAGATACGCTGCGGTTTCTACAGATTTGGATTCAACCAAACGCATTTGGAACCAAACCAGGTTATCAGCAAAAAGATTTTGGGCGCAATCCTGGGTTAACGACTATCGCAACTCCAACTGGAGAAAACGGCACGCTACTTATTAAGCAAGATGCGACTTTGCATCAGTTAATTCTTGAGCCAAGTAGCGAACTAAACTTTGAGATTGAGTCGGGCCGAAATCTATTCATCCATCAAGTGACAGGCAGCCTTAGTGTCGACAATACCACTTTGACGGCTGGCGACGGCGCGAAGATTGAACACCAAAGTAAGGTTGTTTTGCGCAATACATCAAACGAAAGCACAACAGCCCTGTTGTTTGACTTACCATAACTATCGATTCATCGAGATAAAAACAAAGCCGCCTTGATTTCTCAAGGCGGCTTTTTCGTTTTTCTGACTTTTCATTCAACGCTATTCGTCGGAAGTGCCAGAACCAATTTGCTGAAAACTGTAAGCGGTCAGTGGATCGATCTCTTTGACAATTTCTTCCACTTGCTTAATCGCGTCTACAGACGAGCTAGCTTTACGATAGCTCAAATAGATAGGGCGACACCAATCTTCTACTCCAGACACCTTGTGAAGCTGCCCATTAGCGATAAATGGCTCCACGAGAGAGATTGGTAAGTACGCGGCTCCACCCTTCTCTAAAATAAAGTCCAATGCGATACGCGCTGTTGAAGTGCGTAAATATGGAGCCGGAATCTTAGGGTGACGTTCAGAATGCTCCGAGGAGAAACGCGTCCCCCAGTCAACGTACACATATTTGTTTTCGAAAACGGTGTCTAAAGAATCTTTCTCAGTTGATACCAGAACGAGAACAACATCTGCCACTTTTTTACAGTTAAGCTCATCAGCTTTGATCTGATCGAACGCAAATGCCATATCTAACGTGCGCTCTAGCAAGCTACGACTGAGCATCTCACGTCCCATCACTTCTGCCATGAAGCCATAACCACCAAACGAATCTGTGACGACACTTAAACAATTCTGTAAATAAGCGTCCCAAATGTTTGGCGTGCCACCTAACGTTAGTTGCAGCGCTTTGCCATCTTCAAGCGATAATTCTAGCTTCGCTTGTTGCAATGTAGTGACCATTACCTCGGCATAGCTGATTAAGCGCTCACCTGCAGAGGTCAACTTTATGTTATTTCGATCACGAATAAACAATTGCGTATCGAAGTAACTTTCCAATTGTTTGATACGTGCGCTCACAGCGGCTTGGGTAATATAAAGGTTCTCAGCAGCACGTCCGAAGTGACGAACTCTTGCCAGCTCTAAAAATGTTCGAAAGACTTTTACATCCATAAACCATCTCCTGGTTAATATAAAACCAGATTAACAACTAATTAAAATCATGACGACAAAAAAGTTTTG
Organism: Vibrio sp. Vb0598; assembly: GCF_033338935.1. Lineage (NCBI taxonomy): Bacteria > Pseudomonadati > Pseudomonadota > Gammaproteobacteria > Vibrionales > Vibrionaceae > Vibrio > Vibrio sp. Vb0598. Next base: position 238,952 of record NZ_JAWOTP010000003.1, on the reverse strand, counting down.
TTTTTCTTTTGTTAGATTTAAGCCTAATTTTCGCCGTAAGTTCACTACATTCATCAATAACGGTTACAGAGGCTGTTGACATGTCTGACACTGAATTCCGTCATGGCAAAAAACGTTTTTACGATAACGTAAAATTCCCACGCGGCTTTGCAAAGTCTGGCGATTTTACTCTTTCAGAAGAGGAAATCCTAACAATTTATGGGGATACAATGCTTGGCTTAGAGTCAGGCGAATTAACACCTGAAAACAGCGAAGAGAAACACTTCATCAAGGTGTTAGAAAACCCGGGCAAAGCAAAAACAAAACTTGAGCGTACGTGGCTAAAGTACACCCAACTTGCTCGTGGTCGCAAGCGCTTCCATACGCTAAATGGTCGTAACAAGCCTGACGCCACAGAAGAATACATTGAAGAGAGTTTGGTTGAAGACGATTAATAACCAATAACCTAGTTCTCGCCTTTTTCTAGCAGTAGGCGAAAGCTCGTTTGACTTTACTGAGCGAGCAAGACAAGCTCATTTCTTCTCCTAAAGCCCAAGGGGGCATTCTCCCAAGGGCTTTTTTAATATTTGGGTGATGACCGTTTACTTGGCGAGCGTCGCAATCTTTTTCAGAAAGCTCTCTTTCAAATGCTCTTGGTCATATTCCAAGTGATAGGTGTTGTGGAAGCCAATTTTTAGCTCAACACCATTCCCTCTCAAGAAAACGTTGTACCCATCGTAGTCAGAAAACGCTTCTACACCTTCATACATTTTACCAAATTCGGTTGGTGTACCGTTGTTCATCACACATTCGTAAGCCTGTAGTACTTTGCTCGGATCTAACTCATTTTTCATACCGAATTCCTCACTGGTTTACACATTTCAATTATGGTTAAAGAATGAGCGCCATGCCATATCTAACCCATAATATTTGAAGTTCGTGTGCGATTTCGCACTCTGTAGGTTGTTAAAAAACAAGGTTAAGTGCGAAGGCAGAACTTAATTTAGATCATAAATTTTATCTATTGATTCGTCAGTTTCATAATGCAATTTCTTTGTAAAAAATCGTCTTATAAAAGCATTTAGATATAAAAATCGTCGACAAAACCAACATTGGTTAAAGAAAAAGCAAAATTTTGACCTAAAACAATAGCAGTTCGCCATTACTTATTTTATAATGCGAATTAATGTTTCAGTACATCGTCAATTCCAATAACTAGGGGCACAAAATGAGACTTATCCCGTTAACTCGAGCAGCACAAGTAGGTAAGTGGGCAGCTGCGCATATCGCTAAGCGTATCAACGACTTTAAACCTACTGCTGAGCGTCCATTCGTTCTGGGTCTACCAACTGGTGGCACTCCTCTAGCAACCTACAAAGCCCTAATCGAGCTTTACCAAGCCGGCGAAGTCAGCTTCAAAAACGTCGTGACTTTTAACATGGATGAGTACATTGGCATCCCTGCGGATCACCCAGAATCTTACCGCTCGTTCATGTACAACAACTTCTTTAATCACATTGATATTCAAGAAGAAAATATCAACCTACTGAACGGTAACACAGACGATCACGACGCAGAATGTAAGCGTTACGAAGACAAAATTAAGTCTTACGGCAAGATCAACCTGTTCATGGGCGGCGTGGGTAACGACGGTCACATCGCGTTCAACGAGCCAGCGTCATCTCTTTCTTCTCGTACTCGCATCAAGACCCTCACTGAAGACACTCGCATTGCGAACTCTCGCTTCTTTGACGGCGATATCAACCAAGTGCCTAAATACGCGCTGACTATCGGTGTTGGTACGCTTCTAGACTCAGAAGAAGTGATGATCTTGGTCACTGGTCATAACAAAGCTCAGGCACTTGAAGCAGCCGTGGAAGGTTGTGTAAACCATCTATGGACAGTTTCTGCTCTTCAGCTTCACCCTAAAGCGGTGATCGTATGCGACGAACCAGCTCAACAAGAACTGAAAGTGAAGACAGTGAAGTACTTCTCTGAGCTAGAAGCAGAAAACATCAAAGGCTTTTAACCCATAGGATTGCAGCCTAGAAATACACTAAAAATACAAAACCCGTGTTGAACACGGGTTTTTTCTTATCTGAACAGCGGGCTTAAGTCGTCAATAAGCTTTAATACCAAACTGACGAAGACGCTTAGGAAGCACTTCATCCAACTTGTCTAGTTCACTCGGTTCGACTTCGATAAGATTGAAATGATGCTGCTCATAAACAGTACGAATGGTCTCACGGTCGGCCTGAGCCATCTCCCCATCGTCACTTCCCCAAAATTGCAAATAGACTTTACCGCCTGGTAAGTAAAAATCGCTAGTGACATCTTGGTCAATCGGCAGCTGACGCTCATAAGCGTGCACTACACCAGCCAAGTACAGCCAGTTGTCAATGAGCAACTCACCCTTAGAGCGTACGTAATGCCCATCTAATGTTCGGTGCTTGGCTTCAAATTTTTGGCGAAAGCTTGAGTACGATTTATCCGTAGAATGTGACTCCGCGTCTTGCCCTAAAAACTCAATGACAGACTGCTTAAGACGCTTGTTACGCAGCACCACATCGTGCCATACGACAAAGGTATTTTGTGTTTCTTTATCGGTTCTTTGCTGCCCACCAGCGCGCACACCAGCTTCTGTGACACTCCATCCCTCTTCGGATTTGGTCAACCAACCCAGTTCACTCAAAAGCTGGTTCATGCGCTTCGCATTCAATTTCAGCTTTTCACCCAGTTGTGTCGCGCTCAATGTTTTCCCTGAGCTGGGAGTCAGCTCAATATGTAAGTTGGCCGGCCAGACGATGAACTGGCCAAATTTAGGGTGATCCACATACTCACCGCCAAACTTTGCCCCTTCTTCGGTCAAAATCCACTTTTCATCTTGGCGAACGATGTAGCCTGCACGTTTGAGATCGGCAAACAGCAGCTTAGCTTCTACCTTGCGCATTTTCGCTAATGCCGACGTCGATATTTTTTCAGACATGTGGGTACCTCATGCTGCTGCAAAATTGAACACTATATCGTCATAGTAACGCATTGATTTCACGGCTTGAAGTCAGGCAAACAAGATTTCGTGTTACAAATAGCAAAGCCAGCGTATAGGTGCTGGCTTTGTTATTTCGGTAAAAAAGCGAATGTTATTTAATAAAAGCGATGCATCCTTGCAAAATCACTAAATTCACAATGTCGATGAAGAATGCACCGACAATTGGAACCACCATAAATGCTTGTGGTGATGGGCCATATCGACTCACGATGGAGCCCATATTCATGACCGCAGTCGGTGTAGCACCTAACCCAAAACCGCAGTGTCCGCTAGCGATCACCGCCGCATCGTAGTTGCCTCCCATCATGCGGAATGTTACGTAGTAAGTGAACATCGCCAACACTGCCGACTGAATAGCAAGAATAATAAGGAATGGGATCGCAAGATCGAAAATATTCCACAATTTCAAACTCATCAAGGCCATGGCAAGAAATAGAGATAGTGCAACCGTGCCAAGAATATCAACGGTTTCTAAATCAACCTTGCGCGCCTTCGTCACTTCCATGATGTTAGTGATAACAACACCAATAAACAGCGCATACACAAAATCGGGAATCATTAGCCACTTGATGTCAAAACTGCTTACCCAACTCTCCAGATACTTCGCGCCTGTCACGCAAAGTAGAATGATGGACAAGCTTTCAACGACTCTTTTCGCTGTGACACGATCTTCCTCATGTTCGTTGTACGTCACCAGTTCAGGGAAACTCTGATGACTTTGATTGGTGCGTCCGTATTCCGATTCCAAGTTGTGTTTGTTTAGTAGCTTTTGTGCAACAGGGCTGCCAATAATCCCGCCCATCACCAAGCCAAATGTAGCAGAAGCCATTGCCACCTCTAGAACATTATGCAAACCATACATTTCTTGAAAAGTTTGCGACCACGCAGCTCCAGTTCCATGTCCGCCAGAAAGCGTAATGGATCCGGCGATCAACCCCATGAGTGGATCTAACCCCAACGCTGTTGCTAAGGACACGCCGACCGCATTTTGGATAAGAATGTAGACCGATGCCACAACTAGGAAGATGAAAACCTTCGCACCGCCTTTAATCAGTTGGGTGTAATTTGCCGCTAAGCCAACGGTTGCAAAAAACATCAGCATAAAGACGTTTTGCAGTGGTAAATCAAAGGAAACATCCACACCGTTTAAGTGCATCGTCGTGATGACGCAAGCGACCACTAGACCACCAACAATTGGCTCTGGAATATTAAATTTTTTTAAGGTTGGTAACTTGGTATTGATGAACTGCCCTAAAAACAACACGCAAATTGCGACGAGGAACGACTCCTGTGGGCCGATAGATATTACCTGATTCATGAGACCTCTTTACTCTACTCTTTCTCATTCATTGAGCACGCGCTCAACGTGAGATAGGTGCCTAAGCCAGTCAGATTGCCTCTCGAAACTTTTGTTTTCTAGGCCTCTTTGACCATTGATTCTCATCAAGTAAGAAATAGGCAGACCTAAAATTATGCTAATTATCATTCAGTGAGAATATTCATTTAGAACAGGCGATAAGTGTATTGATGGGAAGAGAAAAACAACACTTCTCAACTTATGAGAAGCAATTAATTTCCATATAAAACAAAACCTCAAAACAACGACCACATAGGTGGATATTTAGAGCGAATAAGACAGGCGGATACACTAGGTTTTAAATTATTACTTTCTCTCTAACGCACTAGGTGTTATACATATATATAACACCATCTCAACCAAGAGATTCACTCATGACTAATTGGCATGATCGCCAACCGATATTTCGACAGTTGGCAGACCAGATCACGCAGCAAATACTGCAAGGTGTCTGGCAAGAAGGCGATGCTCTGCCCTCCGTCCGTAGCATCTCTGCAGATATGAAAATTAACCACCTCACCGTTATGAAAGGCTATCAATTGCTTGTTGATGACGGGCTAGTGGAGAAAAAACGCGGTCAAGGTATGTTTGTCGCTTCAGGAGCAAAGCTCAAATTACTCGCAGACGAGAAGGCACGTTTTCTTCAGCAACAAATTCCGCAGATAGCCGACACAATACAGCGTCTGGATATGTCACTCGACGAATTCATTCAACAACTAAAACCACACTTGAAAGGTGACCAATGAGCGCATTAGTCAGTGTAAACAACGTCTCCAAGCAATATCAGCAACAAGGAGAAGCACTGCATGAAGTGAGTTTCGACCTACATGCAGGACAAGTACTTGGCTTACTCGGCCATAATGGCGCAGGTAAATCAACGCTTATTAATGCCCTACTCGGTGCACATGAATATCAGGGCACTATTCGTATCAACGGATTTGAACCTATTATGCAACGCGACAAGATAATGCAGAGCTTATCCTACATCTCGGATGTCAACGTTCTGCCAGATTGGATGACCGTTGCTCAACTGCTTAACTATACCGAGGGCGTGCATCCAGGGTTCAATCGCGCCCAAGCAGATACGCTACTTCGTCAAACGGACATCAAACCTCGTGCGCGTATCAAATCTTTATCCAAAGGGATGAAGGTGCAATTACACCTCGCGATTGTGATCGCAACCAACACCCAAATCCTCATATTGGATGAACCGACACTCGGGTTAGATCTCGTGTATCGCGAGACGTTTTATCGTCACTTATTGGAATGGTTTCACGACGGCGATCGCGTGTTGATCATCGCCAGTCATGAAGTATCAGAGATTGAGCACTTGCTGACAGATGTTCTGATTCTTAAGCATGGTCGCCCCGTTCTGCAAACCTCGATGGACAGTATCAGTGAAGACTATTTCATTCTTGAAGCCAACGACGAGCACCGCACACAAATTGAAGCGATGAACCCACTCTCGTCACAAAAAGGCCTCGGTTCAACGAAATGGTTACTCAAAGCCCAGTATGCCCAACAAGCAGAAACAATGGGCTCCATCCATGGGGTGAAGTTAGCGGATCTATTTTTAGCATTGCAGAAGGAGGCAGCGTAATGCGTTCAGTTGTCGCGATGTTGCAAAAAGAGTGGTTAGAAAACCCTCTTGTTTTACGTATTCCACTGTTTGTGTTGGCGTGTGGAGTTATTCTCTTTGTGAGTTTAATGAGTAACGACACTCTACAACACAATATGTTTTTCCAAATGAGCTTTGGTGGCGATGTCAGTGACATTCACAAAGAGCTTGGCGATGATGTCAATATGTTGATTACCGGAGGAGCAGGGCTGCTGTCTATCTTGTTAGCCGTTCAGTACTTCCCAAGAACGCTACGCAAAGAACGGGCGGAAGGCAGCATTATGTTTTGGCGCAGTATGCCTGTCAGTGACATAAAAACCCATTTAGTGAAGCTAGGATTTGGCTTATTGGTGATTCCGCTCGTCTGCTCGGTGCTCGTACTCGCTGCAAATTTAATGTTGTGGTTGCTGAACATCTCTACTGATCACCAATTGGCTTTATTGTACCGCCAAGCCTCGTTAGGTTACGTGCTGCTGCATTGGGGAGAGTTTTTAATCAGAATGTTTTTCGCCGGTATTCTGCTGTTACCGCTGGCATTAACTGCGATGGCTATTTCACAAAAAGTGAACTCACCACTGGTCATTTTGTTTATCGCCATTTATGCGCTGCGTTGGATGCCTATCGCACTTTTTGGTTTCTACGGGCTAGATCAGTTTTTCTCCGAAGTGCTTTACCTTCCGCTGCACGCCATTATTACACCAAACCCATTCAATGCCATTCCTCAAGCGGGTTGGTTAAACGTTGGCATTTACGCCTTCATTGGTATTCTTGGTTGGACAGCTAGCCTCAAGTTCAGCCGAACTATCCAATAATTCTTCGTTCAATAAACGACCAAACCAAGTCATAAAAAAACGGTCACAACCAGTGTTGTGACCGTTTTTATTTCGCCTCTAGGAGCTCATCCACTTAACTTTAACCAAGGAATGAAATGTAGCCTTGCAAGATAATTAAGTTGACGATGTCGATAAAGAAAGCGCCCACAATTGGCACCACCATAAATGCTTGTGGCGACGGGCCAAATCGGTTAACGATTGAACCCATGTTCATTACGGCTGTTGGGGTTGCACCCAAGCCAAAACCGCAGTGCCCCCCTGCAATAACCGCAGCATCGTAGTTGCTTCCCATCACTTTGAACGTAACATAGTACGTAAAGATTGCTAAGACGACAGACTGCACAGCTAAAATAACCAAGAATGGAATCGCTAGATCGAAGATATTCCATAACTTCAAGCTCATCAGAGCCATCGCTAAGAACAGAGATAGCGATACCGTACCTAACATATCGACCGTTTCGGCATCTAACTTACGAATCTTGGTCACTTCCAAGAAATTCGTAATGATCACACCAATGAATAGCGCATATACGAAGTCTGGAATCATCAGCCATGAGATTTCATACGTGCTTACCCATTGCTCGACATACTTGGCCCCAGTAACACAGATCAGTAGGAAGAAGAGTTTCTCCACCACTTTTTTCGCCGTTACTTTATCTTCTTCGTATTCATTGTAAGTCACCAACTCCGGGAATTTCTCGTGAGTTTTGGCATCTCGACCACCACGACCATACTCAGACTCTATGCTGTTCTTTTCGACTAGGCGCTGCGCTACAGGGCTACCAATGATACCGCCGATGATCAAACCAAAAGTCGCTGATGCCATTGCAATTTCTAAGACGTTATCCAATCCATACACGTCTTGAAAGGTTTGTGACCACGCAGCACCTGTACCATGACCACCAGACAGAGTAATCGAGCCAGCAATTAACCCCATCAAAGGATCTAAACCGAGCGCCGCCGCAAGTGAAACGCCAACGCCGTTTTGTATGATGATGTAAAACGATGCGACAGCTAAGAAGATAAAAACCTTCGCACCTCCTTTCATCAACTGAGTGTAATTTGCGGCCAAACCAACTGTCGCAAAAAACATTAACATAAACGTATTTTGTAATGGCAAGTCGAACTCTAAATCGATGCCGTTGAAATGAAGAGCAGTAATCATGCAGGCTACAATAAGACCACCTACAATCGGCTCAGGTATGTTGAATTTCTTTAAAATCGGTAGCTTAGCATTAATAAAATGCCCCAGGAAAAGCACACTGATTGCGACCAAGAAGGACTCCAGTGCACCTACAGATATTAAATGATTCATATCGCCTCTTATTATTGTTCTCTTCATTCTCCGTAATGAATGAGTGTTAGTTTAACCTTCGTTCAATAGCAAATTTTCTCGCTTTATTGTTTCGAAAATACTCAAAAAGTTGGTGTAGATGCGCCTTAGGCTAGTTTAAGGGGCGCTCCTTAAGCGATGTGTCAGTTTTTACGCTGTTAGCAAGCCCTTAAATGTGAAAGGAGCTGATACAGCTCCTTCAAATGGCCCCTCGCAATACCTGTGCGTTATCGCTTGGGCTGTCGTGTTGTGAGTAAATTCTGGGTGACACTTTCTGAACCACTTCGGGCTCCCTTACTTAAACAGAATGTGTCAATTACTATCAAACAAAGTTCCTTCCCGTTGTAACCGCTAAACGCCGAGAGCGCGTTCAAAACAATTGGGTTTGCCTGTTCCTGTCGTAGCTTTTCAACTCTGGCTCATGGTGTATAAACGAGCCGAATCCAAGGAAACTCTCAGGCTGCAACAAACGTTTTCGTCACAACGGAGCAGGATTATAACATATCGCTGATAATTTTCTTCAATTCAGTGACATTCACCAACCCCATAGTTAAACCTTGCAATGATTAACTGCCTATTATCATTTTCACAGATAAAGATCGAAGCACAGTTACTCAGTAAGCTTCTTAGAATACGATGCATAGCTAATAACTTCACCGCCGTTCTTATCCAAGAGGTCTTGATAAACGCCCTAGAGAACCAAGCAGCCGAAATATGCGATGTTATCATGATTGCTTTTCGAGACCGACGTCCCGACTTTGGCTAATGAGTACAACCCCAACTATGCATCAGACAAAAACATGTATAATTTTTTATACAAGTTATTCAATAACAAGAGTCCCACATGAACATTCATTCGCTTTGCCCTGCACTATTACTCAGCGTCGTCTCATCAGCTACAGCAGCTGAAAACATTCGTATTCAATATTCTCCCGTAGAGACAACTCATGAAAAAATCGCCCAACAATCTATTCAAAGCAGCGATGTAAACACCATCTTTGCTGAGCTATCTCAGGCCTACTTTCCATTTGATAAAGCTCTCACGCTGGTTTACGGCGGAGAAGATGGTCCAATGTATGATCCTGATACACACACAATATACGTTCCTTACACTTTTTATTTGGAGTCGCTCAATTACTTCTCCAATAATCAGTATGAAGAACGCTTCGGAAAATCCCCAAAAACAGGGGCGCTAGATACGTTATTGCACACTTTACTTCATGAAGCTGGACATGCTTACATCGAAGATCAAAGCATCCCTGTTCTCGGAAAAGAAGAAGATGCGGTCGATAATTTTGCCACTATTTTAATGATTGACTTCCTAGAAGATGGCGCAGATATGGCCATTAGCGCCGCCGACATGTTCGCATTCGAATCCGACGACAGACCGGACTACTACGATTTTGGCGAGTACATTGACGAACACAGCTTTGATTTGCAGCGTTACTTTTCAACGTTATGTTTGGTGTACGGTAGTGATCCTGAGCAATACAAAGCCTTACTCGATGAAGTAGAAAAAGACTACCTGCGTGATCGCAAAGAGTTCTGCCAATTCAATTACGGCAACATTCGCGACAATTGGCTGCATTACTTGCAAAACAATGAACCAAAAGAAAATTCGCCACGTAAAAGCGATTAGAAAATCTCAAACAAGAAGACCGCAATGACAAAACTCACCATATTTTATGACGGAACCTGCCCGCTTTGTGCCAAAGAGATGAAGGCGCTAAAACAACGCGATGCCAAGCAGCACATCAAAACCGTCGATATCTATAGTGATGCATTCGCAGATTATCCTCAGATCGCTCCTGAACAAGCCAACACCATTTTGCACGCCCTCAACGAAAAGGGGGAGCTTCTGCTTGGGTTGGACGTGACTCATCGTGCGTGGCAATTAGTTGGTCGCGGTTGGCTCTACGCTCCACTGCGTTGGCGCCTCGTTAAACCTGTTGCTGACTGGCTTTACCTCAAATTCGCAAAGAATAGGTATCGCGTCTCATATTGGTTAACAGGGACTTCTCGTTGCAATAGTGGGTCGTGTTCACGTTAATTGTGATCCCGCTTAAAAATGCTACGACCTTCGTCTAGATTTACAAATTTCCAGTACTTCTGATTGAGTAACTCGGTTAATCTCTAAGCATTACAACAATAAGTATTAACACTTTTATCAGGCAAGCTTATTCAGCTTGTCACTTGTAACGCTGCGCCGAGAGAAGGACGTCTCTATGAATCTGACGATCAGAAAACGACTATATATCCTTTCAATAATTCCAATTCTAACTATGGCAATAGGCATGATGTGGTTCACCTACGTACAAACCACAGCCTACAACGAGCACGAGATTGAGCAAACTCGAAGTCGAATGATGGAGATGAAAAAAGCCGAACTCAAAAGCTACGTACAAATGGCGCGTTCCGCTGTCGAGCCGCTACTCGCACAAAATGCCCCACTGGAAGAGGCTCTGCCTATCTTAAAACAACTAGAGTTTGGTCAATCCGGCTACATCTTTGGTTATGATTCAAAAGGCGTTCGCGTCGTGGTGGGCAAAAACACCAAAGGCATCGGGGAAAACTTCTATAACTTGCAGGACAAGAAAGGCAATTACCTGATTCAGGATTTGTTAAAAAATGCCAAAACTGGCGAGTTCACGACTTATTACTTCCCGAAACTCGGTCAGAGTGAAGCACTACCGAAACTCAGCTACTCAGTCTTTATTCCTGAATGGGACTTGATGTTGGGAACGGGTTTCTACACGGACGATATCGACGCCATTGTGGCAGACATGGAAAAAGCCGCACACGAAGATCTCAACACCACACTAACTGCGATAGCCCTGTTTTGTGCCTCGATAACAGCGATAGTTGCAGTCTTTGCCGTATTTGTTAACCGCAGCATCATGAAACCTATTGAGCAGTTTGATGCTTCAATTCACTCTTTCGCACAAGGCGATGCAGATTTAACCGCGCGCATGGAAGAATCAAGCGTGCCGGAGTTCACGCAGCTGAGCCGTAACTTCAATATCTTCGTTGAAAGCCTGCAAGGCATCATCAAGAGCGTTAGCCACGTAGGACAAGAAGTGGTTTCAGAGACCAACGAGATGTCACAGCGTGCATCGCAAGTGGACGAGTTGGCTTCTGGTCAACGTGAAGAGACCGAACAAGTCGCAGCGGCAATGACCGAGATGACAGCAACGGCGCACGAGATTTCAAACAACGCTAACCAAGCAGCGCAATCAGCCAGAGACGCCGATGAAAACTCACAACAAGCAAAACACATTGTTGATTCGGCAGCGAACTCTGTCGAAGCACTCGCGCTAGAGGTGTCAGAAGCCAGCACGGTGATTTCTCGTTTAGAGAGCGACGTAAAAAACATTTCTTCTTCGCTAGAGGTTATTCAAGACATCGCCGAGCAAACCAACCTATTGGCACTGAACGCAGCCATTGAAGCAGCCCGTGCTGGTGAACAAGGTCGCGGCTTCGCAGTCGTTGCCGATGAAGTCCGTAAACTGGCAAGTCGCACTCAAGACAGCACAGGCGAAATTCACCAAATGATCGAGCAGTTGAAGTCTGGCTCGGATGCGGCAGTGAAAGCCATGGGTTCAAGCCAAGCGCGTGGTGAAGCAACGGTAGAAGAAGCACGAGCAGCCTCTGCCGCACTGCAAGAAATCCAAGCCGCAATTGCTAACATCATGGACATGAACACGCTTATCGCAACGGCAACTGAAGAGCAAAGCCAAGTTGGCCAAGAGATTTCACAACGTATTGAAGTGATCTCTCAACAAAGCAGCCAATCGGCACACCTTGCCAACCAAAACCGTGCAGGCAGTGGCAACCTTAACCACAAAGCTAACGAGCTGTACGACTTGGTCGGTCGCTTTACGGTTTAACGCTTTCCTCACCCATTCACTATGCAAACAGCGACGCCAAACGTCGCTGTTTTTATTTCTGCTATCCTCAGAAGTCTTAGCTATAATGCCGCCAACTTAGCATCCATAAGGGCAAAACCAGATGATTATTATGACCACCAATTTCGGTGATATCGAGATTGAACTGAACCTAGAACGAGCGCCAGTTAGCTCAAAGAACTTCAAAAAATACTGTGAAGATGGCTTCTACAACGGCACCATGTTCCACCGCGTTATCGACGGCTTTATGATTCAAGGTGGCGGTCATACCGAAGACATGGCAGAAAAGCCAACGCGCGCACCAATCGCGAACGAAGCAAACCGTGGTCTTAAGAACCTTGTTGGCACTATCGCAATGGCACGAACCGATGCACCGCACTCTGCAACAGCACAATTCTTCATTAACTTAGAAGACAATGATTTCCTAGACCACACCGCAACCACCAACCTAGGCTGGGGCTACGCCGTGTTTGGTAAAGTGACCGCGGGTATGGATGTCGTAAATCGCATAGCGAAAGTGAAAACGACCTCTAAACTTGGTCACGATGATGTGCCATGCGATCCAATCATTATCGAGAAAGTGACGATCAGCGAATAAGCCCATTCGCCTCTGCAGAGAAATCGTCGCTATAAAACGAAGAAAGCGCCTAACGTCTGATGACTTAGGCGCTTTTTGTTTTTATGACTCAGCCGATTAGTTGGGCTTATAACGAAGTTATTGATAGAAAAGCTCAGCTTTGGCTCCAACCAAATCCAGTTCAGAGCCTTGAAAATCAGCCAGATATTCAGCAACAAGGTTGTACCCAACCCAATACCCCATGTATTTCGGCCAGCGGCTTTCATCGCTGCCAAGAAAGTAAGCGTCGAAGTTGTAATCTAAGCTGGTCAACTTGCCTTTCATCTCAGCGTAGAAAGGGCGCCAATCTTGATCTTTGATTTGCTCAAACAAGGTCGGAGTGACGCCGCCATTCACCTTACGTTCGAAGTGACAAGCTAACCCTTCCATAATTAGTACATCACCAAGTGCAACGCCACTTTCTCCCGCTCGCATACGGAACAGGTGATGCAACTCATGCGCTAACACCGCAGCCAGTTCTTTCTCAATAACGTTTTTAATATCAGTACGTTGAGTATCAAGCAGAATCTCTACACGATAGGCACTTAAGCAATAGCCACCAATCCCCGTCTGCGGTACGTCATTGCGATCAAACGGGCTAATGGTGAGGTCAATGTTACTCAAATCAAAGTAACTAGAAAGTTGTGAGCTCAGATCATCAAGTTTCTGATGCAAATACTCAGAGATTGGAGACAGTTCTCCCGTCGCATTTAACAGGGTTACGCGATAACTCATTTATCTTCCTTGATAATGTGGGTTAAGAGCAGCGAGTTTACAGTGTAAAGAGTGAGCAGTTCTAGCGATTACATTCCTTTGAATAAACTTTGAGATGCACGGCTCACAGGGAGCTTGTTTTCTCCAACGTGAACAAACATTCTGCCAGCAAAGTCTTTGTTTACTTTGTTAATTTTGCACACTTGCACCACGCTTGAACGGTGTACTTGCCAGAACTGTTCTGGGTTAAGCTGCCCTATCAACTCTTTCAACGATGTACGAATCAAATACTCCTGCACTTTGCCTTGTCCTTGCTGGGCATACACAGAAACGTATTTTTCTTCCGCTTTGAAATACAACACATCAGACGTGGCGATCAGATGAATGTCTTCCCCTTGCGTCGCTTTGATCCACTGAAGATATTGCGGAGTTTGTGGAGCGGATAATTGCTGCAACTGTTCTAACAGGCTGCTCATCTGCACATTACTGCTTTCTTGCTCTCGCTTAGCAAGGCGTGCTTTCACTCTTTCACACGTCGTCAGAAGGCGCTCATCTGAAATAGGCTTGAGCAAATAATCGGTGGCATTTTGCTCAAAAGCTTTTATAGCGTAATCATCGTACGCGGTGACAAACACAATCAAAGGTGGGTTGGCGAGTTGATTGAGTTTTTGCGCTAATGTCATACCATCCAAAACTGGCATACGAATATCAAGAAACGCAATGTCAGGTTGGCTTTGCTCAATGGCTTGCAACGCTTGTTCACCATCGGCGACTTTGGCTATCACCTCTAGCTCTGGCCACACTTCAGCTAGGCTTTTATCAAGATGACGCCTCAATAACGGTTCATCATCAGCAATAATGGCAGTAAACCCTGTATTCATTCCTTTCTTCCTTGATTACGATCCCATTGGCCAGCTAAGGCGAACACAAACGCCACCCTGAGCAGACTCACTGATAGAGACCTCTCCTTGCCCTGCGAACAAAGCTTCAACTCGCTGCTTGAGATTACTTAGACCCACGCCAGAGCCCATGTGACCACTCACGTGATTCAAGCCAACACCTGTGTCTCTGACTTCAATCTTCAAGTTCTTCTGTTCGCGCTTAATCAGCAAGCTGACTTCACCACCTTCTCGCTTTGGCTCAATACCATGGATAATGGCGTTTTCGATTAAGGGTTGAAGCATCATCGGCGGTAGCTCGGTTCTGCCTAATCCCTCTTCCACCTCAATCTTGTAACTGAGTCGGTCACCTAAACGGGTTTGTTGGATGCTTAAGTAAGCCTCAAGTAACGCCGTTTCATTGTCTATGGTGGTGTGTTCTTCGCGTGAGCTTTTTAGCGTTGCTCGCAGCAGCGCGGTCAACTGTTCTAGCATCAGCTTGGCTTTATCGACATCTTGCGACATGAGCGCGCTGATATTCGCCAAGGTATTGAATAGAAAATGCGGTTCAATCTGGCTTTGCATCTGCTTAAGCTGACTCAGCAAGAGCGCACGATCTTGCTCTGCTTTCTCGCGCTTGATGGCTTCCAACTCTCGTTGAGCAACCGCCTCTTTCTCACGCGAGTAAAAATAGAAATAACACATACCGCTAAACAGTAATCCCATTAAGCCAACAGGGATCATATCGGAGATACCAAAATACTCTCCGAGCCAAAATTGCGCATTAATCACCCCAAACAATAAACAGGCAACAAGCGAACACACCACTTCTATCATACGTGGGATGGTTGGAAACAAACGGTCAATCAACCATGAGAAGAAGATAGCCGAATAGCCAAATCCAAAGCTAACCGCCACATGAATGTAAAATGGACCGCCCCAAACCGAGAGCGTCATTGCTGCGATAAAGAGACAAAATGCCGTGGTCACTAATAAGCTACGCGGCCATCCACTTTTTACCACTGATTTTGCTGAACACATTTAGAATTTCCCTTTGATGTTAAAAACAATCATATGCTTATCATTGATTTGTACGTAAGCAGATTGGTCGTCTCCGGTTAAAAAGCGTGCGGCAACTTCCACTTCTACACTTTGATCGCCAGTATCAATCCATTGGTAGTTAAGCCACTGCGTGACAATCACACCGCCATCTTGTGGCGCCAACATCACATCCAACGTAGGGGTTACATCACTTAGCCAGCCCATATCCGCTTTACCGTTCCATGCAGCCCACGCTTCCAAATCCCAACTCCAGTGCAGCATTACGTTATGCTGAACGATATTGGCGTGCTGAAACCCTTGGGCGTAGCTTGTCGCAAGTAGAGCGCTGCTAGCCAACAGAGAGTTGTTAGGATCAGGGAGCTGAGAGAGTAATTCGCCACGCTCTATTGCTTGTTGCCATTCGCTTTTCGACCATGCTCGGCTGTCGTACCAATATTCAGCAATCACGTTGTGTCCGGCTTGGTTTGCCCAGTTCACCCCAACTAAAGCTTGGAATGCGCTTCCCTGCTCCTCAACTGAAACGGATTGGTAAAGAGCATCCTGCTGAAACTGATAGCCGACACTTTGCTTTTGCCACAGTATTGATCCGTGCATGGCGATGGATTCATCCCACACGGCAATGGCACTGGAGCCAAGCAAACCTCGGCGCACATCATCGTAATAACCAATAAGTTGATACTCGGTGCCACCCACCAGTGCATAACGACGAATACCAACACCTTGTTGCTCTGCGGCTTGATCAAGAGCACTCTGGTCTTGTTGCCCCCAGCTTGAATCCGTTGCAATAACCGTCCACTCGCCTGCCATATCGTAGTGTGAGAGTGAAAACACACCCGCACCTTCTTCTGCTACTAAGCCAACAGGATTTTGTCGATAAGGCTTAAACAGATCCAAAGGTCGGTAGCCATAACCCACGCCCCAATCAATGCGCAACTTACCTAAGCTCACATCAAGTGTGGTGTCACCGACTTGCCACTCCCCTAGCCAAGCAAGTTCTCGAATCAGTAGTTGGTTATCAGCTTCACTCCACCAGTCACTCTCTCCTTGTTGGTTGAGGTACAAACCTTGGCTGTACAGAGCGAACAAGCCACTGAAGTTTTGATAGTTCACTTGCACATCCAACAGTGCATTAAGTGAATCACGAGAACTGCCCTGCGCCTGCATAAATGCGCTATCACGCTGCTTGGCAGTTTCGTAACTGACAGCCCAATCCCACTCAAAACTCAGCTCATCATTGGCAAAAACTGGGGCTGCTGCGCCCACACACAACGACGCAGCAATCAACAAACTGGTGCTTTTGTTAAGGTTAGGCTGGTGCGATTTCATGTGACTTCCTTGCTCGTTTTCATGGTTCTATTTAAGGAGTTCAGGCTAAAGCTGAGTCGTATTGGCTTTCGGCAAATAGCTTGGGTTGTAGAACTTGTTGTCCAGCTGCCAAGGCACGATCTCTTGATACTCGATAACGGTCTTTTTGCTCGGCTGAATGCTATCAAGCAAGGTCATCTCACTGACGTAGTCTTCACCTTTGTCAGTTGCACGCCCATATTGCGCTTGCTTGGCGAGTTTGCCAGAGCGCAAGTAAAGATCAGCTTTGATTGGAAACGCATCTTGCTCAGACAACCACAAGTCGATCTTCTGATAGCTCGCCCCTTTGGTTTTCGCGGTTAACGCAAGGTGATAAGCCGCGACACTTTCCCCGTTTACCGAGACAGTTTCTGTCGCTTTCCATTCACCTTGATAATCTTGGCTCCACGTCAAAGTTGAGATGTCGCCGATAGACGCTTCACCAAGCAGCTTCTGCATTGGCGTAATGCGAATCGGACGGCGGCTCTTTGGCATTTGTAGCCAATAGTTGTCGCCCATCATCAACATCTTTTGCCCGGCTTCGACTGCCGATTTGAACACCACCAGCGATTCACGATTTGGGCGCGTGTACACGTGGTAAAGGCGGGTTTTATCTAGTTCTTGGTCTTGATATAAGCGCACCAATGACACCACTTTGGAGGAATCATCTTGCAAGCGGTAGCTGTCGGCTTTTTCAATCAATTGCGCGACTTGCTGTGCATCTAACGCTGTTTCATTCGCACTGGTATTGATGCTTGCAACGCCAGTTACCATCAGCAATGCAATTGGTAATAGTGATTTGAAATTAAACATAAATCAGTGCCTCCGTAATTGGCTTGTTCACCCCTTTGCGTGCCGAGAAAAACGCCGCAACCAAACAAATCATCAATACTGCAAATCCTGCTATAGCTACCAGCTCCCAAGAGAAGTAAATCGTTAATGGGTAACCTTCTGTGCGTCCTGGCGGTGGCGGCATTTGCACATCCACGACCATCAGTAAGACGGTGACTAGCGCCGTAAACAAAGCGCCGATTAAGCTACCAATCACCGCAAGTAACCCTGCTTCGCGCAAGAACCCAGCAATAATTTCGCGAGGGTAGCTACCAAGAGCCGATAAGGTGCCGATTTCACGGGTGCGCTCAGTCACCGACATAGTCATGGTGTTGAACAGCGCAACAAAGACCACCAGCGCCATTACTGCACCCATGATGCCGAAGATACGATCGTACAAATCTTTCACTTTGAGATAGAAGAACGCGCGCTCTTGCCAAGGCGTAATCTCAATATCTTGATCACCAAAGTTCTGTTTTTGCTTACTCAGAACCGAAGCCACTTGTTGCTCGACTTGGTTAGTTAAACTGGTGTCGAACAGGAAGACAGATAACGCACTGACTTTGTCTGAACCGAGCAGCGATTGCGCGCTGTTGATATGCACGTACAGTTGGCGTTTATCAAGCTCAGGCACGCCAGTTGAATAGATACCACGAACTTTGAAGTCATACGCGTTCAATGCGCCGTCGGTAGTGGTCGCCAGCAAGGTAATCCAATCGCCAACGTGCACACTTAGGTTGTTCGCCAAATCAACGCCAAGCATCACTTCTGGCTCTGCAGGGTCATAACGCGATGCATGAATGTTGGACAGCGTCTGCCCTTCACGCACGTCTAAAAACGGCCCTTTCATATCGAATTCGCGCTCGTTAACACCAATGCCGATAAAGATCGATGACTTGTTGCCGTTGGAAATTAAACCGCTGAATTCAACTCGCGGCTGCACGCCTCGCACTTCATTCAATCCAATCAATTGCTTGGTGATGTCGTCCGCATGAGTTAAACCGTTACTCAGCGGCATCTCTTCTTCTTTGGCAAAGTAACCCGGTGTGGTTAACGTCAGGTGCCCCGTGTCACGCGCTGTCGACTCTTTCAAACTGTCATAGGTGTACAGACCAAAACCGCCCGCACTGGTTAACGCAAACACGGCAATGGCAATGATCAGCATCGACAATAAACTGCGACGGCGATTGCGTTGCAGATTCAACCAAGCAAGGCAAACCGAAACAGGAATTAGCTTGCCCATGAAACCTCCTCCACACTTGCGTACGTTTGGGTAATTTTGCCATCCACCAATTCAATGGTTCGATCGCAGCGGGATGCCATGCGAGGGTCGTGAGTGGCGACGATAAAAGTGGTGCCTAGCTCGTGTCCAAGCCCTTTCATAATGTCGATGACCTTGTTGGCAGTTTGGCTATCAAGACTTGCTGTTGGCTCATCAGCAATCACCAACGCTGGTTTGTGCACTAACGCACGAGCAATTGCCACGCGTTGCTGCTGACCGCCAGATAGGCTATCGGGCATGTGATGAATAAACTCACCCAAGCCAACGTGTTCTAGCATTTGTGTAGCGAGCTCGGTTTGTTCTGCTTTTGAAAAACCGTTGAGGTGTAACGGATACGCCACGTTCTCCAACGCCGTCATCACGGGGACAAGATTGAATTTTTGAAATACAAAACCAAGCTTTTCACGACGCATTTTCGCCGCCTGCATTTGTCCGGTTGGGTATGGGCTGCCTGCAAATGTCACCTGACCTTGGTATTGAGTATCCAGCATGCCAAGCACGTTAAGTAAGGTGCTTTTTCCCGAGCCAGACGGTCCACACAGAGCCACCATTTCGCCGGCAAACACTTCACCAGACACGTCTCGCAATGCACGTACGGTTTGTCTGCCAAGGGCGTAATCGCGACTAAGTTGATTAAAAACGATCATGACGCCTCCCTAATATTTCGCTAGCAGCGCTTTCGCGGTTTGCGTTTCTAGATTGCTATCACCTAACTGCTCCATTTGCGCTAACCATGTTTTGGCTTGTTGAACATCTTCAGCTCGTAGTGCTGCTTCAATGGCGTAGCGATAAATCCAAGACGTTGCGGCGAAAGGTTGCTGACTAAAACTCGGCTCATCGAGCAATGAAAGGTACAGCTCGTAGCCACGCTCAAAGTGATTGAACATGTCAGGTAGAGAAGTAAATGTGGTGGCTGCCATGGCGGTGGCTAGTTGGTATTCCGGCAAACCTTGTAAGCGTTGTTGCTCTTGCAGTGGTACTGGCTGATTCGCCATTAGGTCCAAACCTTTTTGGATTGTGGCAAGACCGCGCTCGGTGAACTTCATCTTGTTCCAAGGCATAAACGCCTCACGACCTTGCAACGTCTCAGCACTGCCTAAGTAAACCAAGGTCACCGGTGTTGCGCCTTGCTCTTCGAGTTGTTTGGATAATTCGCCGTAAACGGTATCAACTAAGCCAGAGTCACCTTGCGCTGCTTGGTTGAATTGACTGAGTGTGCGCTCGCTTGGATTAGCCAGAGCCAAATTGCTGCTGAGTGCAAATGCGGCGATAAACGTACTTGCCAGTTTAAGAGCTTTGATTGAGCGAGATTGAGAAACCATCATGTACTGTCCTTAGTTGAACGTGATTTGATGGTTTCAGATTAAGGGAGAAGATCGCACGCTGCTTTTGCATGCGACCAATGGCAATTATGCGGAGTGAATGGTATTGAGAGAGGATGAATGACATTCACTTAAACAGAAAATACAATTCCGCTCATTCGTAACTCTACATTTTTACGGCAGTAACAATAAAAACACTGGCTTAAAATCTGAGGCTAGTGTATTTATCCATCCCACAGCTACCCATAACAGACAGTGTCGCACTCTCCTTTCTTACACACCTTTGCATGGTGTCTGTTGTTTCCAAATCGAGATTCTTAGCATCGGAATAGTTTGAACTCTTCGAGTTTTAGTTGTTTTCGCACTCAAAATAGGTGCGTTATTAGGTCGTTGAAAATGAATAAGCGTTATTTCCCAAGAGTTGATTTGCCACTGCTCATGGCGATCATTCCGATCATGCTGTTAAGTTCGCTCACTCTCTGGAGTGCCAGTAGCTTTAATGAGGCGATGCTCTTCAAACATTTGGCGCGCTGCGGACTGACATTAGTTTGTATCTTGGTCATGTCCTCGATTCCAGCGTCCAGCTATCAGCGCTCAGCTCCATATCTCTACATTATTGCGGTTGCGCTACTACTTGCTGTCGCTTTATTTGGTGATAGCACCAATGGCTCTCAACGTTGGCTCGATATCGGCTTCTTCCGCTTTCAACCGTCCGAACTAATCAAACTTTCCATTCCAATCATGATCGCCTGGATGCTTCATATTGAAGGAGGTCGACCAAACAGTCGGAAAATTGCGTTTTGCTTACTTATTACAATGATTCCTGCCGGGTTAATCGCGCTACAACCGGATTTAGACGGTGCAGTTTTTACCATCATTTATGCATTGTTCGTTTTGTTTTTGGCTGGCATGAGCTGGAAAATAATCTGCGGGTTTATTGCGAGCATTTTAACGTTAGCACCTATTTTATGGTTCTTCGTTATGGAAACCTATCAAAAGAGCCGTGTAACACAGTTCTTGCACCCTGAGTCCGATCCACTGGGTTCGGGCTACCAAATCATCCAATCTTTGATTGCGATTGGCTCAGGCGGTATGAAAGGCAAAGGTTGGATGAATGCAACGCAGGGAACACTTGGCTTTATTCCAGAAAGTCATACGGACTTTATTTTTTCGACCTATGCGGAAGAATGGGGCTTTGTTGGCAGTTTAGTCTTACTCGCATTGTACTTGTTTATTACTGCACGCGTTATGTTGCTTGCATGTCAGTCTGACCACTTTTTTAGTCGGCTGGTAAGTGGCGCATTAGCGATGAGCTTTTTTCTGTATGCTTTTATCAATACGGGCATGGTGAGTGGCTTGTTGCCAGTAATGGGTAGCCCACTTCCCTTCTTTAGCTATGGCGGCACGGCGATGCTAACTCAAGGTATCTGTTTTGGTGTAATCATGTCGCTGTGTTATTCCAAATATCGTAACGCATAGCTCTGCTTGAGAAAAAGCGATCAAAAAAAGGCTTCCCTGAGGAAGCCTTTTTACAACGATATGAGCGAATTAATTACAGCTCTGCGTTGTGGTAAACCTGCTGAACATCATCACAGTCATCTAGAAGATCTAGGAATTTCTGGAACTTCTCAGCATCTTCACCCGATACAGGCGTATGAGTTTGCGGAACGAATGTGATTTCTTCAACATCGATCGTTAGATCTGGGAATGCACCGTTAAGCGCAGTTTTTGTTTTGAAGAATTCAGTGTGAGGTGCGAATACAGTGATAACACCGTCTTCTAGCTCAACGTCAGTAACGTCTACGTCTTCCATCATTAGCGTTTCTAGGATGATTTCATCATCGTCGCCTTTGAACTGAAATACCGCTTGGTGATCGAACATGTGAGAAACCGAGCCCTCTACACCAATTTTCGCACCGACTTTCACAAAGCATTGGCGTACATCTTGGAAAGTACGGTTGCCGTTGTCTGTTAGACAGTCAACGATAACGCTAGTACCGCCAGGACCGAAGCCTTCGTAACGTGCTGGAGTGTAGTCTTCACCACCGCCACCGTTCGCTTTGTCGATCGCTTTATCGATAACGTGCGCAGGAACTTGGTCTTTTTTCGCTTTTGCGATCAGGTGCTTCAAAGACAAGTTCATGTCTGGATCACCACCACCGTTTTTCGCGCACATGTAAATTTCTTTACCGTATTTGGAATAAACTTTAATTTTCGCGCCTGCAGTTTTCGCCATAGAGGCTTTGCGCACTTCAAAACTTCTTCCCATCGGGATGTCTCTCTAAATTCAAATTTAATGCGAAGGATTTTAGCAAAAAGCGAAACCTTTTCAATTTCGCTTAGCAAAGGAATAGGGAGGTTACCTCATTCGTCGCATTGGATTGAACCATTGCCACGGTTCGCGTTAAGCGACACCCATTACTCGTTTGTACTTTTCGACCGATTGCTGGAAAAACGCCTTTTCATCAGCATCGTTAATCTTGGACAACTGTTCTTCTATTGCTTCAGGACCAGATTTGGCCTCTCTGAGCTTCCAAACCAAAAACGACGCCTGCTTATCCAGTTCGATTTTGTTTTTTTCGTCAGGCGGCAATAGGGATAGATTAAACGACATTCACAGCCTCAAGGTACTTTAAATACTAGCCGGGCACTATATCACACAGAGTTACAATTACAGAATAGAAACGCACTTAACTTGATCGATTTCAAGTTAACTATTTAGGCACAGCGCTGATTTTCAGTGCTTTTGGTAAATGCTGTTCGAATATTTGTTGTAATCGAGTCTTGGTAACGGGTTTAGCCACGAACTCGTTCATCCCAACATCGAAGCAATGTTGCTGATCCTCTTTAATGACATTGGCACTTAGCGCAATAATTGGAACGTGTTTCCCCCACTCTCCCATTTTTCGAATTCGCTCCGTAGCAATAAACCCATCCATCACAGGCATTTGGCAGTCCATAAAAATCAAATCGAAAGGCTGCTGATCACACAGCTGCAATGCTTCTTCGCCATGGTTGGCGACACTCACTCGCACACCCAGTTTTTCTAACATGATGCGAACTACCTTCTGATTGACGATGGTATCTTCAACAACCAGTACCCAAGGTTTATCATTATCTTGAGGGCTGATTTCGTTGTCTTCCGCTTTCCGGAAATCTAATACATTAAGTTGGTCGGTATAGGTCGATTGCGCATTTATTACAGCAACAGGAATCGAAAATTCAAAACAGCTTCCCAGCCCAAGCTCACTTGTTAGTTGTATTTCCCCTCCCATCAAGTTAACCAACTGTGCAGCTATCGCCAAACCAAGCCCTGTCCCACCATACTTTCTGGTAGTACTACCATCAGCTTGTTGGAAGCGTTCGAAGATTGCTTGTTGGTGCTCTTTCGCAATACCAATACCAGAATCCACAACTCGAAACCGGATATGAGCGGTCTCTCCATCAAGTCGAGATAACGCTACAAGAAGCTTCACATGGCCGCGCTCGGTAAATTTAATCGCGTTGCTCAACAAATTGTTCAGAACTTGTTTCAATCGTGTGGCATCACCTTGCACTTCCATTGGCAAGTGAGGATCAATATCGCTGAGCAGCTGTAAGTTTTTCTGCTTGGCTTTGACACTATGTAAACTGATGACATCGTCAAGTAGCTCGCGAAGATCATAGCTCGTGTATTCCAGCTCTACTTTGCCAGCTTCAACTTTAGAGAAGTCCAAAATGTCGTCGATTATCGTCATTAGTGAGTGAGAAGAACTGTCAATGATCTCTACAAACTCTTTTTGCTGGGGATCGAGGTCGGTGTCATTGAGCAACGACGACACACCAATAATGCCATTCATCGGTGTGCGGATCTCATGGCTCATAGTGGCAAGAAACTCACTTTTTTTACGATTAGCGACTTCTGCCCTATCGCGTTCAGCCTCTAACTCAGTCTGGTGCTCTTTCACTTTCTCAACACTTCGGTTGTATTTCTCTGCCAAAACACTCACTTCATCAAAGCACCATCGTTTAGGGAGAGTCACTTTACTCGGCACTGTACCGCCACGAAAATCGCTCACCGCACCAGACAGCAATTGTAACGGATTGACCAACAAGCGAAACGCCACCCAAAGAACACCAATGATGAGGACAAGAATTTTGATCGCTTCTGTCGTAAGTAGAAAAAAGAACTGCTGCCAAAGATCTTCATATATCGCGCTAAGATCCGATTGAACCGTTAATATCGCGAGATCATACGTTTTATCGCCGACCCGATACTGCATCGGCCAGCTTCTCTCGACAACATCCTCAGAAAGCGCCGAACCTAATTCAATGATAACTTCGTCTTCACTAGCAATACGTAAGTAGTCCACCGAGGGCATACGCATTGCACCTTGAGCTTGTGTCAGCAACAGCTCCCTATCCTCTACCCACAAACTCGCAGAAAAGCTCGATAAATAGCTAGACTCAACCTGCTTTAATTCAACATCTAAATGGGCTAAATCTTCGTGAAAAACTCGATACAAGCTCACTGTAGAAATGATGACCGTAAAGATTAAACTCAACGTTAATACCGCCAACATAAGTTGGTTGCCGATACTAAAACGACGTTGAGATCGCTCTTTTTCATCCATATGAAACCGCTCCGATAAACTTGCGCTACTCTAAATATAGCTACGCACAAATAATAATCGAGGATACGATGAAAAGACTTCTACTTAGATTGGCTTTTAGCTTAATTGTTGTAAGTTCTCATGTGACCGCAAATCAAGTGAACTATTACGTCATTGCTGAACAAGCTCGACCATTTCAAATTGAACAACAGGGACAAATGCACTCCGGAATTGTGACCGATATCGTCAGCGCTATCTTCGCGGAGTCGGATTACCAAGTGAATTATCATACTTATCCATTTAAACGTATGATTTCCATATTGGAAGAAGGCGCTGAGCCAAACTGGTTAACTTATGGCAGCCCGAACTGGGGCAAGGTGCAATCGGAAAATTTATCTGAGGAGCCCATTTACACTGTAAAACATGTACTGGTGTCGAGTAGCGAGAAGCCTTTAGAATTCAAAAATATGGATACGATGCATGGTCGTTCTATTGTATTACTGCTGGGGTTTGATTATCCAAATTTAACACCGTTCTTTGAAAATGGCAGTGTCAATGAAATGCGTGTGAAAGACTACAGCGCCGCATACCGAGTGATAAGCCGAACCCCTGGAGATACAGCTTTTGTCGAGATGGAATCCCGAGTCCTTTACAACTTAAAGCGACTCAATTTGCCGTTAGAGAATTTTCAGATACAGCCTTTCAGCTCGGTTATTCCTGACTACTCAATCTACCTGGCTTTTTCACCTCAAATGCAACCAGAAACTCAAAATTACATTAATACACGACTCGTTGAATTAAAAACCTCAGGGGAAATTGATGAAATCATTCAAAAGTATCAATGAATCAAATCATTAACAAAAACGCCAACGATGATACGTTGGCGTTTTTGTTTCTGTAAAATCTGTAGCACTTACTTAGTGTGGTTAACAAACTTAGGATCAAACATGTGCCCCAATTTACTCGCCTTGGTTTGCAGGTAATGTTGATTACTTGGGTTATTCCCTTCTTGTAATGGCACTCGTTCAATGACGTTAATATCAACCGCTTTTAAGGCGGCGAGCTTGCGTGGGTTATTCGTCATTAGACGCACAGCGTCAATCCCCAAATGCTCTAGCATTCCTTTACAGAACGCGTAATCACGCATATCAGCGGCAAAACCTAAACGCTCATTTGCTTCCACGGTATCTGCGCCATCATCTTGTAAGTGATAGGCACGAATTTTATTAATCAAGCCGATTCCACGCCCTTCTTGACGTAAATAAAGCAGCACGCCACATCCCTCTTTGACGATGTTTTGTAGCGCTCTATTAAGCTGAAAACCACAATCACAACGCGTGCTAAATAGAGCATCTCCTGTAAGACACTCCGAATGCAACCGAATAAGTGGAGCTGCACTTTTTGTTGGCTCACCATAGACCAGAGCAAGATGCTCTTTATTTGTCGCGGCTTCAATAAAGCCGTACATCATAAATGTGCCCCACTGGGTGGGCAATTTGGCTTTATCGATAAACTTCACGAGATTGTAAGGCTCAACATGTCTCAGCTCTGCCCGCACATTCATCAGAATCTCTCCTAGATGATTTTCTCCTTTACCATCTCCCCCGTCTCCCCAAAAGGCATCTTTATGAGAATGCTCTGTTAGGCAAGCGTTACCCGTTCTCATTAATTGCTGCGCTAATGGTGGATTTTGTAGAAACTTTTCCCTAACGATGAAAGCCATAACAGCCAACTTTATATCGTCCCAATCGCTTCTGACAAAGTGTTCGTATTTGCGGCTTAAAGCAAACGCTTCGTCAGGGGTGCTTGCGTGCTGAATTTTACTTTGCAACTGAGCATCGAGAAACTTTTGGGCTTGGTAATAATGTTCGCTGGTGGGCCAAGTTTGGGAGGAGATATTGACTGGGGCATGGCAAAAATTTGAGAGAAAACCGTGGGGCTCATCGGGCTCATAAAAAAGGATTTGATCAACCATACTTGCGCTCCTTGCTTTGTGGTTGCGATAATCAACAAAAAGCATATCGCTACTGATATATCTAGTAACACAAGGTCAGATTGTCAAACTTCTTCGGGACGGGACGTGAGTGTGAAACTCGTGCTTTTGAGGCGCAAGACAGATAAATGGAGAGTTTGAATAAGAGAGTAATAGAGTGAAAAAATAAAAAGGGCAGTCCGTCGACTACCCTATGGGTTGCTAAACCAACCTGAGGCGATCAGTGTATCAAGCCAAGCTCCCTTGCTTCTTCAATGGTCAACCCACTTTCACGGATCTCACGTAACGCTTCAATGCGTCTTCTGGCTTCTGCTGATTTCACTGTTTTCTCTGGCTTCACAACGGTTTCCTCATCAGGTAATTCCCATTTGTGAGCGATGTTGGTCATCTCGTCATGGTCGATAGAATTAATGGACATATTTCCTCCGAACACACCATGTTTTCGATGCGTAATCTATAGCAAAACCGGAACAAGGTGGTAAGAAAAACTGTAGGGAAATGTGACCCCTCCCGCCCTTTCGCTAACTCCTTAATAGATTCATCATTTAAGTTTTGCCAAGGGACAAATTTACGATTAAATTTGAGTAATTCCCCCTACGAAAAGTGTGCTGATCTAGCTCTCAATTCTGCTCTTCTTTAGTTTTATCAACGACGCATTACACCACTTCCTGTTTCACCTAACTTTCGAGTCACTTCACTGATTCATAGTTTGATACTTTCTAAAAACCGCCACACCTGATAATGATAATAATTATCTTTTAGATTGGTAAGGTGTTTATATGGATGGTATTAACTTAAGTCATGCATACCACAATGACCCGGTCATCCAGATCCGAGATTTGTGCGTCGATTACATCACTGATAATGGTGATTTTAATGCGGTAAAGTCCGTCAGCTTTGATATCGGCAAAGGCGAAGTATTTGGTCTTGCCGGTGAATCTGGATGTGGTAAAAGCACAATCGCATTCTCAATAAATCGTCTTCATAAGCCGCCAGCGTTCATTTCTGGCGGTAAAATATGGTTTGATGGCAAAGATATCCTTAGTATCTCAGACTCTGAACTGACCGCTCTAAGGTGGAGTGAAATCGCCATGGTGTTC
Organism: Vibrio sp. Vb0598; assembly: GCF_033338935.1. Classification (NCBI taxonomy): domain Bacteria; kingdom Pseudomonadati; phylum Pseudomonadota; class Gammaproteobacteria; order Vibrionales; family Vibrionaceae; genus Vibrio; species Vibrio sp. Vb0598. The sequence continues at coordinate 211,144 of NZ_JAWOTP010000003.1, read as the reverse complement.
CAGAGCGCGATGAACTCACTCAACCCTGTCTTAACGATACAAGAGCAATTTGCAGATGTGTTACGACATCATCAAGGCCTCACTAACGCTCAAGCAAAAGATAGAGCAGAAAAGTTGTTGGACTTGGTCAATATTCCTCGAGAACGCTTAGCAGAATATCCTCATCAATTTTCAGGAGGAATGCGTCAGCGCTTGGTGATAGCCATTGCTTTGTCTCTAAATCCAAAACTGATCATTATGGATGAACCCACAACAGCATTAGATGTAGTGGTACAGAGAGAAATTTTACAGCAAATTTATCAGCTTAGAGATGAGTTCGGTTTTTCAGTCCTCTTTATCACTCATGACCTGGCACTCATGAGCCAACTATGTGATCGAATTGCAATCATGCGTCACGGAGAAATCGTCGAAGTCAATCGAGCATACGATATACGCAATCATCCTCAACACCCCTACACGCAAAAGCTATGGGCTTCTTTCCCAAACATCCATGACGTCCACAAACAACCAGAGTTACAAGGAGCGTAACCATGAGCCAGCCTATCATCCAAATGAAAAATGTGATTAAAGAATTCAAAGTGGGCGGTGGTTTAGCGAAAGAGGAAACCTTTCGTGCGCTTCAAGGAGTGACTTTTGATCTGTACGCAGGAAAAACCTTGGCTTTGGTTGGAGAGTCAGGCTGCGGTAAGAGTACTTGCGCTCGTTTAATAACCAAAGTCTATCCAGCAACGCAAGGCGAGATCCTTTTCAATGGCACTGACATAAATGAGATCACGTCACGATCGGCTCTACAAGAATATCGCAGTAAAGTACAAATGGTGTTTCAAGATCCGTTTGGCTCTCTCAATCCAACTCATACCATTCGCCATCACCTAACACGTCCTTTAAAAATTCATAAACAAGTCAAAAACGCGCGCGACATCCCAGCCCGCTTGGAAGAGCTCCTAAAGCTGGTGGAACTACCTGAAGAGACATTGAATAAGTTCCCTCACGAACTCAGTGGTGGGCAACGTCAGCGAGTAAACTTAGCAAGGGCTTTAGCGGTAGGTTCGCAAATCATTCTTGCAGATGAGCCTACGTCTATGCTGGATGTTTCTATTCGCTTGGGAGTGTTGAATTTAATGCAACGAATGAAGCAAGAGCTGGGAATTGGTTTTTTATACATCACTCATGATCTGGCGACTGCGCACTACATCGCGGAAGAAACCGCAGTAATGTACAAAGGGCAAATCGTTGAATGGGGCGACACTCATTCAATACTTAAGAATCCGCAGCATCCTTATACTAAGCTGTTGATTTCTGCCGTTCCTGATCCTGACTTACCTTTTGGTAACTTAGTGAAAAATGAGCCAAACTATTCGATAGATGCCGATGAAATTCGTCAACGTAGCAGCATAATTGTCGACGAATTTGATCAAATAGGGCCAAATCACTATGTAAAACAATGGACTGAGGCAGCGTAATGGATTTGAGTACTTGGCAAGATCAAATCGCCATGTGGTACGAACAGCGGAAACATGATCAAGTAGAAAAATTGGAAACGATCTTATATCAGGTGCCTGATGACGTGTTTGGACCCGAATTGAGTGATCTTCAAAGTAAAGCGATTGCTTGCTGGTTGGATGGATGTTTACGCGTGTTTCAACATGCAAGGTACCAAGACCCTCAGAAAGCATATCAAACCTTGCTTTATACGAGTGCAAAGCTTGAACAAGCAGCATGCCAAGTCTCGACTGATATTCTGATCAAAGATTGGTGTTTGAGACGACTTCAGCATCTCACCGTTGTGGCGTTAGAGTTTTGTAATCAGCAGTGTGATCAAAACAAGTGGCAGGAACAAGCCCATAGCTTAATCGAATCACATGTTGCGTTGATGCGTTCATTACACTGGAATGAATCCAAGAAGCATGATCAAGGTTTACCTCATTAGTCCGGAAAAATGATCAAGGCTTAATTAGCGGAATTTTAGGCAAAAAAAAGCGAGTTTCCTGAGGAGAAACTCGCGAAGTCTATTCAGAATGAATGTAACAATATGAGCCAATCTATTAATCATCAGAAAGGACAAAAGGTTGTCTATTCGGGATAAATAGTAGTATTAGGCTTGGCTTCTAATGTCAGTGGTTTGTAAGAGTTAAGTCTGTTTTTTATCATCGAAAGACATTGTTACATTTCAAACCGATACATCACACCTATAGCTTGATACACATCAAGCGACACTTTTTAAATCGCCATTTCATCCAAGGCACGAAATACCATTTCATCCATGTGACCATCGAAGATTTGACGACAAACTTTCCGACGCACCGCTAACCCCGCAATCAAGCGCTCGATGGTAAGATGCTTAACATCGTTCTGGGTGTTAAACAGCTCGACGGTTTTACTTAATGTCTCATAAGGAATCGGCTCATCCCCTACCCTTAGCCAATCGAGCTTCTCTATGTAATCTGAGCACTCTTCTTTGATTGAGGCATAGGAGTGCCCTGTCATCGCAGACAAAGCCGTTATACTGCGTTCTAGAGCCTCTGGTGAGGTATATTTAGATAGAGTAATGGTGATCTCATCAGCATTGATCTCTACCAAATGTTTTCTTTGCTTCACGCGTCGCCCTAAATTTCCTCTTGGAGACGGTGCTTTGCGTTGAATGGGCTCAAATTCGCCGTCTATGATGCCTGAGAGCTCCTCAAGCTGTTGTCGGGTTACCATCTCATTACGAAGTGGATTTGGCAGCGTAGGCGCCATGTTACGCTTTCCTGCGTTGGTCGTTCGCGCTCGCGAGTAACGTAAGACCTCTTCGACATCACATTTGATGTCGATCTGGTAGTCCATCACTTTGTCATTTTCGATCATGGTTTCGATCGTCAGGTGATAACCCCACAAATTAACGACGAATAGATCATCATTCCCTTTTCCATCAGACAAACGCTTTAGTTCTCGGATCAGATCCATGGAGAAACGTCGCCATTCAATGTTACGTGCAAGTTTCTGGTTTAACTCACTCAGTAGCATGCAATCCGTGTGACGACGAACCATGCGACTACGGAAGAAAGAGTACAGTTGAAACACCAAAGTATGTTGTTTCAAGATCTCTGGCGGAAACAAGAAGAAATAATCGCGTGTTAACAGCTCTTCATAAAACGAAGGTTCCCAAACTAAAATATATAAGTTTGGCTTGATACGAATTTCACCATCGCTTCCCTCCACAGGTGCCTCTTCAGAGGCCGTGATGGTTCGAGCAAGAAAACGAAAACGATCACTTTTGAAGCCCTCTGGCATGTTTTCACTTAGCCAACGTCCAGTAAGTTCATGGAGCTGAAAATCAGTGAATTCAATGCGATCAATGCTATCGCGAATGGAATCACGAGCTGGGCCACTGTCTTTTTTGCCTCTGAGCGACAAAATATCAGTGATGTATAGCGGCGTTTTGTTTGGTACGTGAGCCGCATCAAGCTGATACTGATCTTTGTGATGATCATGATATTGAACCGTTAACGTGAAGAGAGCGAACAGGGTCATGAGATCATCCACAGTCATGATATTTTTGGATGATCGCGTCTCGATAACGGCTTTTGTGCCAGAGATCGACACCATGGATTTCTGATAACTTTTTCGAGTTCTTGGTGGCGCAAGTGCTTGGTCAATGATCCCAGCCCAATTTGTTGGAGATACAACAAATTGATCGGCTTCATCTTTCATCGTGGGAGGTGTGTTTAACCCGTGCTCATTCAACAAACGTTTGTTTACTTGAGTCTGAGCCAATGCTTTCGAACGTTTTTGTTTCTCGTTCTGGCGAACTTTGTCGGTAACAAGACTTGTTGCTCCCAATACAGATATAAGCTGATTTGGATTCACAAATTTATGTAGCATCGTTTTACCAGCAAGTCCCTCTTCAAAACGCACTGGTGTTTGAGTAAATAAACCAATATTTACTGCTGCGCGCAAACGTTGTTGCAGAGCTGCACGTGTAAGTTGCCCATCTGTTGCTTCAACAATCTCTGTGGTTGAAACCAAACCATCCTTGCTGCTGAAGCCTCGTAATGAGATCAGATTAAGCAACTCTAAGATGCTTTTGGTCACCCCTTTGAAATGTTGGTACTGCTCTACCCAATCCGCAGAGGATTCATGTACCTCAAAAAGATGGCCATCTTTGTGGCTTCTCGGTGCTTTAATCAGAATTTTTTCATCAGCCGTCATTTTAGATCCAGATCACACTAGCCGTAGTTGTGCTATGGTTCCGAAGAATAAAGAAAAACAGATCATAAATAAAGAAAAAAGATTGTTTTTTAAATAACTGATCTTTTTGATTAATCTGATCTTAATTGATTATATGATCTAATGATCTGGCTTGAAATTTCTCGCTAAGCTTTTGTTCTATAAGACTATTATTTCCATGTGTTTCGGAACTATGATCATAAGAAATCTGAAAGTATGATCAACAATAACCTGAAAGCATGATCATATTTATTCGTAAGCATGATCATTAAGGTTATGAAAAGATGATCAAAAGAGTCTTGAAACGATGATCATGATGTTTTTACAGGTTATCCACAGATGCAGTATTTAATAATGATCTTCACGATGATTATATTGTGCATTGGTGATGTTATTTATACTCGGATCGATGATCAAGAGCCAATATATCTATCGTTCTGGCGCCCATATTGATGAGATATCACTCATCTGATTAAAATACATTCAAGTCGCTCATATTTAGAAGTAAATCCTAGTCTCTGCTTATTTACAGGAAGCATGATCATGAGAGCGTGATTTATCATAGCAACTTGAGCAATTTCATTGTTCCGGCTTCTATAACGTCAATTTCTGCTCAATCCCCCATTCTGTCTGCACTCAACCGTAAATCAGAGAAGAAAACTCATGCTTCCGAGAGATTCTAAGGCTTGATCATATTTCCGATTAATGGATCTTATTTTATTTGCGTGTTTACACCGTACTCTGCTCTATTTTTCCATGATCATGCTTTCGGATTTGCTTATTAACACGGAAGCATGATCATAAGCATACCTTGATCATACTTCCATAGATGTTTCGCTGGAACTGCCCTATTTTGCTCGGAGACATGATCAAGGTGTTCAGGTCTTTATTGTTCCGATATTACTTACTATTTTTCGTTTAAATTAGGTTGGTCTAACATAATCCGTAATTTAGCTTAAGATTATAATCGTTCCGGTAGAAAATTGATTTACATTGTAAATGAGTGACGCTGTAACACTTTTTATTTTTAAGTTTAGGTGTCCAACTTATGAGAAGATTATTTGATTAAAAATAGTTATCTTTTTGACCATAAATCATAAAAGCGTCGATTTGGGTGTTTTTTTATGTGATGGTAATTCAAAATGTTCGTGCACCTTTTTGTTGTTTTTGGTCTTTACTGCTGTACAATTGCAATTATAAATCCTTCCAACGGAATTTGGCATGAAAAGAGAAAAAACGATTGAAAACCTTCTTGAGTTAGCGGAGCTGACTCAGCAGGTTCAAGCTGACCGTATTGAAATTGTTTTAGAAGAGCGAAGCGATAACTACTTCCCACCAATGTCGAAAGCGATGATGGAAACCCGTTCTGGTCTAACTCGCCGTAAGCTCGACGACGCGATTGGTAAAATGGAAGCCGCTGGGCATCAATTTACTAAAAACAACGCGAATCATTATTCAATTACGTTAGAAGAAGCACACATGCTCATGGATGCGGCTGAAGTGCCTAAATTTCATGAGCGTAAAAAGAATTCAGGTAACAAACCTTGGATTATTAATGTGCAGAACCAAAAGGGCGGTACAGGTAAATCAATGACCGCGGTTCATTTAGCGGCATGTTTAGCGCTAAATTTGGATAAACGATACCGTATTTGTTTAATCGACTTAGACCCACAAGGCTCGCTACGTTTATTCCTCAACCCGCAAATCAGCATGGCAGAGCATGATAATATCTATTCTGCGGTAGACATTATGTTGGGTAACGTGCCTGATGGTGTGGAAATTGACAGTGAATTTTTACGTAAAAACGTATTGCTGCCAACGCAATATCCGAACTTAAAGTCGATTTCAGCGTTTCCAGAAGACGCGATGTTTAATGCGGAAGCATGGCAAACGCTATCTGAAGACCCATCACTCGATATCGTCCGTCTGCTGAAAGAGCAACTGATTGATAAAATTGCTGATGACTTCGATATCATTATGATTGATACCGGTCCACACGTTGACCCATTAGTATGGAATGCGATGTATGCATCAAATGCCTTGCTAATTCCTTGTGCGGCTAAGCGTCTGGACTGGGCTTCAACAGTAAACTTCTTCCAGCATTTGCCTACGGTATATGAAATGTTCCCGGAGGACTGGAATGGTCTTGAGTTTGTTCGCTTGATGCCAACCATGTTTGAGGACGACAATAAGAAGCAAGTTTCTGTTTTAACTGAAATGAACTATCTTCTAGGTGACCAAGTTATGATGGCTACTATTCCTCGTAGCCGTGCGTTTGAAACCTGTGCCGATACCTACAGCACAGTATTTGATCTGACAGTAAGCGATTTTGAAGGCGGTAAGAAGACACTAGCTACCGCGCAAGACGCTGTTCATAAAAGCGCACTGGAATTAGAGCGTGTGCTGCACTCTAATTGGCCGTCATTGAATCAGGGGTAATAAGTAAATGGCTTTGAAAACGTCTGAATTAAACGCGAAATTATTTGGCAAAACGAATAAGCGTCGTGTTGTGACTCCGCAAGAGGCGCAAACTGCGGCAAAAGAGAAAGCTCAAACGATTGAACTAGCAGTTGCAGGTGAAAATATTGTTCAGTTTGAACTTGTGCGTATTCCTGCAAATAAAGTTGCGACAGAAACAACAGTATTTGTTGATAACGCTCGTGAGCAATCGTTCTTAAACGAACATGCTTTATCTGATGTTTTAGTCACACTCAAAGAGCGTGGCCAACAATATCCAGCAGTGGGTCGTAGAACTGAAGATGGCAAGATTGAAGTTTTAGATGGTAGCCGTCGTCGCATGTCTTGTATCCTCGCTGAACAAGACTTTTTGGTTTATGTTGCTGACAACATCAATACTGACCATGCTAAGTTTTTGTCTGATGTGGCAAATGCTCACAAGCCGCTCTCTTTATATGAAAAAGGGAAAGAGATGCAGGCTAAGCTTGATAGTGGTGAAGCTGAAGATCAGAAAGCATTGGCAAAAATGTTCCAGTGCAGTGAAGCGTTGGTAAGTGGCGCTTTAAAAGCCGCAGCATTACCGTTAGAACTGCTTCAAGCGTATCCGAATGTTGGCGATCTCGGTCGTCCAACTATCGTGAAACTGCACAAACAGTTTTCAACGCTGACGCCAGAGCAGCAGCAAGAGCTGTTAGATAAATGTCGCTCTAGCGAAGGGTTTTTATGGCAGCGAAGCACAGCTCAAGGCGTTGCTCGTCTGACAAAAGAAGTCACGGAAAGCATCGAAAATTGGATTACTGAACTTGCACCAGCAAAACCTGGCAAGAAGACGGAAAAAGTCGACTTAGTAAAAGGTCGAGCAAGCTATAGCCGAAAAGGTAGCAGCCTGGCGTTGAACTTGAAGAAAGTTGATGACAGCTTAATGGAAGAGATTCTTGCGTTTGTACAAACCAAACTGCAATAACAAATGATGATTGAATCAACCGCCTCCGGGCGGTTTTTTTATATCTGAGAAGCGTCAAATTAAAGATGTGATACCATTGCGTCAGTTCAACGTTGGATAGACAAAATGCAGACACAATCTGATTTCCTTTCATCACTTCAACATCAAGCTCACCAATCTTTCCAAAGGATTGGTGTTGTCATTCAAGGCGAGGCTTCTTGGCAAAATGCGTTGATGTCAGAGTTCCATAAAACGCAGCGCCATCAACGTTGGTTTTCTGTTGGTGATTTTGGTTTGAAAAACGTATCCAGTGTTTCGTCTAAACAAGGGCACATGTTGCTAGGCAGAGAGTGTGACGTTCTATTGTTTGATGCTCGAAATGGCTTTGACGCCAATAGTTTTACCGCCGCGCTTGGCTCATTGGTTGGCGGCGGTTTTCTTATTGTCATTACTGAGCTGCGACAAAATGCGAATTTTGCTCAGCAATGGATGCACAAACAATGGGAGAAGCTCGTTGTTATTGAGCAAGACAAACCATTGCCAACGGCTCCAGACATCAAGCAAGCAGAAAAAGAAAGCCACTACACGGAACAAGAACATGCCATTTCTCTAATTGAAAAGGTGGTGACAGGACATCGAAAGCGACCATTAATTTTGACCGCTGATCGTGGACGTGGAAAAACAAGTGCCCTCGGAATTGCGTGTGCGAACTTATTACAGCAGAAGCCGCTTAGAATCTTAATTACGGCACCATCTATAAAAGCCGTTGAGCCTGTTTACCAACATGCTTTACGTTTACTCCCTAGCGCACAGCGTATTAAGAAGGACAGATTAGAATCAGGGCAGGGAGCCATTCAATTTATTGCTCCAGATGAACTATTATTGAGTCGACCTGAATGTGATTTGTTACTTGTCGATGAAGCGGCTGCAATTCCAGTTCCTATGCTCAAGAGCATTACCGAACATTATCATCGACTCATTTTTTCTACGACTATTCACGGTTATGAAGGTTGTGGCCGGGGCTTTACGATTAAATTTGTTGATTGGCTTCAGAAACAGCGTTCGGGAATGAAAACGTGGCACATGACACAGCCCATCCGCTGGAGCATGAATGATGCGCTCGAATCATGGCTCTATGACGCGTTTTTGTTGGATGCGGAGTTAACGCACCATCAACTTAACCAGGTCGACTCAATTTCCCTTTCTAAAGCCGATAAGGACGATTTGATATCGCAGCCTAGTTTGCTGCGCGAGTGCTTCGCTCTTTTGGTTAATGCTCATTATCAGACCTCGCCGAATGATTTGATTCACCTTTTGCAAGACGACAACAGTCAGCTCTATTTTGCTAAGCAAGATAATGCGGTTGTGGGGGTAATATTAGCGGTCGAAGAGGGTGGGCTTGACGCTGAATTGGTTGAAGAAATTCAGCTTGGTAAGCGTCGTCCTAAAGGACACTTAGCCCCAGTTACGATTGCAAACCACCTAGGATTTCCGAATGTCGCGAATCTATCGACGCTGCGAGTCATGAGAATTGCTGTTCATCCGGAATTGCAAGGAAGAGGCATCGGTCAAAAAATGCTGCAGCAACTTGATCAAATGGCGGCTAAACACATTGCTTACTTATCCACGAGTTTCGGTGCGACGGAAGAGTTGGTCCATTTCTGGCTACAATCGAACTTCCGTGCAATTCGTTTAGGGTCAATGCGCGATGCTGCTAGCGGTTGTTATTCAGTCTTGATGGTCAAACCTTGTGATTCCCAACAGACGGCTTGGGTCGATGAATCTCAGGCGCTATTTGAAGAAGTGTTGTCTAACAATGTGGCGGACGTCTATCCAAAATTAGAAGCCTCTATTTTTCGAGCTCTATTACCGCAACCTTTGGGAATGAGTCCACTTCATCCCGCTAAGTTATTACTAATTGAATGCTATGCTGATGGTGGTAACAGTTATGAGTCCGTGTCTGCTTGGCTTCAGCAGTGGTTACTTAACTTAGGTTTGAACTCCGCTTCCGACTTGATGATCAGTAAGCTTTTTCTTAACCGTAGTTGGACTGAATGTGCTCAGCAATTTGGTTTACCTGGAAGAAGGCAAGTTGAGCAGCAGTTAAGGGACGAAGTAAGACACATTTGGAACGATTTACACTGTAAACACTAAAGGGAAATTTACACTGTAAATGAAATTATTAGGAGCTGATTTTACACTGTAAATCCAGCTCCTTTTTATTTCGGCGTGTATTTTGATTGAGCTTTAGGTTAAATCGAAATGCTCTCTTAATATCTGTTTAACCGTTATTGATGGATTACTTTCTTTAGTGACGTGAGCCCTATAATAAGAAATGCGAGGTTTGTTCAGAAAACGGATTTGGGTAGACTGAAAGTGTTGATGGGAAGCAAAGTGGTAAGGGTATGTGGAAGCTGTGTCTTGAGTTATCTGAAGATAAGACCAAGGTGATAGCCCGTCTTCCGGGAGAAGTGGACCTCGGTGGTGAGCTAAATCAAAATGAATTAAACGAGCAGCTCGTCGCAATGAACGCTGAAAAGATGTTTGTTGTTGAGGGGGAAGTCGTGAGATTCATTAACTGCGCCAAAGAACGTAAAGCCGAGGCCTACGAAGGCATCGTCATTGCGGAAAAACGCAACGCGCAAGTTGAGGTTGAATTATCGAATAATGACATGCTCGCCAGTATGAACGTTGTCGGCGCGTACGGAGGCCGAGGTTTACGTGGCCCCGAGATTGTTCAAGCCCTTGCTCAAGCGCGAGTTTCGAAAGGCATCAACAAACTGGCTTTGAAGAAAGTGTTGGTTGTCAGCACTCAGCTCAAACCCGGCGAAACTTTTTCTCAACCTGTAGCGGTTGGTAAGCAACCTATCAAAGGCAAAGACGCTCTTTTTACTCCTCTTGTTAAAGACATCACCAAACGCATCCTCAAACCCAAAGACGGCCAATCTGCTAGCGACAAAATTGATTTACGTAACCTCGGTGAAACTATCGCGGTTGACGTAGGCGATGAGGTGATGCGCCGCACGCCTGCGACCAAAGGTACGCCTGGTTTTACTGTTCAAGGGCGAGTGATTCCTCCACAAGCCGGAAAAGACAGCCCAATGAAGCCAGGCAAGGGCACCGAGATAAGCAAGCAAGACCCAAACCTATTGATTGCATCGGTATCCGGTACGCCTCTGATTAAAGACAAAACCATCGAAGTTGATAACGCACTCTGCCTCAATAGCGTTGGCGTGAATACAGGCCACGTGAAATTCAAAGGGAATGTGATTATCGGTGGCAACATTGAATCTGGCATGATTGTTAAAGCGACGGGTTCTATTACTGTAGGCGGCTTCATTGAATCGGCTGACGTACAAGCGCAAGACGACATCCAAGTTGGTAAAGGGATCATTGGCCACACCGTGAGTGATGGCCAGCCAAAGAGTTGTCACGTCAAAGCCAAAGGTTCGATTCGTGCCAGCTACGCCCAATATTGTGATTTGCAAGCCGGCGAAGATATTGAGTTGGCGGTGCACAGCATGAATAACGATATTGTTTGTGGGCGCAATCTGACGGTGCTAGACGCGAACGGTAGGAACGGCACGCTCAGCGGCGGAGATGCAAAAGTCGGTGGCAAAGTGGTGTGCTTACAATTGGGCGTAGAAGGCGACACCGCCACTAAGGTAGAAGCGTTCGCACGCTATTCTGCATTTAAGGAACGATTAGCAGAGCTTAAAGAACAATACAAACGCGCTCAAGAAGGCACGATGGATGTGATTCGTAAAGAGCTCGAATTTAAGAAACGTCCTAAAGCCGAACGTACCGACGAAGAACAAGCTCAGATTGACGTGATGAAAACACAAAACAACGAGCAGCTTGAAGCGATAAAGCAAAAGCTAGAACAAACGGAACATGACTTTGAAGTCGCGTTAGAAGAAAATATTGTCGAAGCCAAAGAGCGTGTCTTCACTCGCGTAACGGTGCAGTTTGGCGACGAACAAGTAACGACAAAGCGCACTCATGGCGGTTGTTCGTTCCGTTTCAATCAATACGAAATTAAAGTCTCGGCGAACTTGGAAGAAGAGGACGTCGCTGCGGTTTAAGCTTTCTTACTCACTGAGCCCACACGTCGCAACAAGATGTGTGGGCTTTTGTTTATCTACAAATCGACAATGTGCTCTTGATAGTAGTCCGCAAGCGCACCGACTTGGCTGCTACACATTACTTTCATTGCTTGTTTAATGTGTTCTATTGGCCAGTTCCACCATTGGATATTGAGTAGAGTTTCAATCTCTTTATCGCTGAATCGTTGACGTACGACTTGGTTGTTTCCAACCACCACCGAATAAGGTTGCACGTCTTTCGTCACTACGGTGCGTGCTCCGATGACGGCTCCATCGCCGATGTTTACTCCGGGCATGATCATCGCCTCGCTGCCAATCCAAACATCGTTCCCCACCACCGTGTCTCCGGCACGCTCGAAACCGTCTTGCACGCCTTCTCCAAATTCTTCAGGAGAGAAGGGGAAGGTCGAAATCCAGTCAATGCGATGACCTTGGTTTCCTGCCATCATGAAGGTGGCTCCAGAAGCGATGGAACAAAACTTGCCAATGATTAATTTGTCGATGCTATTGGGTTCTCTACTTTGCCATTCTTGAAGTGTGACGGGGTCACCCAACAAGTAGCGTACTGCTTGCTCTTCGAAGCTTTTTTGATGATAGAAGCCCGAGTAATAGCTGTAATCGCCAACGATGATATTGGGATTAGTGATGTGATCTTTAATGACTTGACCTTTTAACCACGTGTCGAAAACACTCATAACTCATCCTTTCAAATTTAGGTTGTATAGAGTTTAGAGGCTTTCTATTATTTCCAATAGTTTGATTTTAGAGATTCAGAATTACTGTATGGAAATAAAATGGCTCAGCTACGTACCACTTTACGTCGCTTTGTGCGAGGAGCGAAGTATTGCTGGCGCAGTAAAGCGACTGAAATGTTCGAATGCGCATGTAAGTCGGCAACTTAAACAGCTTGAAGACATATTGTCGGTGCAGCTTATTCAGCGAACTACGCGCCAGTTTAATTTGACCTACGATGGTTTGCGGTTTTATCAGCAGGTAAAGCAACTGCTCGAAGGCGCTGAGCAGATCAATGAGCAAGTCATTGCAAACGAGATCGTATCGGGAAAATTGAGAATAGCGACGTCTGCTTCTTTCGGAGCTGCGTTACTCAGCCAAACATTGATCGAGTTTCGATTGCAACATCCACAAGTGAGTGTCGAAGTGATCTTCACAGAGACGCCTCTCGACTTGATTGAGGCTGGGTTTGATATCGCATTCTACTTTACCGATACTCCTCCAGAGGGATACGTCGGCCATCAGCTACGCACTTTACACTGTAAACCGATCGCTCATCGCTCGTATTTAGCTGATAAACCAAATGTAAGTACGCCAGAGGATCTTGGTGACTTAAAGCACATCCTTTATAAAAGTCGCGACTTGGTGTTAGACAAGTGGACGTTTACGCATAAGCAAACTCAACAGCAGTGCAGCATTGAGTTAGAAAGTACGCTGAGTTTTAATCTTGTCCAGTCCATGTTGGATGCTACTTTGGCTGGCTGTGGTGTAGCCATGTTAGATGAATTTGCACTGGCTAGACTCGACCCTGCACAAAAAGAACAACTCGTGAGTTTGCTGCCAGAATGGCAAACGGATGCGATTTTGCCGCTTTATCTGCTTTACCCAAAACGTGAGCACTTACCAAGAAGAACGCGAGCGTTCATTGAGCACTTTAGGAACATATATTCTGTCGGCGAATAGCGACAACAAACTTAGCAACAATTGAGGAAGCAAAGGAATGCGAAAACACTGTATTGCGATTGGTGGTGGTGGCTGGATGATGGGAGAGAATCCGAGCCCGCTCGATCAATACATTTTGTCTTTGTCTGGTAAGGAGAATCCAAACATTTGTTTTCTACCGACAGCCACGGGAGACGCCGATGAAGTTATTGAACGTTTTTACAATGCGAAGCTTAGTGAAAACGTAACCCATTTTCCGCTGTTTAAGTTTGATGCTGGTTGGAAAGAAACGCTATTTGAACAAGACATCATTTACGTCGGTGGCGGTAATACGCGTTCGATGTTGGCCATTTGGCGCGAATGGGGAATCGATAGAATACTCAAGCAGTGTTATGAACAAGGCATCATCATTTGTGGCATGAGCGCAGGTGCAATTTGTTGGTTTGAGTTTGCGGTGACAGACAGTGATCCCGAAGCATACCAAGTTATGCGTTGTCTTGGATTTATTGACGGTTTGGCTGCGGCACATTTTTCTCATGTAGGTGAGAAGTTCGAGGTTTTCCAAGCCTTTGCTCGTTCTCAACCGAGCATCACTTGTTATGGCATTCACGATTATGCGGCATTGCACTTTGTCGATGGAAAATTGTTAGCTACTGTCACCAGCTTTCCTGATGCCGGTGTGTTGGTTAAAACAGGTAACGAAGAAAACATATTGCGAGGGTGAGCTTCTTCAAATCAGCATTAAAGGCAATAACTACTGACCGGACACAGAAGAAGCTCATTGGATTCAGCTAACTTACATTAAGTATCGTGCTTACAGCTCGTAACGCAGACCTAAGTGGTAGTAGCTTTCGTCTGCGTGCGCACCGCCAAACGAGACTTCTTGTCCATTGCTGTAGCCACGCGAGCCGTTACGATCAACGTAGTTTGTGTAGATAGAAGAACGAGGCGTCAGTTTGTATTGCACTTCTAGCGTTGTATCTTTCAGCTCTAGCTCGTCACCATCACTGTTTTCTAAAGAACGATAACCAGCACGCAGTGCCCATTTGTCATTTACACTGTAAACCGCCGTCAGTTCCATCACTTTGTCGGTGCTGGTTTGTGAGTAATAGCCCTCTAGTTCATCTTCCGAGTACAACGCACCCAACATCAAATCACCTAGGTAGTAACGCGTACCTGCGCCCCAGAATGTGTAATCGGTGTCGTTGCTTTCACGTGCATCACCTTTATTTTTCTGCATCGCTACCACTGGTGCCAAGGTACCCAAATTCCCCATGTCTAGCGTATACCGCAGTGCAGCGTTGTAACCGTAGTCGAGCTCAGAAGTGTTGTTTCCTAAAATGTACGCGACAGAAAAATCGAAATTACCTAGGCTGTTTTGGTATTGCAGCGTGCCATCTTGACGGAAAACTTGCGTCGCGGTTTTGTCGACTTTATTCGCTTGGCGCGCCATAGAAACATCGGAAGAGGCGAACACATCACCAATGTCGGTAAACATAATCAACCCAGATGCCACGCGACCACCAGTAATGCGACCATAATCTTTCGCATCAATACCCGCCCATACATAACGTGCGGTCAGAGACGGTTTGTCGTTTACTTGGTTTGCGTATTCAGCTGCACCCACTTGGTATTGCGCTTGGCCGATGATCGACGCGTACTCGTTGATGGTTTGTGAACCGTTTAAACCAATACGGCCATCAAACTCGCCATTTGCATCGCCGTGCTCGTCATTTTTACTGGTGACATTGAAACCAAGACGAGAGTAAATATTTAAAACTGACCCATCTTCCGCTTGATACAGCTGCGCTGCCATTGCGTTTGATGCCATCAATGTTGGGAGAAGTAGAGTCAAAATGTGCTTTTTCATGATTAACGACCTTTCATTTCTATTGTTTTAGGTACGACAAAGCCCCTTCCGAGTAACGGAATAAGAAAAATTGTCGTGAAGTAGAGAGAGGGTGCGCCCTTGTTTGCCAAGGGCGCGAGCTAGTCCATTCCTATAGGGGAAGAATGATTTAGCTTAAATCGACGTCTTTGCAGCCAAAGAAGTAAGTCGCGAGGAAGCCGACGATGTAAGAGATAAGCAGGCCAGCAACAAACACCATCATGCCCGGGAAGATGCCATTTTCTGATGTCATGAGAGGAATTGCCACGATACCGGACGGGCCAAACACCGTATTAAGACCAACTGGTAAGCCAAGGTAAGAAACTAAACCGATAAAGAAGCCGCCCGCAGCACCACCAATACAAGCGGTAACGAATGGTTTTACGCGTGGTAATGTCACGCCGTAAATTAATGGTTCGCCAATACCTAGAAGGCCAGGAATAATAGCGCCTTTAACTTGAGTGCGCAGTAGAGCGTCTTTTTTGGCTTTGAAATACAGCGCCATAGACGCGCCAACCTGACCGCCACCAGCCATCGCCAGGATAGGGAATAGCGAGTTAAAGCCCTGTGCTTCCATCAATGCGAAGTACACTGGAACAAAACCCTGGTGGATGCCAAATACCACAGAAATTAAGAACAAACCTGCCAAAATTGCAGCGCCTAATGGGTTATCGTTCAAGTTGAGGAACAACCAAGACATCCCTTTAAACAGCTCGCCGCCGATTGGCATGATGATCAAGAAGGTTACCGCACCCATGATCAACAGAGTGATAACGGACGTTAAGATCATGTCCAGATCATCTGGCATGTATTGACGAACCTTACGCTCGACTTGCGCACCGATGATCGCCGCCAAAAGTACGCCGATAATGTTGCCGCGCGGATCAATCGCAAAGCCGAAAAACTCGTTCATGCCAGAGTAAATGCCGGATGTCGCCTCTGGGTTGTAACCCAGCACAAACAAAGAGGCGAGAATGGCACCATTAACACCAGAGCCGCCAAACGCTTGCTGCGCGTTGTAACCAATCAGAATACTTAAGAAAGCAAACAGACCCTTACCAAAGACTTTCATGTAGGCGATCAAATCCAGCATAAACTGGCTTGGTGTCTGGTCGAGAACAAACATCTGTTCCAATAACGTCGCAAAACCTAGCAACAAACCAGCGGCAATGAAACCAGGGATCAACGGCGTAAAGATGGTAGCAAACTTGCTTAAAAAACGCTGAACCGCACTGGTTTGTTTGCTCTTCATCTGCTTTTTTTGCTCGGCCGCGACGGCAGAAAGATCTTGTTGCGGCATATCTGGTTCTTCACTGTCACCAGAGGTTAAGCTGTCGATCAATTGATTCATCATCTCAGCCGCTTGTTGAGCTTTTCCGGGACCGAGAATGATCTGAAACTGCTCATCGCTTTCCACCACACCCATTACGCCGGGAATTTGCTTGATAACTGACTGATCAGCCAAACCATTGTTGGCGAGCGATAAACGCAAACGCGTCATACAGTTACCACATTTGCTTACGTTGCTGCTGCCACCCACTGCGGACAACAACTGCGATACTGTGTTTGAAGTTATTTTTGCCATAGGGTCTATCCTTCAGAACTCGGATTATTTAGTTATTATTTAGTGCTGCGCGAATAAAACCGTTGTGCGCGGCGAGGCGTGATTTGGCTTGTTCGGCATCCAAATCGGCCAAAATCATTAAGATGGCAGTTTTGCAGTGGCGATCGCAGGCATTTAATGCTCGCTCTGATTCTTCTTTTGATGCGCCAGTTGCTTCTACAACAATGTTGGTTTGGCGTTGGATGAGCTTGGCGTTGGTGGCCTCTACATCCACCATTAAGTTGCCAAATACCTTACCGCTACGAATCATTGCACCTGTCGTGAGCATGTTTAACACCAGTTTTTGTGCGGTGCCGGCTTTCATGCGAGAAGAGCCAGTGACAACCTCTGCGCCAACTATCGGCAGAATCGCGATGTCGGCCGCTTTTGCCATGGCACATTCCGGATTACAGGCGATAGATGCGGTCGTAGATCCGATGGATTTAGCGTAGTCCAAACCACCTAGTACATAAGGTGTACGGCCACTCGCTGCAATGCCTACAACCACGTCATGTTTGGTGAGGTGAAGCGCTTTTAAGTCGTCTTGACCCATTTTCGCGTTGTCTTCTGCGTTTTCTACCGCTTTCAAAATCGCTTGGTGTCCACCAGCAATTAAGCCAATCACCATATCTGGATGCGTGCCGTAGGTAGGAGGACACTCGCTCGCATCAAGAATTCCTAAGCGGCCTGATGTGCCAGCTCCCATGTAAACCAAACGGCCACCATTGGCGAACGCTGCAGTAATTGCATCAACCGTCTTTGCAATTTGTGGTAGCACTGCTTTGACCGCGAGCGCGACTTTTTGATCCTCTTCATTAATGACTTGCAGCATCTCGATGGTCGAAAGCGTATCAATCTCTGCACTGGCTGGATTACGGCTTTCTGTCACCAATCGGCTTAAATCAATTTTCATGTTTTACACTCTTCGTAATGTTCAATCTGAGGGCGATTCTATGGAATAAAATATTCTGTTTTGGTGATAAAAATCACACTTGAGGTTATTCTTTGTGCAGGAGAAATTTGGAATAATGAGAGAAAATATACGTCCATTACATCCGATATAAACTGGCTTGGTTAG
Source organism: Vibrio sp. Vb0598 (assembly GCF_033338935.1). NCBI lineage: Bacteria > Pseudomonadati > Pseudomonadota > Gammaproteobacteria > Vibrionales > Vibrionaceae > Vibrio > Vibrio sp. Vb0598. The sequence goes on along the minus strand of NZ_JAWOTP010000003.1, from coordinate 193,186 downwards.
AATAATCATGGAGTTAAATCAAACTCCAATTATTTTTGTTTTGGAATAATTTATTTAAATTTTTTGAGGTTTTTGTTGTGTCAGTTATCAATAAGATAGTCGCGAGGCGTACTCAGCTTTCGCAAAGTGGTCGTTTGGTCGGCGATTGGATTGTTGAAAACGCAGAAAAGGCGGCGCTGCTCACTAGCCAAGAACTTGCGGCGCAAGTAAAAGTGAGTCAATCGAGCATTGTGAAATTTACTCAGCGTATCGGCTTTAAAGGTTACAGCGAGTTTAAATTAGCTCTGAATGAAGAGATTGGCCGTAAGCATGCGATGCAGTCGACACCGCTGCACAGTGATATTTTGGCTGACGACCCCATTGCGGTTATTTCACAGAAACTGGTGAAAGCGAAAACCGACGCTATGTTTCAAACCACCAATACGCTGTCTTACGAAGCGTGTCACCAAGCGGTGAAATGGTTGAGTGAAGCGCGTCGAGTGCAAGTGGTCGGGATTGGGGGCTCTGCACTGACCGCGAAGGATTTAAGCTTTAAGCTGCTTAAACTTGGTATTACGGCGCTTTCTGAACAAGACAGCCACGTGCAGATTGCTGTTGCCCGCACGCTCTCTCCAGAAGATGTTCAGATCGCAATCTCGTTTTCGGGTGAGCGCAAAGAAATTCTCGTTGCGGCAGAAGCGGCAAAAGAGCAGGGCGCGAAGGTGATTGCGTTATCTGCGCCTGGAAGAAGTCGCTTGCGCGGTATTGCCGATATTACGTTTGATACGATTGCCAATGAAACGGAACATCGCAGCTCATCCATTGCTTCGCGTACCGCGCAAAACGTGATCACCGATTTGCTGTTTATCATCTTGGTTCAACAAAGAGACGACAGTGCCCGTCAGTTGATCAGCGATATCAGTACCGACATCAAACAGATCCTCACATGATCGCTTGTTCAACAGTGGACTAAAGATCCGGATCGTGCCTCAGTAAAGCAATAAAAGCGGATAGATGCTTTTCAATGGTGAGATCGGCAGAAATTGCCGGTAACTCCAACGTGATGCAAGGTAAATCACGTTCACTACACCAAGTGCCGAATGAGCCGGGTGTTTCGTAGTCGACATCGTCCACGATTGGCAGCTGAAACTGCTCGCCGAGCCATTTGGCAAGGTCGGAATGTTTGGGATCATCCACAAACGCAAGCGGTTCATGAAACGACACCACAAACTTTGGCTTGCGCAGTTCAATCAAGTTAATTAATGCGCTAACTTCAGGCTCTAGTTGGTTTTTAGTGCCAGTTTTTACCTGTACGTCTCGAACGGGTGTGTGAGAGCTCCATCGATACACTGTGCCATGCTCAGTCCAATTTTGGGTTGGAAACGCGCGATTGAGATCCACTTGGTTTGCATTTGCGCGTGTGCCTAGTTGGTTGCCGTCAGGATTCATTGACAGAATCACATCATGTCGTAAGTTTTCAGCAGGCAAGCTTCTTAGCGCGCAGGACAAACCTGCAATCGAGGCCGTCTCGTCCCCGTGAGTGCCTGCCAAAATCAAACCTCGCGAAGCACTTTCGACTTGAGCCGGAAAATACAGTAATGGCGCACCAAGCACGGATTGACCGTATGATGTTGGCCGAATTAAAAATGCCGCTCTTTCCGTTCTTGGAATTAGACTCACCGTAATCTCCTGATTGATGAAGTAGTATCAATATCTAAGCTAATTACACCTAGCTAAACTGAACCGTTTAAACTCGTCAACGGTTGAAATGTTAATTGTGGCACTTGCTTCACAAGACGCGTTAGGAGAACGAAAAACGATATGGATTTTAAAAAACATTCAACGGCGTTGCTGATTTCCTCTTTATTCACCCCTTTTCTTGCTACATCAGTTGCTGCGGAGACCTTACCTAAAGACATTCAACTTGCCGCAGAACAGCATTTAGTACGTGCGAATGACGCAGAGGCGGCGACGCTTGACCCAGCGAAAGCCGAAGGTCTGCCAGAAATGCATGTGATTCGTGACTTATTTGAAGGGCTTGTGATTCAAGATCGTGACGGAAACATTATTCCCGGTGTGGCAGAATCATGGGAAACCAACGACAACCAAACCTTTACTTTTCACTTGCGCAAAGACGCGAAATGGTCGAATGGCGAGCCTGTGACAGCGGATGATTTTGTCTATTCACTGCGCCGAGCGGTGGACCCGAAGACCGCTTCTCCAAATGTTTGGTATCTCAAACTCACCAAGATCAAAAACATCGCCGATGTAGCAGAGGGCAAAAAGCCTTTGGACGATCTCGGTATCAAGGCAGTGGATAAATACACCCTACGTTTTGAGTTGGACAGTCAAGTGCCGTACTTTGTTGCTATGACTGGGCACACGTCCATGATGCCAGTGCATCAAGCGACAGTGGAAAACCGCGACAAGCCGTGGAGCGATCCAGACCAATTTGTTAGCAACGGTGCATTCACATTGGATAAGTGGGTCGTGAATGAGCGCATTGAACTGGTTAAGAGTCCAAGTTACTGGGACAGCGCAGATACGCATCTAAACAGAGTGACTTACATTCCGTTTGAAAACCAAAACGCGTCGATCAATCGTTATGCGGCAGGAGAGTTGGATATCACGTCCGATGTGCCGACTCATATGGCGCAGAAGCTTAAACAAGATTACAAGCAGGCTTACACGGTGGTGCCATTACTGTGCACGTATTACTACGCGTTCAATACCACTCGTCCGCCATTTGATGATGCGCGAGTGCGTCAAGCGGTGTCGTACTCCATCATGCGTGATGTGATTACGAATGGTGTCACGCAAGTGGGCAACCTTCCTGCGTATACCTTTGCGCATCAGTACACTGCCGGTTTTGATGCGACGCCCCCTGAGTATAGTAAGTGGAGTCAGCAACAACGTGACGAGAAAGCGCGTCAGTTGTTAAAAGAAGCGGGTTACAGCAAAGACAAGCCGCTCGATTTTAAATTGCTGTACAACACCAGTGAGGCAAACAAATCGATCGCGGTTGCGATAGCGTCGATGCTACAAAAAAATCTCGGTGCAAACGTGGAGTTAGAAAACCAAGAGTGGAAGTCGTACTTAGTGGCGCGTAAACAAGGCAATTTCGATGTGATGCGTGCTTCCTGGTGCGGTGATTACAATGAAGCGTCTACTTTCCTGAGCTTACTTCGCTCAGGTTCTTCGGGTAACTTTGCACGTTACAGCAATGCAGCGTACGACAACGCGATGAACAGTGCATTGGCTGCAACCGATGAGAAAGCGCGCCAAGGATTTTACGACCAAGCTGAACGGTTGCTGGCGGCAGATATGCCCATTGCGCCAATCTATTATTACATGCAAGCGCGTTTGGTTCGTCCAACCGTGGGTGGCTTTGCAAAAAACAACGTAGAAGGGCGCATTTACTCGAAAGATCTCTACATCAAGAAGTAGCGCTCAAAACAAGCGATAAATACGAAGCCCCGAAGATGTGTCTTACGGGGCTTCTTTTTATTGTTAGCGAGCGGAGAGCTTGTCCACTAGCATTGCGATTCGTTTGCCAAGATACTCCGCCGTTGCAACATCAGAGGCATGCAACTGACCACCTTCACCACCTTGTGCAACAATACCACCTTGTACACCATAACGATTCAGGTTTTGCTCCCCAGAATTGCTGATCTTATCCAACCCGATCCACATCATGCCGTGTTGGTTAGCGAGCGTTTGTAGATATTGTAATGTGCAAGATTGGTCGCCATTCATTGCTCCACCACTGGTAAAGCCAGCCGCGATTTTGCCCGCCCATTTTTGGTAATACCAAGATTCACTGCTTGCATCGGCAAATGCTTTAAACTGCGCTGCTACACCGCCCATATAGGTCGGTGAGCCAAAGATAATCGCATCACACTCAGCAAGTTCATCCATTAGTTTAGGGTTCACAAAACGTCCCTCAATAATCTCACTGCCTTCAATTCGGTGAGAGAGGATTTCACATTCATCTTGCTGCTTAATGCCTTGTTGTTCAACGCCTGCGGCAATCGCGCGAGCAAGCTGACCAGTAACGTCGGTTTTAGAGAAATAAATAATCGCAATTTTGGACACAATGGTTCCTTTTTTCATTGTTGATTTTTAATCGTGCGACTAAGGCTAAAACCTCAAGCTAAGTTGAGGTCAAGAAGAGATTTGAGATAGATAAAGTACGAATTGGTATCTAAAGAGCTTTCTTATAGGGTAAGTCGACGGCATAACTACAGTGAATGCAACGACGATGAATGTCGTGTATAAAAGCGTTAAAGGAAGATCTTAAAGATGTAGAAAACTCTCTTGGAAACAATGATAAAGGTACCGATGCTAGTGATGATTAATAGGCGGAAAAATAGATTAAAATATGTAAACTCAGATCTGATCCAAGGCGGGAAAAGTACATTTCATCGTTTCTTAAGGCGAGGGATTATTATCATTATGGTAGGAGGCCTTTCTACAGCCTCTTCCACGGTATTTGCACACTTTATAGCGGGTGTGTTTGATGTGGATATGAATGTTCATCCAGAGAGCTTAGAAGAAAAAGTGCATGCACTACTTTTTGTTTCGGTCAGTCTTGTTTTTTACCTCTTTTATGCCCTTATCTCGCTAAATATTAGTGGGTGGCTCATAATGAAGCTAAAAATATAAGCTTAACTAAAACCATGTCCTTGTATTTTAAGGAAGATGGAACTAGTGACGATTTTTTCTTTGCTTGCACCATCTCTATTTTTTGTATTTATTTAAGGTTCGTAAATAAGAAGCTTCCTTTGGTTAAAGTGGCGCTTTTGGTTTCGGCGATGTGTCATGTTTTTATCATGAAAGAATACAGTGGTGACCTTCAGCTTATACGTTTTGTCTCTTCACTGTTTTTCGCCATTAACTTTGGGTTATTTGTGACCACCAAGTGATACTAAAAAGCCGATGTAGATACATCGGCTTTTTAGTGGGTTATTTCTTTCTGCGAGTATAAATCCGAGATTTTACTTTACTTGGCTCTGGCTTGTTTTTCGCCAGCTTTAGCACTGCTTTTTGCAAAATCTGGTTGTTTGGGTAAGTGATTAAGTTTCCGTTGTCGTGCTTAATTAACACGTGAAACATACTGATTTCTTGAATCTCACCGCAGATGTCTTCATCTTTATCTACGACTTTAATTCGGTCACCCACTCGGTATGGGAAGACAAAAAAGATCAAAAAGCTGGCAGTGATGTTGCTCAGAATTGACCACTGCGCAATAAACGCCACACCTAATACGGCAAAAATGGACGATAGGAACAAAGACACATCGCCATAGCCAATACCTGTGATAATGGCAAAAATAGAGGCGGTCAAAAATAGCAGCGCGACATTGAAACAGCGCTGAATAAAACTCAAACGAGCCTTTTTTACACCTTTCGTTGTTGCCAAATTTAGGATGGCTCGATTTACAATCCTCTTCAGGATGCGATACGCGATCAGGACAAAAATGCCCATCAATAGTTTGTAACCGAGGGAGCCCGTAGTGAAATACTGGCTCACTTGCTCTAATTGGATCCAATCATTCATTTCTTCATCTCGACGATATCTAGAAAGCGGCTTTTATAGCTGATTTTTTGCTGTAAGTAATCACAATTTTTCTTTACACCATTTGTCTCTGTGTTGAGGTACCACAGAGTACTGTATGAGTTAATCAAAGACTTAGTGAGCATTACGAACTCTTTGGCTTCATTACTTATATTCAATCAAAGCTGACGTGATTTTGAAGAGAGCAATCTTTGAGCTGTATCCCATATCCGACATTCTATGACGCTAGTTCCTTATAAACGAGCTGAATATGACTTTTGTCCTGATAACCTAAGGTGTATTAATTGAAATAGCTTTTAGGGCGTTGAAAAATGGAAGAAGATGAAAAGGCGATTATGATTTTATTCGTGATTGTTGGCCTTGTACTCGTTTGGGTCGCGCTTGAAGAACTTAATTATCTCGGGCTCCCAATAAAATAAGCCCCGTTAAACACAAGTTAAACGGGGCCTTTGTCTTTTATCAATGTGAATTCAGGTTAGCTAACCGCACGCACTTTGCCTTGTTTCAAATCGTTCAGCACTTGCGCTTTAGGGCCATCTGCGATGATGCTGCCTTTCTCCATCACAATTACGCGATCAACGATGTCGAGCATAGACGTTTTATGCGTAATCAGAATCAGCGTTTCACTAGGTTTCAACTGTGCTAATTGATGCTTAATGTGCATCTCTGAGCGGTTATCCATCGCACTGGTTGGTTCATCCATGAGTAGAACAGGAGGACGACCCAAAAATGCACGAGCGATCGTGACTGCTTGACGTTGACCCCCCGAAAGCATTGCACCACCTTCACCAACTTGGCGTTCTAAGCCCGCTGGGTCAGATTGCGTAAACGCAGTAACACCGGCACGATTCGCTGCGTCTAGTACGTCACGGTCATCGGTTAATGGGCGACCTAGCGTAATGTTGTCGCGGATAGAACCAAAGAACAGATTGGAATCTTGCGGCACACAACCAATATTACGGCGAATGTCGACATGATGCAGCTGTGCGATGTCGGTATCATCAATGCGAACATGACCTTCCGTCGGCTGATACAAGCCCATGATTAGACGCTCTAACGTGGTTTTACCCGAACCGATACGGCCTATGATCGCTACTTTTTCGCCTGGGTTAATGGTTAAGCTCAAATCTCGAATCGACGCCACCGGTGAATCTGGGTAGTGGAAGGTCACGCGTTCAAGTTCAATTTTGCCTTGTACTATTGGACGGTGAATGTAACGTTTACCTTCTTCTTGTTCATCCGGCATTTCCATGACTTGATTGATAATTGTCATAGAAGACTTCGCTTGGTTGTAGCGCGTAGAGAGTAAGGATAACTGAACCAAAGGACCAATCGCGCGGCCGCTAAGCATGGTTGCGGCAATCAAGCCACCCATGGTTAAGTCGCCCTCTGCAATCAAGTAAACGCCTAGGATGATCATCCCTACGTTACTACTTTGCTGCACAAAACCTGCTGCGTTTTGAATGCTATCCGTAATTCGGCGGCTTTTTATATTCCAGTTCGCCATGTGCGCAACTGCCTCTTCCCAGCGGTATTGGAATTGGCTTTGCGCACTGAGCATTTTTACGGTTTCTAACCCAGCCAAGCTCTCTATCAAATTGGCATATTTTTGCGATGCTAGGCGTGAACCCTCCTCAATGGAGCGGCGCAGCGGCCCTTGTATCAGTAGCGAGTGAATAATCAAAATGACCACGCCCACCATCGGTACATACACAAGATCGCCAGCCATTAGCCATATAATCACTAAGAACAAAATGGCAAAAGGCAAATCAATGAGAGCACTGACGGTCGCTGAAGTAAAAAACTCTCGAATAGATTCGAATTCTTGTAAATGGCGAGCGAAGGCACCGACCGAAGGCGGCTTTGATTCCATTCTAATCCCCATCACTTTGCTGAACAGTTTGGATGAAATTAGAATGTCAGACTTCTTGCCCGCCACATCAATGAAGTAATTTCTCAGCGACTTGAGAATGAAGTCGAACAGGAACACGACAAAGATGCCACTTGCTAGTACCCATAGGGTTTCAAACGCAAGATTCGGAACCACTTTGTCGTACACCAAGCGAGTGAATAGCGGAGCGGCAACCGCAAAGAGGTTGATGAGAAGTGATGCGATTAAAACATCACGGTAGATGCGTTTTGACTGCCACAAGGTGGACCAGAACCAGTGGCCTTCGTTGGTTTTGAGCACTTCGGGAGAGCGCTCATCGAAACGGAATTGCTTTTTAACTAAAAAGTACCGACCAGTGTATTGCTCAAGTAGGTCTTCTAATGGAATAGAGATCGGCACCATTCCACTTTCTAGGGTGGTGACTTCGGCCTCGCGTTTCTCCATATTGATGCTGTTGAGAACGCAAGAGTCACCGCCTTTAAGAACTAAGATTGCCGGCAGAATTAGGCTAGAGATGCTCTCCAGCTCTGCGCGGTTTTCCTTGGCAACCAATCCGGCCCTTTCCGCTGCTCTTGGTAGCAAAAATGGGGTCAGTTTACCGTCAGATAGCGGTAGTCCGTTGACTAGCGCTTCTGGCGAGTTAGCTAACCCATAGTAACGGCTAACGTAGATGAGCGAATTCAGTAAAGGGTCTTTCATCGTTGATAAACCTTTTTATTCCTTGTCGACGATGAATCCTTGGAATACCTCAACAAAATGTTCAGTGAGGAAGTCCAACTGGATTTGAGTTTCGATACGCGATGCGATAGTCGTAATACCAAGGTTGTGGGCAGTACGAGAGATCGACGTTAGCGTGAATTTCTGTTTTTCGTCGTGCAAGTTGTGTGTGAATAGGTAATCGAGCTTCACATAGTTCGGGCGGAACTCTTGGATGTATTCCAAAGATTGGAAGTTACGTCCGTAGTTATCTACGCCGAACTCAGCACCTGATTGGCGAATGGCATTACATAACAGTGCTGTGTGGTGAGGCTGATCGATAAAGCATTCCTCTGGAATTTCAAAGTGTAGCTTAGAGGCCACTTTGGCGTGTTTTTCCAGCATGCTAGTTGTCCAGCGAATAAACGATGGTTGAGACAAGCTGCTTTGCGCGATGTTAATCGCGACTGGGTCATTAAGTTCACCACTTTCTAGCATCTTAATCATTGATTCAATGACATACTGGTCAAAGATGTTGGTGGCGTCTAACTGTTCTAGTGCGAATAGGTATTGATTCGCACGATACGTTTCACCATCTTTTTCGATGCTTGAAAATACTTCGTTGTGGAATACTTTACCCCATGTGTTTTTCGCAGCTTGGAAACGGAATTTAACCCAATCACTATGAATGGCTTCTTCAACCAACGCTTTCCATTGCTGTTTACCCATCAAACTAGAAGGTGTATCACTGCCAATGAAGCCGTATGGCTTGTCTGGTTGCGCTTTGGCTTTCGATAGTGCGTTGTCCACCATCGAGAGGATTTCAGAGCGCGTTTTCTGGTCTTTGCTGTGTGCAACCCCTAGTGACGCTTTAGGTTTTGCTAAGCCTGTTGGGTCAGTATTTAGGCCGTTCACACAATTGACGATGCTGTCCGATAAAATGCGTAACTCGCTCTCATCCATATGAGGGAAAAGCAAGCCGAACTCATCACTAGATAAGCGAGCAATAGTGGCACCCGGTACATCAATGGTGTTTTTCAAACGTTGGGACAGTTCTTTAACGTGGGCATCTGCGCGTTGGTAATCTTTGGTCTCGTAAATGTCTCCAATGTATTCAGCATGGAGTAGCGCGATACCCCCTTGCGTTTGCTCTGCAAGCCATTGGTCGATTTGGTTGATGTAGAATGAGCGGTTACCCAATTTAGATATAGGATCGAGGTAAGCCTGAGCACGCAGACGTTGCGCCTCTTTGGCTTGCTCTTTGAATGATAGCTCGATTTGAGCAGACATCATGTTAATGCCATCTACCACCGCGATAAGATCTTTGGTTCTTGGACGAGCAAGCGGTTCACCAAATTGGTTATTCGCGATTTCATGCATTTTATTCACGATGGCCGTTAACGGCTTTAGCGAGCGACGTAGGATGTATGAAATTGCCACTAAACCAGCCAGAAAAATGACACTGAATACAGACAGCAACCCAATAAAACCTTGCCAGAGCTGCTCGTAAGCTGCGCCTGGGTGGCTAATGATTTCTACTTCGGCGAGCTGCATCCAACCACTGGTCACAACACGCTTATCGTGAATCGCTTTAAATAGATTCATGTCGATAAACCATTGTGGCACCGTACTTGGTTTAACTGGGTAAGTACGCACGATCTGGTAGTCAGAATCTAATGCTGTAAGGCGAACAACTGAGTAGGTGCTGCCGTCAAACAGAGCATTAATCACGGACTCAACCGCGACTTTATCTTTGTCCTTTAGGTAAGGAGCCAATGCCAAACCTACGGTGTTAATAGTGTTGTTGACCTCTGAACGTTGCTGTTGCTCCAAGCTGTCTCGAGTCGTGTTGAATTGGATTACGAATACTGATGCCAACAAGAGTATAAAGACCGTAACCATCCCCACCACAAGCTTCTTATATAGGGTCATGTTTCTCACTCGTCATAGTTAATTTTAGGTTTATTTAACTGCAACTTACGTTCGCGCGAGCGTAAGTCATTCCAAAGGCTCAACCGTGATGCTTTCCCTGCCAGCTCTCCAGTGCTAGCAGATGACTTCATCAACCACAGGTTTGTACCATTAAAACTGTATATCGGTAGCAAGTCGCTACGCTTAGAGGCTCGGACAATGTCAGGATTGATATTATCGAGAATGAGCGGCTCAGAACTTGGGGTAGGGTAGTAAGCTAATACCATGTGAAACTGATTCAGTTCGATGGCTTTTACGTATATTAACCGCATCTTTGAATCTGGTATTCCTAGCTCGAGTAAAGAGAAGTACTTAGCAATAGTGAAATCTTCACAGTCTCCTGCGTTACTCCCTAAAAATTCGAGTGGCGTAGCCCAATAATCTGTCTTTCCCCACAGTTTTATGTCGTCAACGAAATACAGCTGATTAAAAAAGTCGTTAACGCCAGCGAGCTGTTCATGAGTCTCTAATTGTTTAAATAAGTCGAGGTTCTTTCGCCATGTATTTACGCGCAATCCCGCACGTTCGCCGTACACCGCTGTGACCGTATTGACCCATCGTTGTTCTTTACTGTTCAGCGCACCAAGTTGGAACGACAAACAACTTAAGCTGATTAATAATGTAACTTTACGCTGCAAATTGGATCGCATATTCGACTCGTATCACAAGTATACTCTTCTAGAGAGTTCGTCAGTGAGAAATAAGTGCTTTTTATTTAATCACTTATCGCTCAATACTCCCTATCGCGAGTACCTTAATGTGGTTTACTCCTTCAAGGCGTTCGTTTTGGCACTTAAAATCGGTTTAAGTAGATATTCCAAAACGGTTCGCTTCCCTGTGATGATATCGACCGATGCTGTCATTCCTGGAATGATTGGTAAATCTGCATCTTGACCAAAGTTTGTTTTTTCGGTGCGTACACGAACAATGTAGAAGCTGTTGCCTTCTTCATCTTGAGTGGTATCCGCGCTGATATGTTCCAACTCACCCTCTAAACCGCCGTACTTTGTGAAGTCGTAAGCTGTAAATTTCACGATAGCATGAAGATCTGGGCGTAAAAATGCGATGTCTTTTGGCGCAATTTTCGCTTCTACCAATAGTGTGTCTTCTGTTGGTACGATCTCGACGATATCCATACCAGGTTGGATAACACCACCGACAGTATTGATGTTCAGTGTTTTGATTTTGCCTGTTACTGGCGAATTCACAACCGTTCGGTTTACTCTATCTTCCAAGCCCACCGCTGATTCAACCAAAGCAGATAACTGGTCTTGGGCGCTGTTGAGTTTCTCTTGCTGTTCAGAGCGGAATTTGAGTGCAACATCAATACGGTTGAGCATGGATTCTCGAATCGCTGATTGCAATACGGGAATTTTGAGCTCACTGGACGTCATTTCACGACGGGTATCGTTGACTTGGCGCTGTAATTTGAGCAGTTCAATACGAGGAACAACGCCCTCGTCTGCCAAAGGTTTGGTGATATCGAGTTCTTTTTTCGCGTATTGGTAGCTTTGACGCAAGTTCCTTACTCGCGCTTGGATCTCTACCAAGTCCTGCTGCTTTTGCTGCACTTGTTGGTCAATAACAGAAAGTTGGTTGCGTAAATTATCTAGATCTTCGCGATATTCTGCTTTTTGACGCTGTGTGAGTTGAGGTCGAGTCTCTTCCAAGGTTGGTGGGAAGGTCAGTTTACCGTAATCAAGTAGTACACTTTGACGCCAGTTTTCCGTTTCAAAATCACGATTAACGGCAACACTGTTAATAGAAGCGGATAGTTGCAGCACAGATGCGGTAAGGTTGGCAACTTGTTGCTCACGTTCACGAAAATCTGAGCGAAAGCGGGTGTCGTCGATAAGCAGTAACTGTTGGCCTTTTTCAACCAACTGGCCTTCTTTGACCAAGATTTCTTTGACTAAGCCACCTTCTAAGTTTTGGACTACTTGTATCTGTGAGGAGGGAATCACTTTGCCTTGACCAACCGTGACTTTGTCGATTTCAGCCCAAGATGCCCAACCTATTGCTGCAATGAAAAATAGCACCATAACCCAGAGCATAAAACGCGCGCTGTTGGGGGTATTGAGGAGCAATGCTGCAGTTTTGTCATCAACAAAATCCAACTCTTCATCGTTGAGTTTGTTGTAGTTATCTCGGCTCATCACAGTCCCTGCTTATATAATTACGGATTATCTTTTTGATCTTATTATTATTAACCGATCATGTCAGCATGCTCGGCTAATAAAATATGAGAAGAGGGTTATTCTCTCTTCAAATGAGCTTTCTTACACTTTCTAAATCAAACAAAAGCATAATTAGCGCCGGAGTATAGCTATTACGCCTTGAACTTGGCTTTATCCAACTGATGTTTTTTTAGTTTGTCGTACAAGGTTTTGCGTGATACCTGTAATTCTAGTTGAACCTCTTTGAGTCTGCCGCGATGTCTTTGCAATGCATCGAATAACAAGCAATATTCAAAGTATTCTGTGCGCTGAGTCATACTCTGAATTTCAAGACTTTTCTCACTGTTCCAATCTTCCATTCTAAAAGTATCTGGCTTGAGGGCACGAAGTTCAGCAAATTGGCGTAGCTGCTTAACGTTTTCTGGCCATTCGAGACTGGAGAGGTGTTTGACCTCTTCTAGGCTGATATGTGGCGGCTGTAACTGATATCGACTCGCTGTGTGGCGCACAAAGTGCTTGTATAAAGGCCCTATATCTTCCTTTCTTTCATCGAGCGTTGGTAAGTGAATTAGAGTCGCCAGGGATTTTAGAGGTGGCTCGGCTTGGGTGGTCGCGCCAAAAACACGTTCAAGTTTTGGGTGCTTGAACAAGTATTCCCATTGTTCAAACGACACATGCTCTGCGCTATGTAAGTACAAACTGCAGTGGCGTTTTCCTTCACTTAAGCGGTGTATGGCTTTGTCGAGCGCTTCTAATGAAAGCTCATAGAGGTCTTCACCAGAAGCGGCGATTAGCTCACTATCCGGTGTTGCATGTATGTCGTGGGCAAATTGTGCAGCGAGTCGCCGACCCGTACCATCTTGACCTACAAAAATGAGCGGCTGGCTTGTGGGCGCACTGATCAAGGCGCGACGAATGCTCACCATGGCCTTACTGTGACCAATCATTTTCGGACCAACATGAGTTTGCATGTCGAGCTCTTTCTTAAGCCAGATGTTTTCTTGCAACAAGTTCAGTTTATCGCTGGCATTGTTGAGCGATTTCATGAGCTGTTCCGTTGAAAACGGTTTTTCTAGAAAGTCGTACGCGCCGCTTTTCATCGCATCTACCGCGGTTTTCACATCTCCATGTCCAGTAAGTACGATGAATTGAAAGTGATCGTTTTTGCTTCGCAAAGTTCGCATAAACTCCAAGCCATCCATCACGGGCATATGGATATCGGTGATGATAATCGCAGGTGTATTTGAGTCGATTACGCGTAAGGCTTCTACTGCGTTGGGTAAGCAGGTGACGTCTATCCCTTCAATCAGCAGGGCTTGAGACACGGCATCACGAATGTGTGGTTCGTCATCAACAAAGAAAACTGGGTTATTCATGGTCGTTTTCCACTTCTGGGGTACGTTTATTCTGATTGACTATTGGTAGCGTCACGATAAAGGTCATCCCTCCTGCTTGTTGTTCTGTGTTCTGATGTTTATAGGCACAGAGGGAACCGTGATAGCTCTCTATAATCCGCTTGGAGATTGTTAAACCTAATCCAAGACCCTCCGGCTTAGTCGTAAAAAATGGGTCGAACACTTTTGCTAGGGCTTCGTCTGACATCCCTGGTCCGTTATCGGAAACAAGAATGTCGCAACTGTCATCATGACACTGAACAGCAATGGATATTTGCGGATCGATACAGTGGTTTTCCATCGCTTGTGCGGCGTTGTGGAAGAGGTTTATCAGCACTTGTTCTAATTCAACGCTGTGAATGGCCAGCTTCACATCATAGTCGATGGCCGGAACTTTTAGTGTTACTCCTTGCTTAATAAGCTTGTTGCTCAAAATGCTGGTGGCAGTATGTACCGCGTCGTGCAGTACTGAGATTTCATTGTGTGAATCGTGCGTGGCTTTCCGAGTAAAGACTTTTAAGCGGGCAATGACTTCCGAAATGGTGTCATTAAGTGTCAGCATTTTGCCCAAATTGTCGGCGACCATTGGGTATTTTTCCATTGCCAACAAACGCTGCGAGTTTTCGGTATAGGTTCTTAGTGCGGAAAGTGGCTGATTTATCTCATGATTAATACTGGCTGATAGCTCGCCCAACAATGCCAATTTCGCGGCTTGCGTCAGTTCTTGTTGTGTTTGTTTAAGCTCTTGTTGGCTTTGCTCATATTGGCGGATGGTCTGTTGTAGTTTTTGGTTGGCTTCACTCAGAACTAGTGTCCGTTGCACTACTTTTTCTTCTAGGCTCACATTGAGATGGGCAAGGCGTGCTTTGTTAACTAGGGTTTGGAACCACGCTAACGCAATTAGAGCAATGAGCGCATATAAGATCAGGAAGACGATATCGGCCTGTAAAACGGCGGCAAGAACGCTGTTGTGGTTAATTAAGGCAACGACGCGAAACCCTTTATCCAATAAGTGTGTTGCGTATGCGAGGTAATTTGGTGATAGAAGCAATTGATTGTCATCAAACTCCGTGACACCACTATGTGCCGTTAACTCACCAAAATATTCGGGTAAGGTATCGCCATATTGACGCGTTTCGGTAAGTTCATTTATTGCACTCGATGACAGTGGGAAAAGTGCACGATAGCGCCAGTCTGGTAAATTGCTCATAAACACGACATTGTGTTTATCTGTAATGAGTACGTCAGTCGTGGTTTGCGAAAGGCGCTGTTCTAATTGCTCCAAGTTCACTTTTACTGTGATCACGCCAACGACTTCCTCATTTACCCTCAGCGGAGATGAGAAGAAGTACCCACGTTTATTCGAGCGTACGCCTAATCCAACGTATTGAGCGGGCTCACCGCGTCGCGCATTTTTAAAATAGGGGCGATAGCTAAAGCTAGAGCCAACAAACGTATCTTCTTGCTGAAAGTTACTTGAGGCTATGACTAACCCGGTACGGTCATGAACGTAAATCGTATCGGCCAAGCTTTGCTTCAACCAATCTGATAACAGTAGGTTGAGCTCTTGAGAGGGCGTTCCGCGCTCGACTGCTTTGAGTAGTCTTGGGTCGTGACTTAATAGGTTTGGTATCTGTTCAAACTTTGCCAGTTCGTAGTCCACTTCTTGTGATACTTGCGCGGCTTGTCTCTCTAGCTTTTGTTGCCATTGATCATGTTGGTATTGAGTTGCGTAATGATGAGTAAGCGCAAGCCCTGAAATGCCAACGGCACACAGTAGCAGTAAAAAATGACGTAGGGCTTTGGGGTTGAGTAAGTTCACGATCGGCTCACTGGTTTTTTGTGTCATGGTATCAAATGACGCACTGTGATGCTGTGAGCGGCAACGATAACAAGCACAATGATGTTCTTGTATTTCCTCAGTATCGGGAGCACAATCGACAAAAACGAGTGAAGGAGTAAAGATGGAACTTGCTGATATTCGTCGTGAGTACACCAAAGGTGGGCTGCGTCGTAAAGATTTGAAAGCTGATCCTATTGATCAATTTAATCTGTGGCTAGAGCAAGCAGTTGAAGCGGGTTTAACGGACCCGACAGCGATGACAGTTGCAACGGTTGATGAAAATGGCATGCCGTTTCAACGCATTGTTCTATTGAAAAACGTCGACAAAGATGGTTTTGTGTTTTACACCAACCTAGGCAGTCGCAAGGCCCAGCAGCTAGAGCATAACAGCAATATTAGTTTGCACTTCCCTTGGCATCCGTTAGAGCGCCAAGTTCATATTACTGGTGTGGCTGAAAAGCTTACCGCCGTAGAGAATATGAAATACTTTACTTCTCGTCCTAAAGAGAGCCAGTTGGCCGCAATCGCGAGCAAACAAAGTAGCCGTATTTCTGCCAGAGGTGTGTTGGAAGGTAAGTTTTTAGAGCTAAAACAGAAGTTTGCTAAGGGTGAAATACCAGTACCAACCTTTTGGGGGGGCTTTCGCGTAAAACCAAAGAGCATCGAATTTTGGCAAGGTGGCGAACATCGCCTTCACGATCGTTTTCTTTTCTCCCAGCATGATGGAAGTTGGGACATTGATCGTTTAGCGCCATAGGCTTATGGTCCCTCATGAATAAACAAACACCGCCGAATTGGGGCGGTGTTTTTGTAGGTGGAAGCGATGTGAATTATCGCTCTCCATTCAACACAACCGATAATTGATGCTTAAGCAGCGTTTTGGGTACAACAGAGCCGTAGCCTGCTTCCATTGCTTTATCTATTAGCTCGTTCTTGCTGTTCGCTGCAAACTTATTACGTAAGCGTGCGACGTGACCTTCAACGGTTTTTGTTGATATGCCCATGACCTGAGAGATAAATTGAGGCTTTTTGCCATAGAGCAAGAGGAAAAGCGTTTCTTGCTCGCGGCATGTGAGCTTCTCTGGTTTTGGTTGTAAGTCAGAAAAACGAAAGATGGATTGTTGATTTGGGTTGGTACTGATTGCACGACAAACCCAATACCCGACTTCAATCACGGCGGTGTCGGTGAGTTCCCTTCCGTAGAAAATGGTGCCTACGATGTCGCCTTTGTCATCTCGCCACGGTGTTTTAGTAAATATATGTGCTCGCCAGCGGCCATCTGGATAAGGGTGGATATCCAGAATTTTTAGTGACTCGCCAGTTTCGAGAACGTGTTTATCTTGGCGTTGAAATTCTTGCGCGCATTCAGTGGTTGGGCTGGCCATATCAAAATCAGTTTTACCCAAGCACTCCTCGGGCGACGTGTGCCCTAACAGTTCTGCGTATTCCTGGTTTACGTATAGGAATACCGAATCTTTATCTTTGCATCCCCAACAACCTGGTAGCTGTTTAAGGAGGGATTGTTCTATGGTATCGACTGAAATATTCACAAAAGGACTCACTACATACTGCTTTTACCAATACAGAGACGTCCGTGTTACATGGCTCGTATTGATGTTGCCAAGTAGGCAGTTACGTTGCTAGAACACGTTCGTTGATTGGCGCTCAATCCAATTAAATTCATGGTGTTCGATGTTTTCGTCAGGTAGTCATAGACAACGACGAAATGGAACGAAGAGTTTAATTGGGAAAATGGTCTGTTTCATTACAGATATGTGCGCTCACGGATGTCCGCCAATGTTCGGCTTACAACTCGTATCGTCCTTGATCATGCTTCCTACAACTCAGTTGTAATGTGGTTGACGTTCATATCACTTGTGAGCGAAAGAGCAGCACCTAAGCATATGAGAGGGACAGTGAGACAAACGCTATGATATCAGCTTATGCCATTGTTTTCATTGTTGAGAAGCGAAAAAAAAAAGCCAGCCTGAAGACGGGCTGGCAACACAAGATATAATCTTGTCGACGTGTAGAAGAGGTTCTAAATTACCTAGCGAGGGTCTGCTAAGTAAGTTAGAGGTATCAATGAGATACCGAGAGCTTTAGATCGTATGCATCTTAAAGCTCGATAACTAATGTATTGAATCAGAAGCATATTAGTAAGGGGGGAAATCCCTCTATGTTGAGCTTAAGAGTGGGTTTCGATCCGTTTCAGGGACGACTTATCTAATATGGAGCACGGTGTTTTACAAAATAACAGATTGTTCGGTAATAAGGATCTTTACATTGATTGATTATATATACGTAAGGTGTTGCCTATCTATCCGTTTTTGTTAATAAAATTGGTTGATCACTGACCGTAAATTAACCTCGCATGATCATCGTTCCGGAACTATGATCATGTAAATGAACTTGATCATGCTGATTTGATCTTGTCGATTGAGTTGGGTAAAAGTTGCAACCCAACAAAGAAGGTATATGATGCGAAGACGTAAGCTGACCGTGTAAAGACGACTGTTTGAAATGAGTGACTCAGATAACCAAAAAATCCTTTCATATCAAGAGATTATTCTGCCAAAGCCGGCGGAGCTGATCACACTTCCGTCTTATATGGATTGCCACGATCATTCTTATACGCAGATCGTGATTGGTTTAAAAGGGCAAGCCGAATTTGAAGTGCGCGGGCGAGGTAATCTTGTCGGCCCTGGTCAAGGTTGTGTGGTCACCGCATGCTCTGATCATGCTTTCGGTGGCGTCATCAATCAATCGGATATTTTGGTGCTGAATATGCCCAAACCGACAAATGATGATCCTGAAATGCTTCAAAAAATCAATAACCTGGAGAGAGATCATGTCTACTTCCAGTTAGATAGTCAAATTCAGAAGTTGATACAGATGTTGGTTCAGGAAATGCGAAACCATCCGGATGACCTGCTGTTAAGTCGTGCGTGTAACGACACTGTGATTGCATTAATGCAGCGCCATATCTCGGCATTTGAGACCAGTCGAAAAGAGTCGCGCTTTGATTTGGAGGCGATTGATCGTTACATTGAGCAGCACCTGAGTCATAAGATTAGTGTGGCTCAATTGGCCGGGCGAGTGTTTCTTGGGGAAAGTCAGTTCCATTGCTTGTTTAAAGAGCAGATGGGGATTACACCTCATCAATATGTTCTTGGAAAGCGTATCGACATGGCTCGTGAATTAATCGAGCAAGGGCACCTTTCTTTAGGGCAAATTGCCGAGTTTACTGGCTTCTCAAGCCAGAGTACTTTTACTCATACTTTTACTCGCTTACAGGGAATATCACCTTCCCGTTATAAAAAACAAGTTGGATAACAACGCGTTTTTTAGGTCAAATAATCATCAATCAGAATAAAGCCATGCACTATGCATGGTTTTTTTATGTTTTATTCACGTGACCTATCTCTCGTTTTTTTAAATTCTCTGTTCTTTGCAGTGGTTGATATGCCACTTGATCCTACATTTTCTCTTAGAACGAGCTCTTCACAAAAATCTTATTGATATTCTTGATATTTTGTTGTGAATGCAATGAAAAAATTAAAATTTACAACACAAAATATTACCTATTTGAATGTGACTATGTGGATGTTTTGTTATAAAAGCGAGTTTTTGGCAAAAATGTCGTAGTTTTTGACAAGTATTCTTATCGGCCTCAAAATACACTGCCAGCCATTGATAATCCTCGAAGCGGTTTTCGAGGAGTGAGATTGAGGAACACACATGTTTACAGCTACGAACGTGTTGACACCGGAATTTATCGGGCAGCCGCTTGATAAGTTGTGGTCACTGATCTCGCCATTATATATGGTGGACGAGTCTCAATGGCTAGAGCAACTATTGCCACTAGCGACGCCGACAGAGGATGAAAAATCGGCGATCACTACCCAAACGACCCACCTTATCGAAGCCATTCGTGCCGATAAGAAGTCAATCCAGATGATTGATGCTTTATTGCTGGAATACAGCTTAGATACTCAAGAAGGTATCTTGCTGATGTGTCTTGCAGAAGCATTAATGCGCATCCCAGATGCCGCGACAGCAGATTCTTTGATTAAAGATAAGTTGAGTGTCGCAGACTGGAAATCTCACCTGAAGAACTCTGACTCTGTGTTTGTTAACGCATCAACATGGGGCCTCATGCTAACAGGTAAAGTGGTTGGTCTTGGTGAGCAAGGCACCCAGAGCCCAGGTCAGGCTGTAAACCGTCTGGTAAATAAATTCTCTGAGCCTGTGATTCGTAAAGCCATGTATCAGGCAATGAAGATCATGGGTCACCAGTTTGTTCGTGGTCGTACGATCGAAGAAGCGCAGAAGAACGGTCGTCCAATGCGCGACAAAGGTTTCACCTACTCATTTGATATGTTGGGTGAGGCGGCGTTAACTACAGCGGACGCGAACAAGTACTTCAAAGATTACCTAATGGCGATCGAAGCGGTGGGTCGCGAGACTTACGGTAACGACACCAGCCCTGCGCCTTCGATTTCCATCAAGCTTTCTGCATTACACCCGCGCTACGAAGTCGCAAATGAAGAACGTGTAATGACAGAGTTGTATGACTCACTAATGCAGCTATTGAAACGTGCAATTGAAGTCGACGTTGCAATCACAATCGATGCAGAAGAAGCGGATCGCCTTGAGCTTTCCCTGAAGCTATTTGAGAAAGTATACCGTAGCGATCTTGTGAAGGGTTGGGGCAAGTTTGGTTTGGTTATTCAAGCCTACTCAAAACGTGCGCTACCAGTCTTGGTGTGGCTAAATGCACTCGCAAAAGAACAAGGTGACGTTATTCCTCTGCGTTTGGTTAAAGGCGCGTACTGGGACAGCGAAATCAAGTGGTCTCAACAAGCGGGTTATGCAAATTACCCAGTATACACTCGCAAAGAAGCGACGGACGTTGCATACCTAGCTTGTGCTCGTTTCCTACTTAGCGAAGGTGTTCGCGGTAATATCTACCCACAATTTGCAAGCCACAATGCTCACACGGTGACGGCAATTGCTGTCATGGCGGAGCACAAAGAATACGAGTTCCAGCGCCTGCATGGTATGGGTGATTCTCTGTATAACCATGTTATGAAAATGTACGGTCAGCCAGTACGTATTTATGCACCTGTCGGTAGCCATGCTGATCTTCTTCCGTACTTGGTTCGTCGTCTGCTTGAAAATGGTGCGAACAGCTCGTTTGTACACCGTCTAGTTGATGCGCGTTGTCCGATTTATGAGTTGACCCATCACCCTGTGGATGTGTTGACGGGTTTTGACACGCTACACAACGACAAAATTCCATTGCCTGCCGATATTTTCCCTGAGCGTAAGAACTCATATGGCGTCAACATTGATATCGACAGTGAGGCGAAGCCATTTGAAGCGCAGGTCGAAAGCTTCATGGACAACCAGTGGGTTGCAGGCCCGATGATCAATGGTGAACGCTTTGCCGAAAGCATGATCAAGGAAAATGCGGCTGAAATCATCACCGCACCGTACGATCGCCGAATTGAAGTCGGCAAAGTGGCATTTGCAACACTTGATCATGTTTCCTCTGCAATTGATGCGGCGCAAACTGCTTTCTCTGATTGGAAAGGTGTTCCTGTTGAGCAAAAAGCGGCTTGTTTAGAAAAGCTTGCTGACTTAATGGAAGAAAATCTGGCTGAGCTGGTGGCGATTTGTCACAAAGAAGCGGGCAAGACGATTCACGATAGTATTGATGAAGTTCGTGAAGCAGTGGATTTCTGTCGTTATTACGCGAAACAAGCGCAAAACCTACAGCCATTTGAGCTAGAAGGCTTTGACGGTGTGAAACGCATTTCTAGCCGTGAAGGTCTTGGTGTGTTTGTGTGTATCAGCCCTTGGAACTTCCCGTTGGCTATCTTCCTTGGTCAGGTAACGGCAGCACTGATTGCAGGTAACACTGTGGTTGCAAAACCTGCTGAGCAAACAAGCTTAATTGCCGCTCGCGCTATTGAATTAATGCTTGATGCGGGTTTCCCTGCTGGTGTGATTCAGTTACTTACTGGTCGCGGCGCTGAGATCGGTCATGCACTGACTTCTCATGATGCTATTGCTGGTGTGGCATTCACTGGCTCAACGGCAACGGCGCAACGCATTAACGTCACGCTCGCGGAGCGCAGCGCGAAACCGGTTCCGTTTATTGCGGAAACAGGTGGTCAAAACGCAATGATCGTGGACAGTACTGCATTGCCAGAGCAGGTGGTGCGTGATGTGATTCGTTCGGCGTTTGCATCTGCTGGTCAGCGTTGTTCTGCCCTTCGTGTTCTATTTGTACAAGAAGATGTAGCAGACCGTATGATCAACCTGATTCAAGGTGCGATGAATGAGCTGTATGTTGGTTTACCTTACCTACACAAAACGGATGTTGGTCCGGTTATCGACAGCAATGCAAAACAAAAACTCCTTGCTCACCTTGAGCAAATGAGCAAAACACAGACTAAAGTCGCTCAGCTACAGCTGGATGAATCGTGCCAGCATGGTGACTTTGTCTCACCAAGTGCGTTTGAAATCTCGGGCATCGATGTGCTGAAAGAAGAACAATTTGGTCCAATCTTGCACATTGTTCGCTTTAAAGCGTCTGAATTACCGAACGTGGTTGCGCAGATCAACAGAACGGGTTTTGGCTTGACGATGGGTATCCATAGCCGTAACGAAACCACGTACCGTTGGATTGAGAAACATGCACGAGTAGGTAACTGCTACATCAACCGAGACCAAGTTGGCGCTGTGGTTGGTGTACAGCCGTTTGGTGGTCAAGGCTTGTCGGGTACTGGCCCGAAAGCTGGTGGTCCACACTACCTATTCCGCTTTACTCAACATCTTCTTGCTCAAGCAGAAAACGCATAAGGAGTCGCATTATGGTTCATCAGATCACCTATTTTAAAGATGCATTCTCTGCGTGGGAGCAGTGGAATCTGACTGATTTTGATTACAAATGCGAGCATGTTCTGGCATTTAAATCTGCACTAGAAGGGCAGCAGTCTACCGTTGCCAAAGTGGTTTCTTACCACTTGCAACAAGCATCAGCTCTTCTTGCAGAAACTCACCAGTTAGTTGGCCCTACAGGGGAAACTAACGAACTGTATGCCGCAGGACGCGGTGTGGCTTTGGTGATTTGTGAAAACAACATCGAGCCTGCTGATAATGCGTTATACAGTGCTTTTGCGATGATCACCTGTGCCTTAATTGCAGGCAACAGTGTGGTCGTTTGCAGTGACAATGCAGAGCTAAACCAATTGGTTAAGCAAGCTGTAGCGTTGGCAAACTTCCCATCTAACTTAGTCCAGGTTGTTGCGTACGATGCGTCTGCCCCGTTGCTTGAGAGCGATGTACGTAGTGTGGGTTATGTTGGGCGTTCACAGGTTGAGCATGCGCTCAATCTTCAACTAGCTAAGCGTGACGGTGCAATCGTCGGCTTAGTTTCTGAAACGGATTTAGAGTCACCGAAATTGGCTCATGATCCTCATCTCTCGTTGCGCTTCATTACTGAGCGCACTCGAACGATAAATATTACCGCGGTGGGTGGTAACGCAACTCTACTCGAGTTGGGGAACGAAACTCACTAACCTGACTTGTAATGCCAATCTGGAGTAACTGGACTGAGAGCCGGTCCAGATTGGTTTTTTATACTCTGATGTATTGCTGAGACGGTAAAATATCAGGGCAGGCAAGGAAGGAAATAATTATAACGAGGACTATCTAATGATAGAAAATAGCTTTGCTATCACGTCCACTTTTGTGGCGTATTTACTGATTATGGTTGCTATTGGCGTTTACGCGTATAAGAGGACTTCCAATTCATCTGACTACTTCCTAGGTGGCCGTAGCCTAGGTCCGTGGCCTGCTGCATTATCTGCAGGTGCTTCAGACATGAGTGGTTGGTTGCTGCTAGGCTTGCCTGGCTATGCGTACGCTGCGGGTATCGAGGCCTTCTGGTTAGCCGGCGGTCTACTTCTTGGTACATGGGCAAACTGGCTCATCAGTGCAAAACGCCTCCGTACCTACAGTATCCAAACTGACGCGCTAACGTTGCCAGAGTTCCTGTCACGTCGCTTCAACGATAAGTCGAAACTGATTCAGACAATCTCTGCGTTTTTCATTCTTCTATTTTTCCTTTTCTACACCAGCTCAGGTTTGGTCGCAGGGGGCAAACTGTTTGAGACGGTATTCGGTCTAGATTATACCTACGCTGTTATCATCGGTACGGTGTGTGTCGTTTCTTACACACTATTCGGTGGTTTCCTAGCGGTATCTTGGACTGACTTAGTGCAAGGTCTTCTAATGGCGGCTGCGCTAATGATTGTTCCTATAGCGGTAATGGACGGTGGTTTAGGTCAGCTAAGTTCTGATCTACATGACATCAACCCAGAACTTGCAACGCTATGGAATGACGCGAAAGGCGAACCATTATCTGCGATTGCCATTATCTCTCTAGCGGCGTGGGGCCTTGGTTACTTTGGTCAGCCACACATCCTAGCGCGTTTTAAAGCGTCTCGTTCAAACAAAGATCTAACGACTGCACGTCGTATCGCAGTGATTTGGACGGCACTATCTATGGTTGGTGCAATGCTTGTTGGTCTTGTTGGTCTGGTTTGGGTTACGGGTCATCCGGGTACTCAACTAGAGGACGGTGAGAAGATCTTCATGCTATTGGTTAACGCAGTATTCCACCCTGTCGTTGCGGGTATGTTGTTAGCAGCAATCCTAGCGGCGGTAATGAGTACCGCTGACTCACAGCTCCTTGTTTCATCTTCAGCGCTTGCAGAAGATTTCTACAAGCAAGTATTCAAGCCAGAAGCGTCTTCTGAAGAAATCGTAATGATTGGTCGTATCGGTGTTATCGTTATTTCGCTTGTTGCGCTATTCCTAGCGATGACGCCTGATAGCTCAGTACTCGGTCTTGTATCTTACGCTTGGGCTGGTTTTGGTGCGGCATTTGGTCCTGCGGTTGTACTTAGCCTTTACTGGAGCGGTATGAACCGTAACGGCGCGTTAGCAGGTATTCTTGTTGGTGGTATCACTATCGTAGTTTGGAAGCAGCTAACTGGCGGTTGGTTTGATGTGTACGAAATCGTACCGGGCATCATCTTCTCTACGCTTGCCATCATTGTGGTAAGTAAAGCAACGGGTGGTGCTGCGCAAGACGTGTTAGACCAACACCAGTCGTTCGAGAAAAAACTGGTTGAACTAGACTAGTAACTTCCCGTATATGAACACAAAGCCCGCTATTTTAGCGGGCTTTGTTTTATCTGAAACTTAATTAACGTTAATGGTGGTAGCTTGAGATCAGAGCTTAGCATTGCTCGGTTAGATTGGAGTGTTAGTCGCGACGAATTTTGGAGTAAATAACGGTGTTACTCAACTCTCCCGATGTAGTCAGACGTTCGTTTCTGAGCTCTCCTTCGAACTCATAACCACAGCGCTCGGCTACAGCCCGGCTCTTTTGGTTGGTGCTATCAGCATGAATTGCGACTCTCTTGGCGCCCAAGTCATCAAACGCATAGCGCTCAACTTCGAGCACAGCCTCGGCAACATAACCATTGCCAACGGCAGCATTATCTAACCAATAACCTATCTCAAAGGATGGTACGTCGGGATCTCGAATCATCAGGCCGACCGCACCCAGTAAGCGATCGCTTTCCTTTTCAATCATGTAGTAACGCAGCTCTTCTTCGAAGTTTTCAAAGTTTGCGATGGCTTTCTCTGTCCCTTCTATCATCGCTTCTAATGTCAGCACATGAGGCACCCACGGCAGATAGACTTCGAGAGTTTTTTGGCTACGAACGACAGCTTGATGCGCCTCTTCGGCTCGTTCTAAACAAGCAGGGATGAGTTTGAGACGTTTCGTTTCCATGCCGACTCTCCTATGGGTGAAAAATGAACGGAAAATCATTTAAACAGATGTACTTAGAATGATCTAGTCAACGCCGTCATATTATTCACTTGGTTTGCCAGAGAGAAACTGAGAGAATCGAACCGTTATCAAACCAACTAGGTTCATTATGAAACTTTTAGTAAGAAACTTGGCTCGTCACATGACCGAGCAAGATATCCGCAAATTATTCTCAGCGTACGGCAAAGTAGAACTGTGTTCGCTAGTGCTTGATCAAGACACGGGTTTGTCGAAAGGCTTCGGTTTTGTCATCATGCCGGACGAAGCAGAAGCCATTTCTGCTCTTGAAGCACTGAATTTGACGAACGTAGAAAAAAGCAAAATTCGCGTGAAAGTCGCACAAGACTAATACAGAGAAAAGCCAGCGTTATTGCTGGCTTTTTTGTCTTTCTATTTAGAGACCAAATTGGCAACATTCTAGAATGTCTTCTCTTTTCGTTTTAGCGAGATTGATCATCAATTCTCTCTTCAAGTTGTTTCATTAAATCCTTTAACTGTAGAGAATCGAAATTGTCTGAATTCGGCACTTGGTAAGCGTCGTTGACTGTGTAGAGCATCAAACTTTTGCTAGAGAAGAACTCTTTCTGTATTTGGACTTTGACAATGTCATCAAGAGGTAGACGGAAGTAAACCGTTGAGCCCTGGCGGTACTTCAAGGTGTTGGTGCTTGCATCGATATCTAGCGTTTTAGGATTGAACGCGCGGCGCGTGAAGTACGTTGAGAGCAGTTTCAATCCTATTATTGTGAGTGCTACGAGTCCAAACTCGACGATCTTGTCTGCTAGGTAGGAAAAATAGAACAGCGACAACAATACAGTTCCTAGCAAGAAAGGGTTGTTCTTGGGCAGATTTTGTGAAGTTTCATGGATGATCATCCGACATATTCCTCGACTTTATTCAGAAGCGACGAACGTGAGTTGGTAGACACAAACCTTTCGTTCTTTGCCTTGCATGCGCAATGTTTTGTCACCGATGTAAGGGATATTTAGTTTTTGGATCACCGATTTAGAACGCTGATTGTCCACCAAATGCATCACGGTTATTCCGTTTAACTCAAAGTGCATTCGAGCAAATTCGAGTAAGGCTTTGGAGGCCTCGAATGCATAGCCTTTCCCCCAATGTGGCACGCCAACCCAGTAGCCTAATGTACCGTAGCCCTCTTCGATACGCGGTAAACTCACTGCACCAAGTAACTCCCCAGTGTTTCGCAAGGTAATAGCGTACGCCACGCCTTGATGCTGCTGATACATCGGATCGTGCCTATCTATCCATGCTTGCGCCATCGGTCGCTCATAAGGATGAGGGATGTTTGCTGTCATGTCGGCAATTCGCTTATCTCCAGCGAGTAAAGCCACTTGTTGGCAGTCATCGATATTGAATGGCCGGAGGACGAGTCTTTCGGTAGTGAGAATCGGTTGTATCGTCATGCATTTCTTCCTTGATGAGACGGCTATAGCTGCTAGCAACTGGTTTGCGGGGTAAATCGAGATAACAAGGCGTCTCGAAAGCTCGATCTAGCCAGGCGTGTAGTTGTCATGCGCCTTACTAAATAATAAGCCCGAACAATTGCTTATGTGTAATGTGTCGTATTATTACACACATAAGCACGTTTGCTCATATTGATGGTACAAAAGTTGAGGTCTGACCAATGTCTCAGTTTTTTGATACTTTCGTTCAATTTTTTGAAGATAGGGCACAAAAAATTAAAGGAGCTTTTTAATTGTGGAATTATTTTGAACAAAATATGTCAATTGTCAGTAGGACGAAAAAGTAGGGAGAAGAGAAATGCCGGATATATATTGCGCAGCTTGTAGAAAATCAACGCAACATAAAGTGATTATGAAGCGTTGCGAGCCTCAGTCTGTTGAGTCGTTAACAGGCAAAATGGTGAGTTTTACACAGCTGATGGCGAAATTTGTATCAGGTGAACATTATTACGAGATGGAGCCTCAATACTACTGCCGTTGTTGTAATCATCGTGCAATTGGAGAGGTTGTTCCACATCCTACACGGCATACATCGGCCGCACTCTAATTCTGAGTGATAGCCATGATTAATGGCTAATTAGGGTGGCGTTGCCCGAACGACAGATCTATACAGGCGTATCATGCGCTTTCAAATTTGCGACTCCGCGGGAGCCGCTAGGTTGCTTTTTCTCTTCATATCACGGTTACTAAGTGAGCGGCAATAATCATAGCTCTTTCCCTCCTTCGTTGTTTTCTGGTTATTCTCTGCTGAATTTCACATGCTGTGCATTTGATGGTTTGCAATTGTTTGAGCAACGATTAATGTGATGCTTTCTAAGTGGTTACAAGGAAGTGGGTTAATGAGTTATCAATTGGACCGGATTGATTTACATATTTTGAGAGTGCTTCATTCGAGAGGCAGAATTCCAGTTGTAGAACTAGCAAAGCTGATTAACTTAACGACTTCTCCATGTTCTGACCGTGTAAAGCGGCTAGAAAAAGAAGGGTATATCAATGGTTACCATGCAGAGTTGAATGCGGAAAAGTTGGGGCTGGATGTGCAAGTATTCATCCATATTCGTTTAGACCAAACCAGTTTTTCTATTTTTGAAAAGTTTGCGAAAGCGGTGGAATTGATGCCTGAAATTGAAGAGTGCTACTCGCTCTCTGGAGATTTCGATACCATGATAAAAGTTCGTGTTAAGAGCATGAAAGCGTATCAGGAGTTTATGTCGAGCAAGTTAGGCACGCTTCCGGGCGTGATTCAAACTCGTAGTGAAGTGGTCATAGAAGAACATAAAACGGGATTTGGTGTTAATCCCGAGCTCCTTGGTTAGGCGAGGCATGTGTTGAGCCTCCTTATTGAGCGTGACTTGGCGTATTATTTTTTCAAGATAAAAAAAGGAGCCGAAGCTCCTTTTTAATAAATCGGTGAGCGATTATGCCCCGATAAAGGTGCTGATAACGCCAATTAAACCACCAAAAACACCGCCCCAAACGACTAGCCAGCCAAGGTGCTGTTTAATCATCTTTTGCACCATTTCTTTAACTAATGCCGGTGTTAATTCGCTTAAACGTTGATCGATGATACCTTCAATGTTCTGCTTTATCTCATCCATCATTGCAGGAGATTCGAATTGCTCTTTCAGTGCTTCTTTGATGTTATCGCTCTTGCTCAACTCAATGATGGATTCTTGCATCTTTTCGACGAAAGGTTGGCGCATGGGTTGTAGCGCTTCCGAGCCGCCAAACATCGCTAGCATGCCACCAAACTGAGAGCCTTCAATTACTTCCACTAGGGAATCAAATGCTGGATTTAAATCTACTTTCTCAATTACTGGTTGAAGATCGATGTTCACACCGCCCGCCATTTCTTTATTCAAGAATCGGTCAATGTTCGCTTCAGTAAAAAACTGTTCCATCATCAGGTTTTTGATAGCCAGTTTAAACTCTTCAAATCGTGCGGGGATCACGCCAGAACCGTATAATCCAGGCACTTTCTCAAACAGCATATGGATGGCAAGCCAGTTGGTGATGGCGCCTGAGAACGCAAACAGCCCTGCATACCAAAGATAGTCGTTTTGTAATTGATGACCTCCAGCCATCAAAGCGATAGCAAGGACATTCGTTAGCAAACTTTTGTTCATAGTGACCAGTTATATGTGAATATCGGAATAAATAAGTGGGCCTGATTCTATACCTAAGTCACATTGAGATGCTAGGTTTTGCCGTGATGAGTGACCGTGTTGCGAAGGGATAAAAATGGATGTACAGAAAAACAAAACCCGACAATCATTGTCGGGCCACTGCTTTTTCTTAGAAAAACTAAGATTCTATTTTTAATTTTAGATGCGGTAGATCTTACAACAAAGTTGGCATTTCCATCTTTCTGAGTAGCCAAATAGCTTGTCAGCCCAACTTGGTTTGAGTTGTACGATCTGCATTGAACCACATTTACACATAAGCTAATTACCTTATTGTTAATATAATAACTAAGCCATCTATTGAGTATAGCTGTTTCTCAAAAAGTGAAATGACAAATGAAGACGGCTCAATACTCTGTATTGTGTTCATTGCAATGGATACGCAACGAGGCAGTATATTAGCAGAAAAAGTGTGAGCTTTATCATGGAGAGTGTTTCATATATGAGAAACCACAATGGCTATATGAGCATCTAGCCATGGATTAAAATAAAAAACGGCGCTTAAAGCGCCGTTTTTATTGAGCTTATCACTCGTTAAGAAGCGTGTTGATTGTCTAGTTCTTCAGCGATAAATCCGCCAGTTTGATGCGCCCAAAGCTGGGCGTAAATGCCGTTATTCGCAATGAGTTCTTGATGAGAACCTTGTTCAACGATGCTGCCTTTATCTAGCACGATGAGGCGATCCATTTGTGCGATGGTCGATAATCGGTGAGCGATAGCAATAACCGTTTTCCCTTGCATTAATTCATTCAAGCTTTCCTGAATCGCCGCTTCGACTTCTGAATCCAGAGCCGATGTTGCTTCATCCAATACCAGCAATGGTGCATCTTTGAGTAGCACACGAGATATTGCGATACGCTGACGTTGGCCGCCAGACAGTTTCACACCACGTTCACCAACTTGCGCATCGTATCCGACATTACCAAATGGGTCGGTCAGAGTTTCGATAAACTCATGGGCATGCGCTTGCTTAGTGGCTTTCAGCAAATCTTCTTCTGTCGCATCTGGATTGCCATACAAAATATTGTCACGAATTGAACGGTGTAGCAGAGAAGTATCTTGGGTCACCATACCGATCTTTGAACGCAAAGAGTCTTGTGTGACTTCTGAGATGTTCTGTCCATCTATCTTAATGCTGCCGTCTTCGACATCGTGGAAACGAAGTAACAAGTTCACCAAAGTCGATTTTCCGGCGCCGGAGCGCCCAACCAAGCCTACTTTCTCTCCTGGTTTGATGTTGAGATCGAGATGGCTAATTACGCCTTTGTTCTCACCGTAATGGAAGCTGACGTTATCAAAGTGAATGCCTCTTTCAGTGACAACCAAGTCTTTTGCGCCTGGTTTATCTTTAATATCAATAGGCTTAGAAAGCGTTTTCATTCCATCGACAACGGTTCCCATGTTTTCAAAGAGGGCGCCAACTTCCCACATAATCCACATCGACATACCATTTACGCGTAATGCAAGGCTAACAGCAATCGCAATCGCGCCAACGCTGATGGCACTATCCAACCACAGGTAAATCGATAAAGCAGCAACGGAAAACACCAAAATATAGTTTGAGATCTCTACAGCAACGTCAAAGCCGGTCACTAGGCGCATTTGACGATAGACCGTATTCAAAAATCCCTTCATGCCTTGCTCAGCATATTGGGTTTCGCGCTGGCTATGAGAAAACAGTTTGACCGTCTGAATATTGGTATAGCTGTCGACGATGCGTCCTGTCATTGTCGAACGAGCATCGGCCTGCGCTGAAGCGACGTCTTTGAGCTTAGGGACAAAATAGATTTGGATAGCGATGTAAGCGAGCAGCCAGACGATCATTGGGATCATCAAACGCCAGTCTGCCGTCGCTAACATAATGATCATACTGGTGAAGTAAACCGTAACATAAACAAATACATCCATAGCTTTCATCACGGTTTCGCGCACAGCTAATGAGGTTTGCATGACTTTAGTTGCAACTCGGCCTGCAAAATCATCTTGATAGAAGTTTAAGCTTTGATTGAGCAAATACCGGTGTGCAAGCCAGCGGATAGACATTGGATAGTTGCCCAATAATGTTTGGTGAACGAGCAACGAATACAAGATCACCAATATAGGCATGACAACCAGCAATAAGGCTCCGTAGAAAATCAAATCCGATTTGTTGTCTTGTAAGAACGTTTCTGGATTGCTGGTAGACAACCAATCAACCAATTGTCCCATGGCGCCAAACAACATTACCTCAACAACAGCCACAATTGTGGCCATCAAAGACATGATGATCAAAGGCTTTTCATAACCACGAGTGTAATAACGCAGAAAAGCGAACATCCCTGAAGGAGGCTGATCCGGTGTAGATTTGGGGAACGGCTCTGTAAAGCCTTCAAATCGTTTAAACATAACTCATCCTAAAGTTAAAACAGTGCCATTTGGGGTGGCTAAATCCATCGATTCACGCAGCTTTGGACGAAGCCGCGTGTATAAGGGTTTTTGGCTGCTCTCGAGAAAGCAGACGGATTGACGAGAGGGGCGAAAAAATAGTCTAACCGATTGTGTTTTAAATGTAACTAGTTGGTTATGGGTGTGGTTGTCTATGGTTCTGATTCTTATGATGAATTCTTATCATGTTCATCACGGTGCAATAAAAGCTTAAACCTGCAAAGTGACAATAAAATTTAGGGAAAAATGAACTTAATGCAGCAAAAATTACTTTTGGGCAATTAAATTAATTGTCAAAACAGCAAAACTGAAGTTAACAATAAATTTACAATCTCCTCATTCTAGTGATAAGGAATGTATTGGATGCTATTACACGAATCAGTGACCCAATTTGCTAATGGGAAAGAAGAAAGCACGCAAAGTGCTCAGCGCCAAACCGCAAACTGCGTAGTGATGGTGCCACCGAAAGAGTTTCGTTTTAATGAAGAAACCGCACAAGATAATGAGTTCCAACATAAAGTGTCACTCAGCCAAGAAGAAGTCTCACGTCGAGTAATGGCCGAGTTCGCGAGTATGGTTGCAACGCTGCGTCAAGAGGGCGTTCAAGTTGTTGAGTTTGATTATCCAACTTCAGATGTTGCGACGCCAGACGCGGTATTTCCAAACAATTGGTTTAGCACTACGCCAGATGGCACGTTGTACACCTTTCCAATGGCCTGTGAAAACCGTCAAAAAGAAGTACGTCCCGATGCGCTTGTAGCAGCACTAGCGCAAGCAGGGCGAGAAGTTCATCGACGCAGCAGTCTAACTGAATATCTTGACGAGCAAGCGTATTTAGAAAGCACGGGTGTGATGGTGTTTGACCACCTAAATAAAACGGTCTACGCCGCACTCTCACAACGTTGTGATCGTCTGGTTTTAGAAGATTACGCCGATCGTATTGGCTATGAACGAGTGATTTCTTTCCAAACTCGTTTGCCGTCTGGTGCGCCGATTTATCACACCAATGTGATGATGGCGGTTGGCGAACAGTTTTGCGTGATTTGTGACGAAGTGATCCCAGAATTTGAGCGTCGTTTTGTAATGAAGTCACTCGCCAAAGACAAGCAAGTCATCTCAATTTCGCTTGATCAGATGAACCAGTTCTGCGGTAACATTCTGCAACTGGAAACGATCAACGGCGACAAGGTGATTGCGATGTCGCAATCGGCGTACGATGCATTCTCACCTGCACAAAGAAAGCAATTGGCAACGCACGGTAAATTGCTGCCATTCGACGTTTCTACCATAGAATCTATTGGTGGTGGCTCGGTTCGTTGTATGTTGGGTGAGGTGTTCTTACCGAATCGTAAAGCTGTGCTTTAATAAACTGCACATTTCTTTTCAGCCGCAGTGAAAGGCTGACGAAGCGTTCTCTTCAAGGGTTTTTAGCCGTTAGCTCTGTGGCAGTACAGACTAACGGCTTTTTTGCGCTTTTTAGTTTTCTGACGATTTGCATAGGCGCCGCTTGGTTTAAGCGCCTAAAATAGGATGGTTCACCTAGCAGATTGTGGTAAAGTCCGCGCCTGCGTTTTACCGCATCTTCATTATTTTTATTGCTTCTTCAACCCAAAGTACAAGGTTTTCGTTAATGCCATTTTCTACTCTCTCATTGAGTTCTGAGCTGATTCACGCACTGCCAAAAGACTTCAAGAGACCGACCGATATTCAAGCGTTGGCCATTCCTGAGCTGTTGGCTGGTCAAGATCTATTGGCTTTGGCAAATACAGGCAGCGGCAAAACCCTTGCTTATGGTTTGCCTTTGTTGGAAAAGCTGAGTGTCAATCCAGAGCAAAAAGCGCTGATTCTTGTGCCAACGCGTGAGCTGGCAATGCAAGTGAGTGAAGCAATTAACCAAGTTGGTCAAGCTCTTGACCTCAACACAGTGTGTTTGTGTGGCGGCGTTGATAAAGAGCAACAACAGCAGGCGCTAGCGACAAATCCTCATATCCTTGTCGCGACGACAGGTCGTTTGGTTGATCTGGCAAACAACGGTTTAGACTTAAGCAATATCCATTACCTAGTGTTGGATGAAGCGGATCGTCTGTTGGATATGGGCTTTTGGCCTGACGTACAAAATATTGCGGGGCTTATTTCAAACCAGCGTCAAACCGCGATGTTCTCGGCAACGTTTTCAGATGAGTTGAAGGGTAAAGCGAAGCTGCTTATGCCGGCACCAAAGCAAGTTGCAGCGCATCAAGAAAACAGCACCAACCAAGATATTGCTGAAACGCTGTACCTCGTTAACAAAGGCAGTAAAACCAAGGCATTGATTGAACTGATTCAAAAAAACGCGTGGACTCAGGCATTAGTCTTTATTGGTGCGAAAGAGAACGCCGATGGCTTAGCGAAGAAGCTGAATAAAGCGGGCATCTCAACCAATGCGCTGCATGGCAATAAGAGTCAAGATGAGCGAGAAGAAGCACTGGCGCAGTTTAAATCTGGGCAAATTCAGGTGTTGATTGCCACCGATCTACTAGCGCGCGGCATTCACATTGAGCAATTGCCTGTAGTGATCAACTTTGAACTGCCAATGCATGCAGAAACCTATGTTCACCGGGTAGGACGCACCGCTCGCGCAGGCGAACAAGGTGTGGCGGTGTCATTGGTTTGTCATGGTGAAATGGACGCACTAAGCGCGATTCGTCACCTGACTCAACGTGCATTACCAGTGCAAGATATGGCAGGTTTTCCAGTAACGGATAAGCCATCAACTGGCGAGAGCAAACGCGCGCCACGTGATAAAAAAGCCAACCGTCGAACTCATGCTAAGAAGAGCATTAAGCAGTTTCAAGGTAAGTCGAAACGCCCAGCCCCGAGTGCGAAGTAAAACAAAAAACACGCTCTTGACGGCATAGTCGGTTCAGAGCGTGGCTTACAAATTTTACTTTTGAGTATTAACGGCAGTTGGGCCAATCAAGCGCATTTCCCAACCTTCGACTTCACCAGTTTCTAGACGGCGCTCGACCAGCTTGCCCCAAGACTCGACTAACGGCAGCTCAGACAGCTTAGTGAGTTCTTTTCTATCTAAACAGCCAGTGAAAACCGCGCCCATGATGCGAGCCAGTGGCCATTCTGGATAAGGTCTTTCGCACAGAATAATCTCGTCACCTGCACCGATATCGCCTTCTTCCAACACTCGGAAATACCAGCCTGTTCGAAGCGTATCTTGCAGTCTTCTCGCCATATCGTGTTGGTCAAAGCGTACGTTAAGTTTCCAACAAGGCATGCGACCTTGCGACACTTCCAGTAGTGTTGAGCCGATGCGAATTTTATCTTTCAAGCAAATCGTGGATTCGGTTACGCCTTCGGAGCTGATGTTTTCGCCAAAGCCGCCGGCGGATTGGAAAATGGTTCTTTCGCCTAATTCTTGTTGCCAGATTGGGTAGTGCTCGCTTGGGTAAATATGAAGCGCTTTTTGAATGCCACCATGAAAGCGCGGATCACCTTGCTCATCACTGATAAAACCGAGCTCTGTTGCATGCTGGCGCTCAGGCTGCACTTGTTTGTTGATTGCGCTTTGCGCTCCATGAGCATAAGGGACGGTTTTCCCTGCTAGCACAGCTTTTACGACGCCGATTTTCTTCATATAACCTCCTTATTATTTGAATGAGAGATAAAGTGTTTACCTTCATTCGCGATGCGGAGCATGATAGCCTAGTAAACTTGTGTCGGTATAGGGATGAAAAGACAACTAACAATGCTAACTCGCCAAATTGATTCGAAGTCAGGCGTCGTCACCTCCAATGAGATGATGGCCGCGAATTCCCATTCTCCTGTTTTAGTGAAAACCATCGACATGCCAAAAGGTTACATTGATGCGCTGCATCGACACACTTGGCATCAAATCATCTTTCCTATCAAAGGGTTATTGCAAACGCAAACGGAGCATTATCAGCATTTGGTTCCGCACACTTCTGCGTTATTTGTTCCTGCGGGTGTTCAACACGAGTCGATTGCTCTAAGCAACACGATATTTGTTGGCATTTACCTCAACCCTGAGTTTGGCGCAACGTACGAGCCACAAGTGAGAACCATTGCTTTAACGTCGTTTTTAAATGAGCTTTTACAAGAGATCCGCAGACAGTGTGAAGGTGAGACAAGCCACGAAGAAGTGCTGCATTTGCTGGCGGTGTTGCATGATCAAATTTTGAAAAGCAACGTGCAGACATTTCAGTTATTGCTGCCACAAGACAGACGACTAAAACTGATTTTCGAGCAATTGACTGACGAGCCCGCGTTAAGCTGTTCGCTAAAAGAGTGGGGGGAGAAAATTGGGGCATCGGAGCGTACTTTATCACGGTTGTTCGCCAAGGAATTCAACACTTCATTTCTGCTTTGGCGGCAACAAATTCGGCTAATTTACTCGCTTTCTTTGTTAGATGAATCGTTGTCAATCCAAGCCATTGCAGACCTAGTGGGTTATCAAAACGACTCATCCTACATCAAAGCATTTAAAGCCTATTTTGATATGACGCCACAACAGTTTAGAGTGAACGGCGCATCGCGCAGGTAGAAATACAGAGCTTCGACTTCACTTAATGTTTTTGAGTAGAAGTTACGAAACTTTCTTTTTTAATTTCAATTACATGGTATGAATAACAATGGCACCAACGATAAATACTCGAGTGAATCAATTCTGTTTTGGTCAACCCCAAACATCGCTGTCGTTGGAAAAAGAGCCCCTCAATCCGCTTGCTCAGGGCAAGGTTCGGGTGAGACTCGAAGCTACAAACATTAACCCAAGTGACTTGCTTTCCATTCATGGTGTTGGGCAATACCGCCGCGTTCACGTACCACCTCGCGTGCCGGGATTTGAAGCGGTTGGGCGTGTGGTGGAAGTCAGTGCAGTCGGTCAAACTGACCTTCAAGTTGGGCAAAAGGTGTTGGTGGCGATGAGTGGTACTTGGCAATACTACATAGATGCCTCGCCTGAGAATCTTTTTCCGCTACCTGAGAGTTTGGAGAACGGCTATGCCTGTCAGTTGTACATCAACGCGTTAACCGCGTGGGTGATCACCACTAAAGTAGCTAAGTTGAACAAAGACGATGTGGTGATCATCAATGCAGCAGGGTCAGCGATCGGTAAGATATTTGCCCAGCTCGCCCATTCACTGGGTTTTGCACTGATTGCTGTGACCTCAAAGCGAGACGAGTATCCGTACGATACCATTCCAGTGTTGGACGCGAAGAAAGACTTACAAGCGCAGCTGCAAACGCGCCAACTGCCACAACCAACGGTCGCTCTGGACGCGATAGGTGGTGAGGCTGGCACGGATCTCATTCGTACCTTGAAAGAAAACGGCCAATACATCAACTACGGAACATTGTCGTTAACGCCTTATACGCCTGAGTTTTTTGAATCGATGAAGGCCAACAACATCGACTTTAGTACATTCTTTTTGCGGTATTGGGAAGAATCGGTAGGTAAAGGCGGGAGAAAGACGGTGTTCGCTGAAATGTTAGAACATTTTATTAGCAGCGACATAAAGTTAAACGTTGCATATGATCTGCCGTTAGAGGACTTTCAAACAGCGATTGAAATGGTTGAGCGACGCTCGTCAGCAGTGTCAGGAAAAATCATTTTGACGCTGTGAATTAAAGTGAGCCTGTTGAGAAAAGGGAGGATAAAATCCTCCCTTTTTTATGGGTTTACTTGTAATGATTGGGCTATTTTAGATGGAAGATTTGCTCTGTTTCGAGCGATGTCATCGCACGTACTTGACGCCAAATGTAATAAAAAATACCGAACATCATCAACATACTTGGGATGGCAATCATTGGGTAACTGTACAGCGTCATTTTCCCTAACTCTTCGTTAAAGGCAGCAGTACCAGAAGGGCTAGTCACAATCCAAGTCGCAAGGAAGTAGTTCATTGCAGATGAGAACGCAAAAGTACTTGCAAACAGGTAGTTAGAAGACATAAGGCAACGTTCGAACGCATCGGTTTTACCATTTTCTTTTAAACGTTGGTTAATCAACGCGAGATTCAACACTGTGTCATTCAGTACTAACTTCTGCATCAGTGGGTAGCGGGTAAACGTTGAGCCCAAAACCGCTAAACCGATCAGGCCAGGAATCAGGGCTTCTTTTAGTGCTAACCAGCGTGTATCAAGCTCTAACAAGCCGATGCCACCAGTTAGTAGAACACTGATAAAGCCCAGAGCAGAAATAAAGTTAAATTTCTTGTTACGGACAAGGTCCATACCGCCATAAATGATAGGAAATAGCAAAGCGACAACCAGCGCCATTGCTGTCCCTAGATGCTCATCGCCACTAAACTTCATCAAAATGAAGGAAGGGATAAATACGTTGAAAAGGATTTCAAATAAGGGATTCGGCTTTTTCGCCGTCGTGTTACTCATAATGTTTTACTGACTCTACTCTATGTCGGCTGTTATTGTACTTTGACAAGAAGTGTTCATCTAGTCGCGCTTGATGTAAAGCGTTAAAGCGTCGAGTTGTGTAACGACTTATGAAATAGACCGGAGCATAGCCAGTTAGTTTACATGGTTGACTACTTTTTGTGTCTTAATGACTCTCCTTCTGTGCGATGATCTGATTACGCGCTCTGAATAATCGAGTCGCCACTGTGTTGTGGTTGAGCCTCAAGGCTTGGGCAATTTCATCATGATTCAACCCAGCCACTAAGCTCAAGAGCAACGGCTCTCGGTATTTGGGTTCGAGAATCATCATTTGTTTTTGAAGCCAATCTTGGGCCATGTCGTAGTCACTGCCAGGGTAGGTTTTTGTCTGTATTGCACACTCATCAATGTCGACAAAATCGTACTGTTTTCTATCAAAGCGCCGAGCATTCTCACGACGCAAAATAGTAATGAGCCAAGACTTCGCGGCGTTGGGGTCATTTAATTTATCAAAGAATCGCCACGCTTTCAGAAAGGTTTCTTGCGCTAAATCTTGAGCAAGGTGGTGATCTTTGCATAACCAATACGCGAGACGGTAGATCTCTTGGTATCGCTCTTTCGTCAGTGCTTCGTAACGTTTACGTTTTTCCATAGCATTAAGATAAAAAGTTTGGAGAGCACGTTGTGTCTGCCAGATGAACGACAACCCTTTTTATCGCTTTTACAGTGATAAAAAGGGTTGTTCGATTAGGAAGATAAATTCGAAGAGTTAACCTTCGAAATATCGAAGGGTGGCTCTGATTACTTTCTTACGCGCTTAAAATGGTTGGTTGGAAAAACGTGAGTACTGGATGGCATCTGCGACTTCCTGAGCTTTAGACTCTGAAGTCATAAGGTGAAGTAGCTTAAGAGCAGCTTGATAGCTAACTAGGCTACCGTTCGAAGTGATAACGCCATCATCAATGACAAAATTCTGGTCGACTTGTACTTTGACTGCAGGGTAATCTCTTTGAAAGCCGTTTTCACCTCCGGCCCAAGTTGTTGCTTTTTTGCCGTTTAAAAGGCCAGCTTCGGCTAACAAATACGCGCCAGAGCAATTACTTGCCATCCAATCTGCCGCCTTTGAGGTAGTTCTAATAAAGTGAATGAGATCTTTATTTTCGATTAGTGCATCCATGTCATAGCTGGATGTTAAAACCAATACGTCGAGTTCCGGCAGATCACCAATCCAAGCATCCACACCAATTTTTAATCCTTCTTCAGTGGTGATGGTTTTCTGATCGGAGACGGAAATGGTGAGCACGTCATAATCACTAAACCAAGTGAGACGACTTGCGACGCCAAAGACCTCTAAAGGCGCAGTAACATCAGAGGTCAGTACGCCATCGTAAACCAGAATACCAATTCGTTTATCTGCGGCATGTGCTGTTTGAAGCACCCCAAAGAATAGGACTAGTGTCGCTATCAATAGTTGTAGTGCATTCTTCAATCCGTTTTTACCCATGGTTTTTTCCTCGCTAACAGAGCATCAAGTTATTGAGGTCCATTATATTTAGGCTAATTAGTGATTGAAGAGCCACTTGGTCTTTACTAAAGTGAATAAAATTCATGAATAGAGTTCATTGGTTATATGGATAAGATACGGTCCCTACGATTTTTTATTGCCACTTTAGATGGCGGTAGTTTTGCTGCGGCTGCCAAAGTGTATGGCACTGACCCTTCGACCGTGAGTAAAGCCATACATCGTCTTGAAAGCGATTTGGGTATACAGCTTTTTCAACGTTCTACGCGACAGAGCCGCCTGACAGAAGCTGGTCGTAGGTACGCAAATACTGCTAGGTTTGTACTGGAGGAGCTGGCGGCATGTGAGGATTCATTAAAAAGTCACAATGATGCGCTTTCAGGGCAGCTTAAGATTAATGTGCCAGTCTCGTACGGTCGCCTCTATATTCGTCCTTTATTAAAAGAGTTTTGTCGCCGCTACCCTAACATCACTATCGATATTCATTACGATGACGCCTACGTTGATATTATTGAGCAAGGTATTGATGTGTCGATTCGCTCTGGTGTCGTTCACGATAGTCAATTGATTGTGCGTCAGCTCAGCCCTATCGATTTTATCATTTGTGCCAGTCAGGAGTACTTAGCGCGCCATGGTGTTCCGAGTGGCCCGGATGTATTCAATGACCATTCTTGGGTTCGTTTTCGTTTTAAACAAACGGGGAAACTGTTGCCGATTCGGATGCCAGAACCAGACGGTGCGAGTGAATATGACCCCGAAAGAAACTACATTGTAAATGATGGTGAATCCATGGCAGAGCTTTGCGCAGAAGGTTTAGGGTTAACTCAGATTCCTCACTTTATCGCGAGAGATTGGCTCAAAGCAGGGCGTTTAGTGCCGATATTTCCGAGCATGCGTCAAGCAGGAAATGGCGTGTATCTTCTCTATGCTAACCGGGAATATGTGCCTGCCCGAGTGAGGGTGTTCATCGATTTTATCACTCAAGCAATACAGGATATGGATGAAACGCCATTCCATACGTGGGCTGAAACGTTGCCGATTTACCAACCGAACCAAGGTGATTGAAAACTTCATGTGAGTCTTTGGTTAAAACACCCCAAGCCATATGGTGCTTTTATCGGTTTTTGTTAGGTTATTGTGCGTTATTATCGAAAAGCGCAGTTTGCTCTTCGTCACTCATAAAGGAAAGACAATGCCAACTAAGATCTTAGTGCCAGTTTTGGCTCTACTTCTCAGCGCATGTGGCGGCGACGGGGAGTCGTCAGCACCTGTAGAAAACGGCTCTCAAAACACAGGTTCCACATCGTCACAAGGTACATTTGCCGAGCAGATGCTCGCAGCGGTCAACAGTGCTCGCTCTACTACACAACAGTGTGGCGCAACCACCATGCCACCTGTTGGGACCCTGACTTGGAGCTACGATTTGGAAAGCGCCGCTTATCGACATTCAAGCGACATGGCGAACAGCGATTTCATGAGCCACACAGGCTCTGATGGCAGCAAGATGTCAGATCGAGTTAACGCAACGGGCTATGCTTGGAGCGCCATTGGTGAGAATGTCGCCGTAGGGCAAAGCACCATTAACGCCGTCGTTAATGCTTGGTTATCGAGTGAAGGTCACTGCCTTAATATCATGAGTGCGGATTTTGATCAGATGGGCGCGTCGCTTGTCGAAAATCACTCTGCACGCTACGGGTATTACTGGACTCAGGTTTTTGCCAAACAGCGCTAATGCGATAAAGAAGCCTGATAGATAAAATAAAACACCAGCAGTCACTATCTGCTGGCGTATTATTATTTACATCTCTTTTAGCTTGTCAGGTTACGAAGTTTTGGGTCATCCGCCAGGTATTCAACAAATTCAATCTCAAAACCTGCAGGGTCAACAAAATACACATTTTTGCGGTATGGTTCATCAGCACCAGGTTGGGCAATCGGATAACCTGCATCGGTTAGTCTTTTGATGATTGCATCGACGTTGTTGGTCACATAAGCAAAATGCGCTAGCCCAACTTGGTGCCCGCTCAACTCGCGGTTTTCTCCTTCGCCATGGTCACTCATGGCTATGTATTGATACTCGTCGCCAAAATGTAGCCAGTTTCTTGGTTTGCCACTCCATTCGCCTTTACCTTCATCACGCACGTACCAATGTGGAAATGCAGTTTGGTAAAACTTCAGCATTTCAGGGATATCTTTCACGACTAAGTTAATATGTTCTAGTTGGATCATGATGTGCTCCTTTTTGTCATTTTCTAGCCAACGATGAATATGCTAAAACCTCAAGTTAAGTTGAGGTAAAGGGTTTTTTTAAAATTTGTTAGGGTTGATATCTTTGGATCTGAGAGCTGGGTTCGGGGCTTGCAACCCTCTTTCATCTTTGTTTGTTCGTGCTAATCATTTTCGAGCGAGTTTGTGGTGAGTAGATTCCCAGTCTCACCTAGGTTCGCGGGAATGACGGAAAGAGAGCTAAACGAGCAGCGTCATTCTGAAGGAGCCTAAGCGAGTATTCAGAATCTACTTTCAGCGCGTTGTGATGTTGCATTGTGAACTGAATTATCCGCTAGCACAGAACCAGTTCCTCCCTTTTGAGCTCTGCGTGTTGAGAGCTTCGGAGTTTGATACAAGGGGGGGAGGTTAGGTGGGATTGGTGGCTTGAGGCTGAATGTTGGGTTATGTGCTTACAACCCCCTCCCACTCCCCCTTTTCTCGACTTGGTTTGCCAAGCATTTGGATGAGGTTATCAAGGGGGAGGGCATTCTTTGTTGTGCTGAGTTCAGTGTTTCTAAATTTTTGTCCTAAGGGGTTATGAAAAACGTAGTATCTCTTGAATTTTTTGTGAACTATATTTGTTACATAATCTATTTATGTATGACGGCTCGATAGATTTTACAAATGACAAATATCCTGACAAATATGACTTGTCTTCTGAGCTCAATGAGCTCCACTTGTAAACTTGCTCTCTAATGAATCTTTTATTACCTCTACCTATAGATAGTTTTTTATCAAGCGTAATAACAACACCCGTTACACTCATTCTATTTTTCTTCGATGAATGCTTTGTTTTTTTCTTATTGATGGTTAGAGTAGGGTATTCTAAGCCTTTGATTATTCCAGACACTCCCTTTTGTATAATACAAAGCACATTTTTATTACTTGTAGAGAAAAACATATCATCGGCATATCGAGTGTACTTAACACCATGAGACTTAGCAAGTCGACTTATTCTTTCATCTAATGTATAACAAATAGAGTTTGATAGAGATGGTGATGTAACAGAACCAATTGTAATTGTATCTTTCCTACATATAATATTAATCATGAGTTTAAAGTCTTCTTCATTAAAATGAGGGAAGACCTTAGAAATAGATTCATGGCAGTATTTTTCTATGTCTGAGCGAGTAATTGATTCGAAGAAGTCCTTTAAGTCTATTCTCAGTAGATAATTGTTATTCTTGTGAACATTAGCATGATCTTTTAAGCTCCTCTTTTTCCTGTAGGCATAGCATGCGTCATGCACTGGTAGTTTGTCTAAAACTTCATCATATACAACCTTTTGAAGAGCTCGAATTGCCATTGAGGGTTGGTAAATTAGCCTCTGGCTTCCATCTTTTTTAGGGATAGTAAATCTAGCATATGAGATACTAGCTTTATTAGCTATATCCAAAACTTGATCTTTCTCGATAAGAGTACTTTTACTAATTAGCTCTAACAACATTAATCAGTTACCTTCCGAATTGCTTCTTTAAACTCTTCGATATATAAAAGCTTGGATAAACAGGTAAGGCGAAGTCTTCGACTTACACTTAACAAATTTGTTGTTGTTTCATTTCTATATAATCTTTCATAGTTAATGCAAGTATATAGTTTTTTATCTTTGAAACTAAATGATTCTATTATTTTTAAAGCGACGCAAAGAGAAATTATGAATTTAACTTCAGATTCATTATCTTTTAATTTGAATGATTGTTTGCATATGTCATATATATTATCTTCATCTATAGGACCTATGCTTGTAATTATTATCACTACAATAAATAACAGTTCTTTTCGTGAAAAGTTTTTATCACCAAACTTGTCGTCATTATCTTTTTTGAGTAATTTAAAACCTTTGTTAAGATTGTCGATCATCAAAGGCATTGTTGTTAATATTGTATCAAAATCTGCATAAATTGTAGGTTTATACACTGAGTCACTATTTATCCAGCTTATTGGGCCTGTATTTATAAACGATAGGTCATCTTCAAAATTTTTGTCGAGAATTGGAAGTAGTTTTGAACGTAATCTGCTACTGATAGAGAATGCACCGAGTTCAGCGACCGTGCCATATGACTCGACAAGTATAATCACTGCATCAGAAAAGTCAGCTAGCCATTCTTCTAACCTTAAAGCATTTATAGAGCCGTCTTTATTTTGTGATTGGTTAGAAGAGATTATTTCCCAAGCATTTTCTGCCCTAAAAGTCATAAGGTTAGGGGCATGTTTATCTAGGTAACATTCGATGACTTCTCGATTATTACAATACTTGGGGTCTCCGCCGCATATGAACAAAATTCTTGGTAGCTTAGCTCCTCCAAAAAGTGATCGTTTGTAATCACTAGGATATCTACCTTGATGTGACTTAAACTGCTTAATCAATACGTTTTTTGCAGAGAGAAATTTAGGGTGGCTAAACCATGTGGAATGAGTGTTTTTTCGCGACATAATCTAACGCCGATGTCTGAATGAGCAGAAGGAAAATAGCCCTTACCGTAGCAGTTTGAAGGCTGAAATGAGAAGTTGCGTAGCAACTGAGCATTTCAGAATTTAAACTGACTTCGAAAATTCAAATTTTTGAAGTGAGTTCCTCACTGAGAAAATTTGGACTTTTCGAAGTTCAAAATACCTCAGGAGTGTTACAGAAAGGCAGTACGCCTTTCTTGAAAGTAAAAGTTTACTCTCATAACTAAGGGCTTGCTTGCATATTATCAGTGTTGTTGCATTTGTCAATGGTGCTAATTTGTTGTTTTCATGGTAGTTGTAGAATCGAAAAAATCGGCTGTTTGAGGGTATTACTTGTTGTAGTTTTGAAATACCCCCCAAACAAAAAAGCCAGCAGTTAATACCTGCTGGCAAAGTCTTTGGGCTTCTAGGTTTTTGCTTTTCTTTCTTGCCACTCCGTTCTACACGGTGCCCCGATTGGTTTTCAGGGGAAGAAAACACTGCACCGTGCGCTTTGTGTTCAAGAAATTTGGAGATTAACCTTGCTTACGGATTAGGTAGTCAAACGCGCCTAAGCTTGCTTTTGCACCTTCACCCATCGCAATGATGATCTGTTTGTAAGGAACCGTTGTTGCGTCACCGGCTGCGAAGACACCTTCTAGGCTGGTTTCACCACGGCTACCAACTTCA
Organism: Vibrio sp. Vb0598; assembly: GCF_033338935.1. Lineage (NCBI taxonomy): Bacteria > Pseudomonadati > Pseudomonadota > Gammaproteobacteria > Vibrionales > Vibrionaceae > Vibrio > Vibrio sp. Vb0598. The sequence continues at coordinate 148,330 of NZ_JAWOTP010000003.1, read as the reverse complement.
ATTTCGCCGCGCTCAGAAAGCGCTACTTCTGAATCTTTTAGCCATTCTGTGTTTGGTACTAGACCGATTTGGACAAAGATACCTGACAGTTCAATCTCTTTGATTTCATCTGTGTTACGGTCTTTGTACTTCAAGCTTGTTACGCGAGTACCGTCACCCACTACTTCTGTGGTTTGTGCCATCGTGATGATGTCGATGTTTGGTAGTGAGTTCGCTTTGTCGATAAGCACTTGGTCTGCGCGAAGTACGTCTGCAAATTCAAGAACGGTTACGTGCTCAACAATACCTGCAAGGTCGATAGCCGCTTCGATGCCTGAGTTACCACCACCGATAACCGCGGTTTTCTTGCCTTTGAATAGTGGGCCGTCACAGTGTGGGCAGTACGCGACGCCTTTGTTGCGGTACTCTTGCTCACCCGGAACGTTCATTTCACGCCAGCGAGCACCAGGGCTAAGGATGACACTCTTACTTTTCAGCGTTGCGCCGCTTTCAAGTTGGATATGAATCAAGCCATCTTCTGTGTGTGCTGCGCCCATCAGTTTTTGCGCTTGCTGCTCAGTCACGACGTCTACGTCATATTCTTTTAGGTGCTCTGCTAGGTCAGTCGCCAGTTTTGGACCTTCAGTACGTTTTACCGAGATAAAGTTCTCGATTGCCATGGTGTCCATCACCTGACCACCGAAGCGTTTAGCGACAACGCCAGTGCGAATACCTTTACGCGCTGCGTATAGTGCTGCTGCACTACCACCAGGGCCACCGCCGACAACTAGTACGTCGTATGGGTCTTTTTCGCTCAGTGCTTTCGCCGCTTTCTCGCTCGCGCCATCATCCACTTTGTTTAGGATTTCAGTCAGAGACATACGACCTTGACCGAATAGCTCGCCATTCACGAATACGCTTGGTACGGCCATGATGTCGCGTTGTTTCACTTCATCTTGGAACAAACCACCGTCGATCATGGTTGCTTTTACTTTCGGGTTGATCGCCGCCATCATGTTGAACGCTTGAACCACGTCCGGACAGTTTTGACACGACAGTGAAATGAAGATTTCTACGTCTAGATCTTTGTCTAGTGCTGCGATTTGCTCAATCACTTCTGGTTCTAGTTTGATTGGATGACCGCCAGAATGCAGCAGTGCCAATACTAGAGAGGTAAATTCGTGACCCATTGGCAAGCCTGCAAAGCGTAGTGCTGTGCCTTTTGCTGGGTTAGTTACCGCCATCACTGGTTTACGTGCGCTTGCGTTGTCGTCACGTTCAACGGTGATGAGGTCGCTCATCTCTGCGATTTGGTTCGCTAGAGACAAAATGTCATTCGATGCTTTGCTTTCATCTAGACTAACCACTAAACGAACTTCTTCTTTTACATTAGCCAGATATTGTTTGAGTTGTTGTTGGATCGCTTGGTCTAACATAGTTGTTACTACCTTAATTAAATAGTTACCAATCAAAACAAGTATTTGTTCATTCTTGCTAGCTAAAATCGTTGATAACTGCGTTATAGATTTTGTAGTTAGAGTAACTAGCTATCGAAAATCTATGCCTGGTTCTAAACGATTTTTTCTACGCAATTACTGCACACCTACTTATTCAGATAGGTAATAAAAAGTGGTTACTGTAGATAAAACCTGAGGGGGAGAGAGCAAATCAGGCAGAAGGTCGTCAAGGTATCTAACCTGAAGTGCTCTCTAATTCAGTTCTAATCAGAAAAAGGAAATCGGGAACTGATTAGAACTTAAATTTCAGTGGCTTAGATTTTGCCAACTAGGTCTAGTGATGGAGCTAGTGTCTCTTCACCTTCTTTCCATTTAGCTGGGCAAACTTCGCCTGGGTGCGCTGCTACGTATTGAGCTGCTTTCACTTTGCGTAGTAGGTCTTCTGCGTCACGACCGATACCTTCAGCAGTGATTTCCATTGCTTGGATAGTACCTTCTGGGTCGATTAGGAACGTTGCACGGTCTGCAAGACCTTGACCTTCACGCATCACACCGAAGTTGTTTGTGATGTTGCCTGTTTGGTCGCCAAGCATGTAGTACTGAATCTTACCGATTGTGTCTGAGCTGTCGTGCCATGCTTTGTGAGTGAAGTGTGTGTCAGTTGATACTGAGTAAACTTCTACGCCACGTTTTTGTAGCTCTTCGTAGTGGTCTGCTAGGTCGCCCAGTTCTGTTGGACATACAAACGTAAAGTCTGCTGGGTAGAAGAAGAATACTGCCCATTTACCTAGAACGTCTTGTTCTGTTACTTCAACGAATTCGCCGTTTTTGTACGCTGTAGCTGCAAATGGTTTGATTTGAGTATTAATCATAATTTACTTTCCTTTGAATGTTTTAAGCTGAGCTGTTGTTGCTTTCGGAAAGTATATTCTCATCGGAGTGTGTTTAAGGAAAATCGCTTGTAACTATCCTATTGATAGCCATTTCCTATTTCACTTGATAGGGAAATCCGATGTAAGGGAGTTTGCTTTGATAGGTTTTATTGAAGATGAAGTCAGATTAGCAATAGGGAATACCGATGATGACTTTGAGTAGATCGTCTAGCTAAGAGCGAAAGAGCCTGCATTTCGGCAGGCTCTTTCTAATAGGAAGTGGGGAAGCGAATGCTTCTATTTTGTCAGCTCAGATTATCGAGCACTTTGCCGCATAACTTCTTCAGCATGATCATTTCATCCAGCTCTAAGGTGATTTTACACATCATGGCGTTTGGCACTGACTTGGCTTGCTCCTTAAGGGCACGACCTTGCTCTGTTAGGTTGAGTACGCGAACGCGTTCATCGGTTTCACTGCGACCACGCTCTACATAGCCTTTTGCTTCTAATCGTTTAAGTAGCGGCGTAAGTGTGCCTGAGTCCAAATGCAGTTGTGACCCTAATTCTTTTACGCTGGCACCGTCTCTCTCCCACAGCACCATCATCACTAAGTACTGCGAATAAGTCAGATCAAGCTCGTCCAGCAACGGGCGGTAAGCTCGGATCACCGCATTTGCTGCACTATAAAGCGGGAAGCAAACTTGGTTTTCGAGTAAGAGTTTATCGTCGTCGGTCATGGTGTTGTCGGTGTAACACTGGCTCATTGGCGTTGCCTACCTGCTCATAGAGAAAGAGAGTCATAAAATAAATTGTGCACAATATAGTTGCAAACGATCTTTACTTCGATGTAAGATTGCAAGCAATTAAATTGCGCGCAACTTAAATTAAGAAGGACACTCGCATGACTACTCTATACAAAACTCAAGCTACCGCTTTGGCTGGTCGTAATGGTCAAGTAAAAACAGATGACGGTCTTCTCGATCTAGAGCTGTCATACCCGAAGGAAATGGGCGGCACAGGCGCAGCAACTAACCCAGAACAGCTTTTTGCAGCGGGCTATTCAGCGTGTTTTTCTAACGCGATTTTGCACGTAGCACGTGAAGGTAAAGTAAACCTGAAAAGCGCTCCTGTAACGGCAGAAGTGGGCATCGGTCCGAACGATAACGGCGGCTTTGCACTAACAGTGAGCCTAGCCGTAGAGCTAGACATGCCACAAGAACAAGCGCTAGAGCTAACGCGCATTGCACACCAAGTTTGCCCATACTCAAACGCAGTTCGTGGCAACATTGATGTGGCAGTAACGGTAAACGGCGAAGCAATTTAAGCGGTTCTTACCACGTTACAAAGACAAGAAAGCCTGCAAGTGCGCAGGCTTTTGGTTTATTTGATGGCAGTGCAGAAGCTAACGTCTGCATGGTGCGTTTGTGGGTCGAAGCTGTGGTAAAGCTCAAAGCAAGGACGGTCGTCGTTCTCAATACCGGATTCAATCACTTTGCTCATGACATCATCCCACGCTTTTGAGTATTGGCTCGGGTCAGTAATGTGCTGGCGCATCACCGCATATTGACCGCCGGGGAAATCTTGCAGCTCAATGCCTTTCGGAACTTCGGTATCTTCTGGCACCATCAAGCAGATATCAGTGCGACACTTCTCGTCTGGCGTGATTTCTGGGTTGTCGTGGTAGATAAAGATGCAGGTATTGCCCGCCAAACCTTTCATTCCTGCCCATTGATACAGGCGACCTGATGGCTCTTCATAGCCTTGGCCGTAAGGGCCGTTTACACGAATGTAAGCCAGTTTTGCTTTTTCAAAGTTTTGCGTTTCCATTGTCGTGCTCCATTTGGTGAGTTCAGAGCCAGTATATGAATCGCTTGGTGTTACTTCGTTTCCATTCTTGCGCAACGTGTGTCCAATCTTGCTGTTTCGTGCTAATTCAGAAAACTGCTGGTAGTTTTCGCAGTCACGAAAGGCCGTTGGTGTAACGCCATAATGTTGTTTGAAGGCTTTGGCTAAGCTCTGTGAGCTAGAAAATCCGTACTCTAGGGCAATGTTCAATACCGGTTGCTTGGATTTGAATAAGTCATCGGCGGCGGCTTCTAGACGCAAACGTCGAATGAAATCGGCTAATGTCTCGCCTTGCACGGCTTTGAAGGTGCGATGAAAGTGATAAGGGGAAAGGTTCGCCAGCGCGGCCACTTCTGGCAGGTTGAGTGGCTCATTAAAGTGTTGTTCTAAATAACGAATCACAGGAACCAGTCGTTGGTGGTAGTCGACGCGCATCGGGGTATTTCCTTGTTCTGTTCAGCTTGTTTTCTCTGCTCAAAGCCTACCGCAATCCAACAAGCTTGCAAGGGAGCAGGGTGAGAAATGCGTGGCGAGATGAGCGTCAATCAGTCACACTCAACGAGCAGATGTTTAAGCAAAAACGTTGCGCTCATTACCTTTACTAACCGCTAGGACAATCATGATAGCTTGGAAACAGTCTCTGCCTGAGTACGAATGGCTCATTCATCAAGTTTGGTACTTGGAAGTGCCAGAGGGTGAAGTCATTGATCCCAAGCCGCACCTTATTCCAAACCCGCGTGCTCATTTACTCTTTACGCCACCAGAGCAAGGCTACAGCTACGACACGGGAGACACTAAGCTTGCTGGCAAAGGCTGCCATTTATTAACGGCTAACGAACACTTGCTGCTGTTGGAAGATACGGCTCCCATCAAGCGTATTGGTATCACCTTTCGCCCAGAGGGTTTGTATGCCATTGAATCACGGTTTCGTGATGCACCCCAAGTTAGCGCAATTAACCAATGCGAATGGTTTGATTGGCTCAGCGCGGCGTTTGATGAGCGCTTTCAACTGGGTCTATGGCAGTTAGAGTTGCAAGATTCACCGCAATGTTTGCTGAACTACATCAAACAACATCTAGATGCGTTAGATATCGAACCTTGCCGTACCAAACCGTTTTTGGCGTCACAAAAAGCGGTATCCGTGATGGACGCTCAAGCATTACGCTCACCTGAGCTAGCGATGGATATTGATGAGATAGCCAAACAGTGCGCCTGTTCTCGAAGAACGCTTGAGCGCAGTTTCAAGCAGGTGGTGGGGTTGAGTGTTAAGCAGTATCAACAAATGGCACGTCTGGAGCAGATGATTTTGACCCTCTACAAGCAACAAGAGGCGATTGATTGGGCGAGCTTCTCACAGCAATTTGGTTTCAGTGACCAATCGCATTTGATTCGTACCCTCAAACAGCAGCTAAGAAAAACGCCGAGCAAGTACTTGAAAAAGCGCGACTTAACCATCGATATCTATGGCGATTTTGAGTCGTAATACATTGCTACTCAGCCTGAAAGTTGTCGCAAAAATCCAATTTTTCTCTTATCCGCTGGGCTACTATTTTCAGCAGATAACGAGGTAACACATGTCATATCAAAAACTAAAACAAGGCGAAGCCATCCCATTTAACGAATCGTTGACTATCCAACTGATTCAAGGCTCTGATCTACAAGATATTATCGAGATGTTGAACGACGATAAGGTCAATCAATATCTGTTCTTCGCACCTGCTGACAACAGCCTATATGAAGGCTTCTTTGGCCCTATTATTGAAAATACGGCACAAGCGATTAAAGACGATGTTTGGCCAGATAGCCCAACGTTCGTGATTCGTGACCAACAAGGTCAGTACATGGGAATGTGTGCAGTGACCGCAGTGATGTTCTTAACTGGCAACTACGAAGTGGGTTATCAGTTACCAACTTGTGCATGGGGTAAAGGCGTTGCGACTCGCGCTTGCCAAATGATGACCGAGATTGGATTTACTGAGCTAAACGCGCATAAAGTCAGTGCCGATTGCTACGATTCTAATGCTGGCTCTTACAGGACTTTAGAGAAAAATGGTTTTACTCAAGAAGGCCGTCAGAAAGACTATTACAAACTAGAGCAAGGCTTTGACGATAAACTTTACTACGGCATGACAGCAGAGCAATTCGCGTCTTTAAATCGCTAATAATTAGCTGACAAAAAAGTAGCTAACAACAAAGTAGTGAACAAAAAAGGCCGTTAACCCAGATGTTTGGGTTAACGGCCTTTTCTATATTCAGCGCTAGATGGCTAAGACTTAGTTGCCTTGGTTTTGGCTTTGAAGCTTCTCTTTTGCTTCTTCAACCTTTGAGAAATCCAATCCCAACTCGTCTACGGCTTCTTTAATTAGCGCAGGGTTTTGCATCACTTGCGCCATCAGCATTTGTAGCTTGTCTTGTGGCAAACCTAGTTGGCTGATTGTTGCCATTGCCGCGAGCGGGTTTTGCGTCAGAGTCTGGAAGATTTCGTTGATCTGTTCATCGCTGATGTTGTTCTCTTTCAGCAAGGCGATAATTGGGTTCATCATATTTCCTTTCAATCAGTGTATGACTTGGTTGCCAGTATTTGTTCTAGCAGAATAATTGGGGCTCCCGCGCAATATTTCAATACCCTGTTAGCTCCATGTAACCTGTCCCAGAATGAGAGCCCTCAATACGCACTGGGCCTTCCCAATAAGGCACAGAAAGGGGCATCTTTGCGTTCGGATTGAGGGCAGAAACGGTTAGCTCGATTTGCTGATTAGGAATCGACACTTGCCACTCGGTTGGATACTTTCGCCCTTGGATTTCAGTTTGCTTAGTCGCCTCTAACTGAATGTCTTTTTGTGAGATAGCGATGCCAGCCCCATCTTGCTGCATCAGCCTTGCGCTGGAGTAACTGGCTTGACCGGTTTTGGAATCCCGCAACTGGAACACCACCAAGCTGGTGTCGTCACTCAATCTTAGGGCAAACCAGTCCCAGCCTTGTTGTGAGTCGAGTAAGAATTGCGAGCTCCACTCTCGGTCTATCCAGCCTTTGCCCGACACTTGATAGGTTTCGCCGTCGATGGTGACTTCACCGGAAACATCAATAAATGGTTGGCTGTAGTAATACGAAGCCACCTGTCCATCGGCACTTTTGGTGCTGTAACCTTGTTCGCCTTGCTTTTGATAAGGTGCGCTGCTGGTAAGCGTCAGCGAATAGCCAAACTGTTCCGAGTTCGCCTTCAATGTTGCAGGGAAGAGATCGGTGGTTGAAGAAGTCCACTGCCAATCATCGAGATAAACCCGAAATGGTGAAGTGTCGACGCCGGCTAGAGAGGCTTGATCGCGTGACCATTTTTCATCGGCGTAGTGTTTGTCGGTTGTGGTGACCGCGCTGTGTGCCATGAAGATTTGCTGAGTCTGCCATTCGGTTTTCTTTACGTCATCTTCGCCCTTTGGCGGTGGCGGCGGTGCAGCAGCAAAGCGAAATTGTGTCCATTGGACGCCAAGTGGGTTGCTGTCTTCATCAATTAAGTTAGCGGTTAAGTACCACCATTCATGACGAAAATTCGGGTGCGCTTGATGGTCTGCTGGGAAGGTGAGTTCAACCCCTTTTTCCACGGGTGTGAATGGGTTGCTCTCACTTTGCGTATCTCCACTGCCCAGCAATGCGCCCATATTTTGTGTGCTCATATTTTTTTGTTGGGGATCTTCACATCCAAATAGGAACAGACTACCTATGAACAGAGTAAGTTTGCTTGCTAATCGAACCATCACAACACCTCGCTTTGCAAACTGGACACGACAGGCTTACTGACCAATCGCCACAGCGGAATCAAGGTTGCAATCACTGCCACCAAGATGGTGATCGCCGCAATGCTGAGGGCATCACTCCAATTCCACAGATAATTTAGGCTCCAACCAAAAGCGCGCAAGGTGACGATGTCTGTCAGCACATAACCCACCATGGCTCCGAGGGGTAGGGCGATAACCAGAGTAAAACTGACCAAAGCGACGATCTGTCCGACCACCATGGTCATTAATTTGCGACGGCTGACGCCAAGTGCATATAGCCTTGCGATGGCGGCTTTGCGCGCGTCGAGCAACATGAAACAAGCACTGAACAAACCAATCACCGCGACCATCAACGTCACGCCGTTGAGTGCGCGTGTAATGGCGAAGGTCTGCGAGAAAATATCCAACGCGATGGATTTGATTTGCGCTTGATCGTAGAGCTGACTTGGATGAAGATTCAATTGCTCGCGCAGTTGGTCGTATACGATTTGTGGGTCACCAGATACTTTAATGCCAAGGCTTGTCGGCAAGTCGGTAAAGCCGCTCTCTTGCCATAGCTTTGGTGCTAATAAGACTTCACCGTTAGGTGAGCCGTAATCATGGAATACCGCCCCCACAAGTAGGTTCTTATTTGGAACGGCATCAAGCGTGAGCTCGCTACCCAGAGATAAACCCAGTTTGACCGCGGTTGGTTCACTGATAGCGACCAACTCACCTTGGTAAAAGCGTGACCAGAAGTTCTCCAAACGCGATTTGAACACTATTGTTTGCTCTAAGGTGTCTTTGTCTTTGGTGCCAAGCAAAATTGATAAACCATGCAGATTATCGTCGACGTAGTATTGCTTGTAGACGGTCTCTACCTTGTCGAATTGCCCTAACGCGCGCTCCACATCTGCGATTTTCCCTTGCGCAGGGCTGACGTAAATATCGGCGTGCAACCTTTGTTCTAACCACTGTTTTAGGGTGGACTCGAAGCTGCCAACTAGCGTATTCATGCCCATATTGGCTGTAACGGCGAGTAGCAGTGCCATCATGGCGAGAGAAAGCGGAGAAATCAGCTCGCGCAGCTCAGCAAACAGATACTGCATCAAACCAGAACTGGTGCGCTTTTCACACCAATTGGCTAACACGCTGAGTGTTTTGGGTAGATACAAAGGAATCGACACCACAAGCACGCCGAGCCACGCCATGGTGAAGCGGTGATGCTCACTCAGCCATAACCCTGCAAGTGCGAAAGTCGTCAACGCAGCACCTATCACGAACAATTGGTTTTCGTTAGAGGCTTCCGGCGCTTGATAAAATCCACCATGAGAGGAAAGCGGCTGACGCACTCGCTGTTTAAAGTGCTGCCAACACGCCAACAGGGTTGCGGCTAACGTGAGCAGCAGCGCTTGCGCCCACCATTGCCACTGCCAAGTTCCGGGCAGAAGTGTCGCGCCATAAAGTTGTTCTAATGTCAGCGCCACGGTCGGGTGCAACCAATGGCTAAGCTGCATGCCCAAGACAAAACCGAGGGAAGCGCCGATGGTAACGAGAATAGTGAGTTCAACTAACAGCGCAGAGAGCACAATGCTCGGCGCAACACCCGCCTGTTGAATCTGCACTAACAGCCGATTGCGTTTCAGCAAGCTGTACTTTACGCCGTTGTAAGCGATGAACAGCCCGACTAAAAAGGCAAGTAAGCTCATTGCTGTGAGGTTGAGGTGAAAGCTGTCGGTCAGCGAACCAAGGTCTGTACTTTGATTATTGGAAATCCATTGTCCTTGTTCGCCAATCAGCTTCTTCCATTTTGTTTGCGTGCCTTTATTCCCTTTATCACCCGAATGGAAAACTGCAATGTAACTGAGCTGTCCTTGTTTATTGAGCAGTTGCTGGGCAAAGCCAATGTCCATCAGCATTCGGCTACCTAACTGCCATTCGTCTGGTAGCACCACCACTTGGGTTGGAATGTCATCCAGAGTTAGGGTTTCTACTTCCCCTAAGTTTTGATGTTGAGATTGGCTCATCATCACGATTGGCTTGCCGGCTAAAAGCTCAGGCAAAGGCAAAGCACTGTCGAACAAAGAGACGTTCGGTTGGTTTTCTGATGACTTTCCGTTTGCAGAATACCGAGAACGTGAAGAGATGGCGGCAATTAACTCGCTACCTTGCACTGACCAGCGACGCCCTTGTTCGTCTCTCACTCGCCCTTCGATTACCGGTAGTGCTGCACTGAGTCCGTTTTGTCTAAGGGCGAAGTAGAGCGATTCGGACAGATAGTTCAGCCCTGCTGGTGGAATAATTAAGTTCTGAGCTTGTGCGCTGAGCTGTTCTGTAGACTCCGCATAACTGCGCTTGGCATTGAGGTTGATGGCTTGCACAGCAACAAACAAGGTCACAGCCAACACGATACCGATCAGAATTGCGGTGGCTTGCAGTGGTGCCTGCCGATAGTGCGCTGCAAACAGATTCAGGGCGAGTCGAGTATGAGTGAATCTGGTGGTTGATAGCTTAGCTTGCTTCATGGCGAAGCTCATGTTTGTTTACTTGATGACTGTTCTGTAGCTGACTATTATCCAATCGCAGCCGTGTTTGCATAAACTCAGCGCAGTCAGGGCTATGGGTGACTAACAACACCGCCGTATTGCCTTGGGTGGTGATTTCACAGAGTAGTTTCATCACTTCCAAGCCTGCTTTTTGGTCGAGGTTACCTGTGGGTTCATCGGCGAGTAGAAGCTTAGGTTTGTGTGCCAATGCGCGCGCAATCGCGACTCGTTGTTGTTGACCTCCGGAAAGGGCAGAAACATGCCTGTCGAGAAGTTGGCTGATACCTAGAGTCTCGACCAAATAATCGCACCAGTCGTTCCATTTCTGTTGATTCAAATGCAGAGGGAAGGCGATGTTTTGCTGCACGTTGAGCGGCGTTAATAGATTGAATTGCTGGAAGATAACACCGAGTTTTTGGTGTCTAAATTGGCTCCATTGTGGGTCTTTCCAAGCCGCTGTGTTATCGCCATCTAACCACAACTCACCTTCGGAAAGTGGCTCAAAGCCAGCGATGACATTGAGTAAAGTACTTTTGCCGCTGCCACTTGCGCCTGTCAGCGCAACACTCGCTCCTGTGTTCAACGTAAAGTCGACGCCTTCTAACACTCGATGTGTCTCTTTGCCATCAACAAAGCTTTTGCTGGCGTGTTTGAGTATGACAAGTGGGCTTTCCATTTCCTCTCCCTGTATCCAAAAGGTGTCGTTTCTTTTGGCAATCGCTATTGCAGTTAGTTCTCTAGAAACTTTAGACAACAATCAGATAAAAACAGCGATTTACATCGAGTTTAGGGTCTGTTGACCTTTCGAGCTGATTTTTGCAGCGAATTGTTGGGTATTTGTGCAAGGCAGAAGCTTTGATGTGTAGTTAGCCTACATGAAAAAGCTGATAACGCAGGAGAAATGACCAACAAACGCTGCCCAAAGGGTTCGGCTAAAATCGTTCTATGCCTTGTTAAGGAGTATTTACTTAGGATGCTAGGCTACACACTCCTTGCCTCGCCTAAAACGATTTTACCTCGAACAAAACTTAATCTCGAAAGATAAACAGACCCTACTTTGTACTGAAAAGAAGAGGGAAGAGATTAAATGAGGAAGGGATATGACAGGCATTAAAAAAGCCCGAGTCAAACTCGAGCTTTCAAAGATATTCAGCGTGGTCAGCTTACACGTAGTACGCTTCAACTTCGCCTTTAAGCTTGATTAGCATTGGGTTACCGAAACGGTCTTTTGCTTTAGGAGAAGCAATTTTTACCCAACCTTCGCTGATGCAGTATTCTTCTACGTCAGTACGCTCTTGACCGTTGATACGAATACCGATTTGGTGCTCGAAGCATTCTTTGATGAAGAATGGGCTACGTGGGTTACCCGCTAGGCGATCTGGTAGAGCTGGTTTAGCTGTATCTGTCATTTTGTTTGACCTTGAAGTCATTAAAAAAAGTGCGTCATTGTAGTCAGTGCAAGGCGAGTGTTCAAGGATTGTGACTGGTTTTTAATGGACTGAACTGCAATAAAGCCCTAATTTTTATCTATCTCCTTTTGCTCTTTCGGTGAGTCCTTTTAAAATTAATTCAATCATTGTCTTTTTATCATTTTGATTCTCTTACTAGTAAACAGTTTCTCAGGTTCTCGTTGTTTATACTATGGTTATTAGGTGCGATAAGTATTAGGAAAACAAATGGAACTTGTGATCTTAGCTATCGCTAGATTTCGAAGTGATCAAAAAGAAGCAATGAGTAAAAACTTCGTCAATTTAGCGCAGTGCTTAACTGAGAATGGACATCATGTTGTCACTGTTACTCCAACTGAGTTTCGTTCTCATATTAAGGTTGAACAACATACCTTTCGTAATGAGAGTCGATATGAATCTCTGTTTGAGGGGCTGATGAATCTTATTTACTTATGTAGAGAGCTCAACAGGCTGATCGAGAAAACCAACAGTGCGAAGGTTAACCTACATATTGCTACGCCTATAGAACTATTGGTGGTTTTTTTCTTTTTAAAATCTCGATATCAAAAGCAGACGACTTTATCCATTTGGCAGTCATATTTGACCTTAGACGAGGTCCGTAATAACAAGCATTATTTTTTTCGGAATTGGTTTAAGTATTTACATTTATTGCTATTTAATTCGTTTATCAGTGCGCCTATATACAAGCGTTTGTTAGACAATTTTTGTCAAGCGATTGTGCACAGTAACTACCAGAAATTTCAGTTATCTTCTCTGTCTCATTTGCCAGTCTATTTCATTCAAAATGGGGTTTTTTCTGAGCACTTTTCGCGACCCATTCCTGCAAAGAAGACACAAAGAATGTCTTTACTTTATATCGGGCATTCTAAGCCATCAAAAGGCGTTGACGCTTTAATTGAATTGGCTGCAATACTAAAGAAGCGAGAATGTATCGATTTTGATCTAACGCTCTGTCTCAGTGGCTTCGGCGACCAAGCAAATATAGAGAAACTTGTTTCTAAACATGAGCTACATCACCAAATAGAGTTTAAAGAGAGCATTGATATTTCAGTTGAGATGGCGAGTGCAGATTTGTTGGTTTTACCACTAAGGACATGTGTCGGAACGAGCCTAACACCTAACCTAATCGTGGAGGCGGTATCTTGCGGATTACCGATTGCGATTCCGGATTTCGAGCAATTATCGGATGTCATTCAATTCGGTTCTAATGCCATTGAAATTGATCTGGATGATTTAGAAGCGAGTGCAAGTGCGATAGAGAACGGTTTTAAGTTGGGTCAACTTGACCAGATGTCTAGAAATCAAATAGAGCAGTTTAAAGTTCGTTATACGTTAGAAAGTTTTGTGTCTGGCTATGCGCAAACACTCGGCCTTGGGTAGGAGGGAGTATGGATAAAATTAGCTTTATCGCTCCGTGTTTTAATGAAGAGTCTGTCATCGAGGAGTATTACTCGCGTTTGTGCGAAATTGCTAAGCAATACGATCAGTATTTGTTTGAGTTTGTTGTAGTTAATGATGCTAGTGTTGATAAAAGTGCAGTAATTTTAGACAAGCTGGCTATGGCGGATGAACGATTAGTGATCGTGCATCTTGCTGCGAATGTTGGGCAGCAAACCGCTTTGTTTGCTGGAATCGAAGCTGCAACTGGAGATATTAATATTACCATTGATATCGATCTTCAAGATCCCCCAGAAGTTATTACACAGTTCTTGGAAGAGATCGATAAAGGCTTTGATATCGTCCATGCCCAACGCTTGTCGAGAAGAAATGAAACCGCTTTTAAGCTAATTAGTGCAAAATTGTTTTACCGCTTTTTATCCCTTACTTCTCCCGCTAATTTAATTGAAGATTGCGGTGATTTTCGAGCATTTACTAAGCCAGTTAGAGAGGCCATTTCATGTTACCGAGAGAAGCACAAATACTTGAGGGGTATTTTTGCCATTATCGGATTTAATCAAACCATTATTCAATATGAACGTGATGGTAGACATGCAGGAGAAACGAAGTATTCACTTACTAAGATGTTTGCTTTAGCGTCAGACGCGGTACTTAATTTTTCCCGCTTTCCTATTCAACTGATGTTTGTTATCTCAACATTGATGTGGTCACTTGGCTTGTTATATCTCACCAAAGCACTAGTAAGTAAGTTCGTTTTTGGCACAACTGTCGATGGTTGGACATCAATCATCTTTTTCCAAGTCTTTTTCTCAGGGATTTTATTGTTCTTTATTGCCTTAATCGGCTCTTACGTCGGGCGAATTTTCGAGCAAGGTCAAGACCGACCCGATTACATTATTCGTTACACAAGGAATATAAAGAGTAGCGATGAAGATAGTTAAGTTTGGTTCAGTGGGTATCATGAATACTCTGGTCAGTTACCTCGTTTTTTGTGTGCTTATTTATTTTGATGTCTATTATTTGACATCTTCTGTTTTGTCTTTTTTAGTGGGTTCTGCCTTTAGTTACATCATGAACTCAAGATATACGTTTTCTGTTTGTGCAAATGTAAGAAGCTTTTTTAAATTCATCACCATAACGGCAGGATCATTGTTCTTGAGTGTTTTACTGCTTTATATCTTTAAAAGTATTGTAGGCATTCATGTTCTCATTTCGCAGATTTTGGTCGTGTTGATTCGTTTCCCAATTGTATATCTATTAATGAAACGCATCGTCTTTAATCAAGCTCATTTGTTTCAGCGCTGAAAAGAGGTGACTTATGAAAACGAATCGGCAAGAAAAACAAGATTTCTACAGTGATTCTGAAACGGTGAAAAAGTATGAAGATCTACGTTTTTCAAATGTTGGTGGACAATTTGTACATCAGTCTGAAGTGTCTTTGTTTTCACAGTTTCTTAATATCTGCTCCTTGCGAGAGTCAATTCTAGATGTACCCTGTGGCACGGGAAGAATGCTTCCAACTATTACGGCGTCTGGCTTTCAACAGGTTTATGCGGCAGATTACTCTGATGAGATGCTCGCAGTTTGTTACGAGAACCCTTTGCTCCAAAAAACACATTTTTCTAAACAAGACATCTATTCAACGACATATCCGGAGCAGCAGTTTTCAGTAGTATTATCTAGTCGTTTTCTGTTTCATTGCGATGATCAAGATCGGTTGTTTGCAGAGTTTGAACGGTTAATTGCACCAGAAGGATATCTTATTTTTGATAGCCTAAGGTGGTCTCCGCGAACTTGGACCCGACTTTTTTCGGAACAGCTAGGAGGAGATGTTTACACCAATAGCACATCTAGTATTTACAAGCTGGCAGATGCACACGGTTTCGAGGTTATAGACTCTCAAGTGATTCTGCTCTTTCCTAGCTTTGTCTATAACTTTATTCCAGGCATTTTAATGCGCCCGTTGATATGGCTTGAGTCAATTTGGCCGAGTTTGCTCAAAACGAAACAAGTTTGGATACTTAAGAAGCGATGAGTGAAGCAAGAGTTAGATGGCTACTTGGGATTAACTTAAGTCTGTTATTCGGTTTTTATGTTTACATCATATTCAATCTCGCGCTCGTTAATGATGATTACATGGCGCTTTATACCACATGGTTAATGAGCGTTGGGAAACGGCCGAATCTTGACTTCAATGTTGATAGCTATACTTTGCTTTTTGATTGGATGACGCCAGTTTACTTTTTTTTTGGCGATCGATTCGAGCTTATTTACGTTTTTCGTTCGTTTTTTGTTTTGTTTTTGTTGGTGATAGGTTGGCAAGTCTATGTTCTTCTTCGCCAAATATTTACGGTCAATATTGCACTCACTACATTGTTACTGCTCTTTGCCTCTTCTGCGATGGTGATGCGTGGCATTGACCTTCGTCCTGACCTCGTTATTCTTTTTCTTTGGTTACAAATAATCATTGTGTTGTATGTGTGCCCAGGAAGTGATGCTCATAAATTGTTTTGGGTGGGGTTATTATTCGGGCTTGCGATACTCTTCAAATTTAAGGCGATTTTGATAGGCGTAGTGATTGGGCTCTTCGGGCTTATTCGGCTAATTCAAAAGCGCTCTGTACGTGACTTTGTCTTGGATGTCAGTGCGCTTTTGTTAGGCATTATCTCTTGCGTGGCTTTGTTTGTTGCGACCGTTGGAATCTCTTCACTTGAACTGTTTTTGTACACGACGTTTGATTTATTTCTGTATTCGACATCGCATGTTAGTGACGCAAATTCTCTGAAGGTTGATGTACTGATACAGTACTTTTTACATGATATTGTTTATTGGCTGTTTGCTCTCATAGGAGTGGGAATATGTGTCGGTAAGTGGAAAGTACTGTCGTTTAAGCAAGCTCAGTTTTTGATAGCTTTGGTTATATTAGCTGTGTTGTCGGTTTTGGCTAACCCCCACTATCATGCATATAACTTGGTCACACTTTACCCTTTACTTGCGGTATTTGTTGCGTTCTCAATCCAGCACGTTGTTTCATCTACTCGGGAGTGGTCGAAAGGGACGGTCGTCACTTGTATCGTACTATTCTTGATTGTGATTGCTCGTATCCTCCACTATCCGGTACAACATAATAATCAGCACCAAGTCGCCCTACAAACATTCATAGAAAGGCAAACGCAAGTTGACGACGCTGTCTTTGCCTATGAAGGAATAGGTCTTTTTCGTCCATCTACTTATCATTGGCGAACATCTGCCATCAAGATAGACAACTACTATCGGGGTCAGTATGACGTTTGGCAGGAAATTCGTGCAGTAAAGCCGATAATCATCGTCGAAAGTTATCGAATTCCTGATTGGTTATTAGAGGAGGACCGTGATGCTCTTCGGCAACACTATGTATCTATTGCTCCGTTTATTCTGACTCTTGGGTTAAAAACACAATCTAGTGTTCGAGGCGATTTACTGCGCTCGGGTTGGTACGTGCTTGAGAGTGATCGCTTGAACCGTTGCTTTATTGATGGTGTTGGTGTGTCTGTCGGAGAGAAGATATGGCTCAACTCCGGAGCGTATACACTGATGTCCCAAGATGGTATTTGTACTCTTCATTGGTATTTTTCTCACCTTGGCATTGAGGCGCTCAGGCAAAGCAATCCTGAGAGTTCCCCCTATTTGTTTGGCCCTTAGCAAAAGTTGTAGAACCTAGTTTTGTTCCCCTATAACCCCTTCAAATACTGCGCGTTGGCTGTTGGTTGAATCATGGCATTCAGCGTTTGGACGGTTTGTTCGCTGTGTTCTTCAAGTAGAGCTAAGAACGCGTCAATCAACTCAGGTTTGCTTGCTGAGACTTTCGTTTCGGTCTGGATATCACGCAGATCGATCAACACATCGGTAAATAATTGAGGCAGATCGTGCAGCACTTGCAGGTTTAAGACGTTGTGTTCGCTGTAGATCGAATTGTGGCTGCCTTTCTGTTTTTGCACCACGTAAGGATTGTCTTTTAAGTTGATGATAGACGTGCGTTTATCACAGCGTTTCAAACAACCTTTGTTGACCTTCACCTTACGGCATCCTTCGGTTTGTTGGAACAAACATTGGCGGCTCGTGAGTAGGGTATTTGGATGATAAATGCTGTAGAAGCTGCGCATGTTTTTCGGACGCTTTATGTGACGCATCTGCTTCATATTCAGCTCGTTAGAAACAAACGCGCCACTTGCCGCGAACTCGTCTTGAAGGCATTTAAACGCGTATGAGTTCACCGTGTTCATTTGTGGGCCTGCCACCCAGCCTAAGCCGAGCTCTTTTGCGAGCATGCCGACGCCTGAGTTGTTGGTGATCAACAATTCAGGTTGGATGGTTTCCAAAAATACACGAGCGGATTGGTAGTCTTCGCCAATCAAAATGGCAGGGAACCAAGGTTTGAGCATTGGGTTGGCTTGGAACAATTCAATCATCGCGCTCAGTTCACCAGACAATCCCATTGGCAATTGATAGTAAACATCAATGTCGTGGTATTCGCACAGCATGGCTTCTTGTGCTGACGAGATCAGAACCGATAATTTTGGCGCACCTTGGCGAGGTTCTGGTTGAGGTAACGCTGGCAGAGTTGGCACATCAATCGACCCTTTCAAGCTGCTGCCGGATACTTGTGTTGAAGTGACATCGAACGACTTAGTTTGCTCTGCCACTTTCTCAATGATCGCGGTTTTGTCATCGTAGAGTTTCTTTTTCACCGCTTGTACATCATCAGCAGACTGGCATTGGTAAACCTTCGAAAAATGCTTTACAGCATGGTCGCGCGGGTTGTCGATGTACATCGCCTTGCCGAAATCACCTTGCAAAAATGCGTTGGAGAAATCACGGTTGAACACCGTGTATAACTCTGTGGTGTCTTCAGAGAGTTCCAAACCCTCGCACAAGCGATCAATCTGTTTACGCCAGTTATCGACCACGGTATAGACGTAGTGCGATTTCTTGATTCGTCCTTCCACTTTTAAGGAATACACACCCGCATCAGCAAGCGCTTCTAAATCGCTAAATGCGGAGTTGTCTTTCATATTGAGTGGGTAGTTGTTGCCTGTTTTGGTCGTTTCGTACTGTTCGCGACAAGGTTGGCTACAGCGTCCACGGTTACCTGATGCGCCATTGCGAGCTGAACTGATGTAGCAAATTCCGGAGAATCCGATGCAGTATGAGCCGTGGACAAACACTTCCATCATTACGTTGTGCTCGCGACCAAATTGCGCCAGATGTTTTATTTCATCGATGTTAAGTTCGCGAGATAAGTTTACTCGGCTTGCGGTGAGCTGGTTGAGAAAGAGGATTTGGCCTTCGTTATGCGTGTTCAGTTGCGTTGACGCGTGCACATCCAAATCGGGAAAGTGATGTTTGAGAATATAGGTCAGACCGAGATCTTGCACGATCACGCCATCGATTTTGGTGGTGTTCAGTTGGCTGAGTAAGCGAACAATCGCCGGAATTTCACTTTCTAAAATCAGCACATTCAATGTTAGGAAAATCTTACAGCTGTGCTGATGAGCCAACGTTAACACGCCATTTAAGTTATCTAAGGTGAGGTTGGTCGCTCGGTTACGAGCATTGAAGCGGTCGAGCCCACAGTAAATTGCATCGGCGCCAGCGGCAATGGCGGCTTTGATGGAATCTAAATCACCACCGGGTGCTAATAACTCAAATTGATCGCGTGTCACTACTTTTCTCTTTCTTACTAAAATAGGCTGCAAATGTTACGTATTTCACGCTTTTGATGCTCAGCTAGTTAATGCTTTATTAATCTGAATCAATTAATCCGTGTTACACGGTCGACTCTTGAGTGGGTAGAGTGCAATTCGCGATAGCGGAATCTGACTTCTATAGTTTTCCTACACTTGGTTTTTCTATATCTAGTTTTCGACTCAGAGAGAGGAAGGGACGACAAATGAAAAAAGTAATCATCGGGTTGGTCGTGGCGTTGACGTCATTGAGTGCGTTGGCTGGTGAGGGCGTGGTAACCGTTGCGAGCACGCATTCAGCAAAAGATACGGCGGATAAATTTGTCGCTATCGCGCAAGAAAAAGGGTTGAACGTCTTTGCGCGCATTAACCATCAAGAGAATGCCACGAAAGTCGATATGACGTTGCGACCAACCGAAGTTATCGTGTTTGGAAACCCTAAAGTGGGCACGCCACTGATGATCTGTGCGCAGGAAGTGGCGCTCGATTTACCCCAAAAAGTGTTGGTGTATGAAGATGATGAAGGCAAAACGTGGTTAGCTTATAACGATCCTATGTATTTAAAGCAGCGCCATCATATTGAAGGCTGTGACGAGGTATTGAACAAAATCAGCGGCGTGCTGGGCAATTTAACCAACGCGGCGGCGAAGTAGGGCTGGTTATTGGCTTCGCTTTTTTTACTCCGAAAACGAAAAAGCCAACCTCGCTGGGAGGTTGGCAAATCTTACCTAGATTGGGGGAGGTAAGATCAGGAGGTGGCGAGTACGCTGTGCACTTCTGACTTAATTGAATCAGACTGCGTACCGAAAATCGCTTGTAAACTGTCGCCAATCACTAACACATCTCGCGCGCCGAGCGCTTTTAGCTTAGCAACATCAACATTGGCAATGTCTTTCACCGAGACACGTAGACGAGTGATACACGCATCAACTGACTTGATATTGGCTTTGCCGCCCAATGCAGCGACTACATCCACCGCAATTTCATCAGGCTGTCCGGCAATCTTCACTTCTGCAATGTCGGTTTCACGACCCGGCGTTTTCAGATCCAACTTCACAATTAGGAAGCGGAACAAGCCATAGTACAGCGTCGCCCAGATTGGACCGATGATGATGAACATCCACGCGTTGCTCGACATTGGGTAGTAAAGGAAGAACTGGATCGCGCCGTGCGCAAAGTCCGTACTGTGTTTGATTTCCAAAAACGCGGTGATCGCAAACGCAATACCGGTGAGGAAAATATGGATCACGTACAGCACTGGCGCGACGAATAGGAAGGTAAATTCGATTGGCTCTGTGATACCAGTCAACCAAGAGGTCAACGCCGCAGACATCATCAAACCGCCGACTATTTTCTTACGCTCAGGAGACGCGCAGTGGTAAATCGCCAGTGCCGCTGCTGGTAGTGCCCACATGGAGTACATAAAGCCACCAGACAGATAACCTGCGGTTTTATCGCCCGCGAAGAAGCGAGTGAGCTCACCGGTAAACTCTTTGCCTGTTTCTGGGTCTACATAGCTGCCGACTTCAAAGAAGAACGGCGCATTCCAGATGTGGTGCAAACCAACAGGGAGTAATGAACGTTCGCCCGCGCCGTAAACCGCCCACGCGAGAACAGGGTTTTGGTACGCTGCCCAATGAGAAAATGCATCAAGAAGTTGTCCGACAGGTGGCCATGCAAACGCGAGAATCGCACCAACGACGATCGCCGATAAACCCGTGACAATGGGCACAAATCGCTTACCCGCGAAGAAGCCCAAATACTCCGGCAGTTTGATGTTGTAGAAGCGGTTGTACATGATTGCCGCGACCGCACCGATAAAGATGCCGCCAAACACCCCGGTTTGCAGCGTCTCAACGCCCATGATGGTGGCGTCAGTTTCTAAGCCGCGCAAGCCAGTCACGATACCGAGCGATGCGTTCATAATAATTAGGCCAACTAAGCCAGCGAGCGCAGCCGCACCGTCATTGCCTTTTGATAACCCGAGCGCTACACCGACCGCAAACATCAACTGCATGTTGCCGAACACGCCTTCACCGGCGGCGAGCATCACTTTGTTGACCGCGTCTGGAATAAACGCAAACCCCGCGTTACCAATACCCAGCATCAAGCCAGCCACTGGTAACACCGCCACAGGCAGCATCAACGACCGCCCTATTTTTTGTAGTTGTCCAAATATACTTGCAAACATGGTTTCCTCCTGACGAATGCCAGTGTTGTAGGACCTGATTCCTTCAGGTCATGTTGTTTCACGTTAGGTCAGGATGATCATAGCGAGCAAGGCGGCGCCTAAGGTTACAAAAGGCAATCAGTTTGTAAGTGGCCGCTTACAAATCTCTTACACCGAGAAGTGAAAATTGTAATCGGTTCGATTGTGCATGGGCGTTTAAGAATGCATCATATTGGCCAGCGCCAAACTCAGGGGCAGGCACAGGGGCAGGCACAGGGAAAATAAGATGGAAAACAAGCAGATACTGGTCGTCGATGACAACCTCGACCTTCGCGAAGCGTTGTCAGATTACCTTGGCCGCGCTAGGTTTGAAGTGCTTTGCGCAGAAAACGGCGGCGTGATGTGGCAGCTGCTCAACGATCACCATCCTGATTTGATCATCCTCGATATTATGATGCCCGGTGAAGACGGCTTTACCCTGTGCCAGAAACTGCGCAAAAACTCCGATATCCCGATCATCATGCTGACCGCCGTCACTGAAGAAGCCGACCGAGTCGCGGGGCTAGAAATGGGCGCTGACGACTACATCACCAAATCATTCAGTCCGCGTGAACTGCTCGCGCGCATCAAAACGATTCTGAGACGCAGCCAATCGACCGCCAATAGCAAACTGACGCGTAAAGTGCGTTTTGATGATTGGTTGTTAGATACCGTAACCCGGCAACTGACCCACGTTACTAGCCGCGAGGTTAAGCAACTGAGTGGCGCGGATTTGTCGCTGCTCGGTTTATTCGTCAACCACGCGCAATCCATATTGTCTCGCGATGACATTGCGCGCGAGATCTGGGGACGCGATGCAGACCCGTTTGAACGCGGCATTGACGTGCAGATCAGCCGCTTGCGTCATCACCTTGAAGATAAAGACCGTTCGCTGATCCTAACGGTGCGCAATAAAGGCTACATGCTGACCACGGACGTGCATTATGAGAATTAAACGCTGGACGGGGTCACTGGTCGTTCGTACCAGTGTATTCCTGTTGCTGGTGATCATTCTGGCGCAGGTATTATCCGGAATTATCTGGTATCAACACGCCAGCGAACGCGATAAAGAAGGCCTGACCACCACAGTCAAAAGCTTAGCACTGAGTGCTTCTTCTACCATCGCCTTCTTTCAAACCCTCCCTTCGGAATACCGCCACTTGGTGCTCAATCAACTACGCAATATGGGCGGCACGCGCTTCTTCGTCTCACTCAACAATCACCAGATTAACGTCGACCCGCTGCCTGAGAGCGAACGCAAAACGTTGGTCATCAACCAAGTTCGCGAGGTATTAGAAAGTGAGTTGAGCGGCATTCCTAATATCGAGGTGGAGTTCACCCAGCGCGACAAACTCAAAGTGTTCAACAACGAGCTACCTATCGATGAACTGCCACTATTGTGGGCGCATTATTCGCTTTCGTTTGGTGACCTCAATCCGCCGATTCTGGTGATGCAGGTCGAAGTCGCACAGAACGAATGGTTTTATCTCGCGGCGGTGCTACCCGCGCCTTACATCAACCTAGAGACTAACTATTTTGAGCTGCGCCAATGGCTGACGCTATTGCTGTCCGCGCTAATGCTGTTGCTGTGTACCTGGTTTATCGTTCGCAAAGAAATTCAACCCATTCGAGAGCTGGCAAAAGCAGCAACCCTGATGTCGAGCCGATTAGACGTGCCCGAAGTCTCTGAGCGAGGCAGTAACGAACTGAAAGCGGCGGTACGTGCGTTTAACAAAATGAATCGACGCATCGACAGCCATATTAAAGACCGTGAAATGTTGTTCAGCGCCATCTCCCACGATCTGAAAACGCCGATTGCCTGCCTAAAACTGCGAGCGGAAATGCTGGATGACGACGCCGACCGAGAACGCTTTATCCGCCTGAGTAACGACCTAGATTTGATGGTCAAAGGCGCATTGCAATGCATTAAAGAGACCGATATCCACGAGGAAATCGAGCCGATCAATTTCACCCAACTGATTCAGCACATTTCCGCCAATATCGCCGATGCGCCGGACACGATTCGCATCCACGGTGAAATCCGCACCCACTTTGCTGGTAAACCGTTAGCAATTAAGCGCTGCATTCAGAATCTGGTCGATAACGCGCTCAAATACGGCCATCAAGCGGACATTACACTGAGTGAAAGCCCAGAGTCGATCCAAATTAAAATTGAAGATCACGGTGACGGTGTTGACGATTTATTACTTGAAAAGCTCTGCCAGCCATACTTTCGCGCTAGCAACGATAAAGAAGGCAGTGGGCTGGGATTAACCATTTCACAGAGTATTGCAAAGGCTCATGGCGGCAACTTGTTGCTGAGCCATTCTCAGTTTGGCGGCCTCTGCGCCACGCTGACTTTCCCGAGAGACTGACTATGAACAAACTGGCATTCTTGTCCCCACTGTTGCTCGCCCCTTGCGTCGCTCACGCTGAGTCGCCACAAGGGGTAGAATTTTTACATTGGTGGACTTCTGACGGCGAGCAGCAAGCGCTGCAAACACTTAAAGCACAACTGAAACAGCACGATATTGAGCTGCTGCAAAGCCCGGTGCTAGGCGGTGGTGGCGACAGCGCAATGACGGTACTGCAAGCTCGCGCGCTGGCGGGCAATCCACCGAGCTTCGCGCAAATCGAAGGGCCAAGTATTAAGGCGTGGGATGCCATCGGTATTTTGCACAACGTCAACGCGGTTGCCGATGAGCAGCGCTGGGACGAAGTGCTCTACCCGCTGTCTATTGAAATCAACAAAACACAAAACGGCTATATCGCCCTGCCACTTACGCTGCACCGTTTGAACTGGTTGTGGGTCAACCACAAACTGCTTAAACAACTGAATCTGTCAGCGCCGAAAAACTGGCAAGAGATGTTCGCTGCCATGGAGCTTGCGAAGCAAAATGGCATTGTACCGATCGCGGTCGGTGAGCAGCCGTGGCAAGTCGCCCAACTTTTCGAGAACTTAGTGATCTCCACTGGCGGCGTTGAGTTCTACACCAATGCAATGGTTAAACTTGAGCGAGACAGCATCGACAGTGATACCCTGCGCCAAGCGTTGACGCAATTTCGCCGCCTGAGTTTGTTGATCGACAACCAATTACCCGACAGTAAGTGGGATACGGCGACCCAAGCGTTAGCCGACGGTCAAGCGCTGTTTCAAATCGGCGGTGATTGGATTTTGGGTGAGCTGCTCGCCAATCACGTCTCGGTCCCGCAAGAGGTCGGCTGTTACCCAACGCCTGACAGCGATGGTGTATTCCTCTACAACATGGACAGTTTGGTGTTTATGTCGAGCAAGTCGTTTTCTGCCGAGGCGGCTCAGCAAACCGCAAGCGCACTGGCAGACGTCGAGTTTCAAGCTAAGTTCAATAAGGTAAAAGGCTCGATTCCGGTACGCACCGATATCAACATCAGCGATTTTAATCCGTGTCAGGTCCAGTCATATCAAGACTTTCACTACGGCGTGAAACACAACCTCGCTGTGCCGAGTATGATTGATTCGATGGCGGTCAATCCGGTTGCTCAGCAAGCGATAAACTCGGAAATCTTCCGTTTTTACCGCAATCCCAAGATGGAACCCGACGAGCTGATAAAACGGATTATTGCTATTTCGCAAAGCGGTTAATGGCAATTAATTTGTGCCGAGTGGAATAAAAAAGCCCCAATGATTGGGGCTGAGTAAAGCGAAGTATGCCGTTTAAAAATAGTGGAAGATCGGCGGTTCATGCATCAAGAAGTTTTGATGGGAGATGTTCCACGCATAGGCGCCCGCTAAGGTAAACACAACGTAATCACCAATATCGACGTGGGCGACATGTTGATTGCGTGCCAGCACATCTTTGGGCGTACAAAGTTGGCCGACAAAGGTCGCTTGTGCATGCTGAATTGGATGAGAAACCTCATGGTGTTGCTCGCTTTTCAGGATGACGAATGGATGATCATGGCTCTGTGCCGCTGGCGTGCGGAAGTGGTGAGTTCCCCCGCGCGCGATGACAAAGTTTTCGCCAAGATTTTGCTTAATATCCAGCACTTCCATCACGTAATAACCGCATGCCGCCGTGATGAAACGTCCGCATTCAAAACGCAGTGTCCAGTCTTGCACTTGCTCTTTGGCGATGAGGAATTCCAACTTGTCGCAAAACTCCATCCACGGAAAGTGTTGCTCAGGGTTTTGGTAGTTAATCCCCATACCGCCGCCCAAGTTGATCATCAGCTCACTGAGTTCGAACTCCTGCTGCCACGTTTTCACGACTTGGAAATAGCGCTGCATTAACGCTAAGTGACGTTCAACATCGAGCTGATGCGACATCAAATGAAAATGGAAGCCTTTGAGTGACACTTGCGGGAAATCGCGCAGCAACATCAAAGCATTACTCAGCTCGGACTCGTCCAAGCCAAATGGAGTCGGCTTGCCACCCATCGCCAACTTGCTGAGCGTGATGTCGCCAATATCGATGTTCATACGCAAAAAGATCGAAGCAGGGCGGTTGAGGCGCTCGGTTAGTGCTCCAATGCGTTGTAGCTCGGTGAGGCTTTCGACATGAATTGCATCAACATCAAGCTCAATCGCTTGTTGCAATTCACTTAGCATTTTTCCGGGGCCACCGAAGATCAATGGCTTATCGAGTTGTTGCTGGTGGAGGTGTGTCAACTCCCCGCCAGATGCCGCTTCAAAACCATCGACATACGGCGCGAGCGTTTTAAGAATCGGGCCCGATGGATTGGCTTTGGCTGCGTAAAATAGCTCGACATTTCTCGGCAAAACGTGACGCAGTTGTTTGATGTGTTCTTCTAAGGCGCTTAGGTCATACACGTATGCGCACAAGGGTTGACTTTGCTGCTGTGCGAGTGTGTGAACTTGTTGGCAAACGAGTGTCGGTAGAGAGAGGGAATTAGACATGTTGCGCTCCTTTTTCGTGTTGCTGCCAAGGCGTGGCGACTTGGGTATAGCCCGACTCCTTATCGGCTTTTTGCATCAAACGCGTGGTGAAATTATTTTTGCTCGGGAAGTGACCGCCATTCAGCAACGCTTCTAGTTCCGGCTGTTTTCCATTCACTGATTGCCAACGCACAATGGCACTTTGCACCGCATTCCATAGCGTTTGCTCTAGTGGCTCGTCACCTTCTGCGATGAAGAAAATCGCTTCGCTGATGTTGTTGATAAAGGTGCAGTATCCGATGCGATTCCAGCCTTGTTCGCGACTGTAGTAAACCGATTGTCGCGCGCGTTCAGACAAGTCAGTTAAAGTTTCTGCTGGCCAGAACTCCGGCAGTAACTTGGTGCCTTCCAAATCACGAATCCAAACACAACACGGCATCTCTTGCTCAAAGCCAATCAGGGTGTTTTGCAAATGCGGCTCAAACGCCACCCCGTGTTTGAAGTAGTAATTAAATACGCCCGGGATCAGGCAATGCAAATAGCGTTCAAACCAAAGTGTCGCGATGTCGGAATAGCGATTTTGCGTAGGACGCGCTTTGTTTTTAAGGCGTTGAGCAATGCAACTGTTGCCGTTTTTGTCGTAAGCAAACAGAGCGCCAGCGAGGGTTGGTTTTAAGATATCGACTTCGCTCAGCGAGAAATTTTCGCGATACAAAATCCCAAACGATTCGCGTGCTTTGGTGTTGTCGTCCCAGTTGTGCTCAGCGACACTTTCTAGATTCAACGTGGTGGCGTAAGGCTCTGTCATCACTTTAAATACGGGGTTGTGCAGCTGTTCGTTTTCTCTAATTGGTTTGAGAATCGACGTGAGTTGCACGGCGCTGTCGAGTTCGTACCACGCGTTTTTGCGCACGCAATTGGTTAATCGTACGTTGATGGAGAATTTCGCAAACCAGTCCATATCTGGGTGGTAGAGGGTACGAACTGAAGAGGTCGGCTGCATCTTTTCACCACCTAAACCCAGTGGCGTGATCTTGCCTTGTTCAATGGCGCGCTTCACGCTTGGGTTGCTCAAAATGGTGTAGCTTTCCCAAGGATGGCAAGGGTAGAGGGTCTTCCCATTGCTGGTGGCGTGTTGTGGCGCGAGCTGTTGTAGCATGCGCTGCGCAGGGTTAGCGTCTCCGTCGGAACTCAGCACATCAAGTAAGGACGTATCCACTTCAAACCAGTACAGCGGGACTTGCGCGCCGACTTCTGGAGAAAACGCCAAGAGATCATCCATGGTGACGCCCGAACGACTTTTCGGGGTCGGATGGAAAGTATGCCCCCAAATCAGAGACTGTTCCGAAGCGATAAACTCGTTGTGATGCGATTTGGGCGCGACGTTGAGAAACTGCTCGGTAACCAGCACGCTATTTTCCAGTTGTTCGATCAGCTCATGGTTGAACGGGATCGCCAACACCTGCTTGAGATAGTTAAGCAAAAGCGTAAGAGTTTGCGTGGCATCCAATTTCGCCCAACCAGAGCCCGGCATTTTCGCCCAAGGCAGTTCTGCCAATTTGATTTTGCCCAGTTTGCTCGCGTAGTGAATCGGCAAAACCAGCACGCCATTTTGTTGAGAAAGATGAACGGCTACCCGCTGCTTGGCGGAATAGTTGCGTTTTAACGTTTGGGGTAGCGATGTCGATTGGTAGTGCCATTCCACTTGTTGATTCGGCAGTGCAAATTCACGTAAGTAACAATTAAGAACACCCATTATCGTGTTGAGTTGGGCTTTCTCACGATTGAGCTGCACATCATGCGCGCGCAACTCGCTAGTCTGAGAGGATTGAGTTTGTAACATGTTGATTTCCAAATTTTGAGTGGAGAACCAGCGCGATCAAGGTGATTACGCTGACTATCGCAGAAAGTAGGAAAGGAACCTCAAGTAGCCCCAAGCTAGAAATGAAAGAAGCGCAAAATCCCGCCGCCACGCCACCCCATTTGGACATGGCATCAAAGCGAGAAAATACTTTGCCACTGAGTTTGCGATCCAGATTGCTCGCAAGATGCTGATGCAATCCGTGATAACAACACACCATCGCGATGCCGAAGATAATTCTCGCAGCAATGAGTGCGGTTTCGGACGCAATCAAATGCAAGGCAGAGCTCACGGCCAGCAATGCAAACCCAAGCCACAACGTGCGCAGCGGTTGATTGCGATTCAACCCATCTGACCACACGTGGATTTTGCTTGCCAGCAACAGATAGACGCCATGCGGCAGTGCGTACAAAAAACCGATCCATGCGTGGTTAGTGATGCCATATTGCTGCACAAACGGCGAGAAGTAAGGAAAGGTCACCACCATAGAAAACGCAAACCCGAACTGAGCAAAGAAGATCCAACGAATGGCATGCATTGCGTTTTTCTGTGCAATGGGTTGTTCTTGCTGAGATTCTGAGTTTGGCTTTTCGAGGTTTTGTTCGGCGGGTTTATCCGCTGGCAGTGCTAGCGTGATGCCCATAGCAATTAAAGGCAAAACGCATAACCACAGGTACGCGTTGAGCGGGTTGGTCTCTGACAAGCTCCAGCCGAGCCCAATGGGCGCAACGATCAGCGCCAAGCGAGCAGATAGTTGGGTTTTATTAAGTGACTTGCCGAGTGTTTTGGCTTCTTTAATTTGACTAGATAAGTAGCTGTTTGAGGCGGCCATGGTGCCGCCAAAGGTTCCTTGAACAATAAGACCAAACACAAACATGGCGAGGTTGTCTGCCAAGCCGCACAGCGCAAACCCTGCTGCAAGGCCAAGTTGCGCACGCAAGAGTGAGCGGCGGCGACCATAGCGATCGGCAAAGCTGCCCCAAAATCGTGCCGCCAACGCAGTACAAAACGTGGGTAGGATAAACAATACCCCTGCCCAGTCCGCATCAATGCTTGCGCCTAACGTTGGCAACACGACGGGTAGAAATAGCGGCATACCTAACGCGGCAAACGCAGCGATAAAGTGGCACAACAACACACTGTAGATGAGTTTGGTCATAATCGTTTAACGTACGCTTTTTTTGATGGCTTCTAAGTAGGCGCGTTGCGCTTCTTCGCTAGAAAGCAGCAAGAAGTTCGGAGCCGACAAACCATAGAACTTATTGATGTCGCTCGCGCCGGAGGCTTCTTTCGAAAGCAAACTGCCAGAGCTCAACAAGTACTTGGCGTATAAGTCAGGTGCCTCTTGCAGCAACTCGCGAGCCAGTTTTGTCTCTAACCCTTCGCCTTCTAATCGGTTGAGTTGCTCTGCAATGCTTTTGGCCACGATGGCGTAAAGCGATGCTGAAGAGGCAATGCCCTTCGCTGCCATAGATTCTACAATCGCTGCGATATCCAGTTGCAGTGTGATGGTGGTAAACATCTGACCGAGCGCCAATTCATTGTCGACTTTGATGCGTTGGTCGAGCAGTTCATCGCAATCCACTGGAATTGTTTTTGCGCCGTGTTTTTCGGCAGCATGGTCTGTTGCAAAGCGGAAGCGCTCTGGCCAAACTCGCGCCGCGTCGTTGTCTTTCATCGCGAGCGTCATTCTGCCCTGTTGATCAAATGCAACGATGGCGTTTTGCTGGTTGGACTCCAATGCGATGCCATAACGAAGCCACAAGGTGAGGTGCACTTGGCATAATAGATCGACGTAATCTTGGAACCACGCCAGCGTATCTTGTTGATAGTACTGCTCTGCCAAGTGTTCTAAGAACAAGCGGTCGTCAGGCATTGGGCTAGCCAGTGCTGCAACCGGAACTAACGCTTTATCTTCGCAATGAGTAAGTGGGTACTCACGTACGATGTACGCGAAGGTTTTATCCTCGCCGACGTGTCCACCGTGCTTTTCGTTGCAATGGAACAAGCGACTGTTTAAGTCGGCGTCCGTTTGTTCAAGGTGGCTGAGTAGGCGTTCAAACCAGTGGCCGTCATACAGTGTTGAAGGCTTGATTAAGCGAATATTTTTCGTGCCTAGCGATCGCATGATCAGCGGAACCTTGATGTGAATGTGCGGTGCGTCGTTCACGACCACCGTACGAACGGAAAGCGTCGGCGTCACGTCTAGATACGTTAAAGGCGCTTCTATCATACCTTCGGGTAAGGCTTCTAAAGATCGCAGGGTGAGCGGATGCGCAGGGAACAGTACGTGGCTCAGTGCAAAATCAGCAGGAAGCCCAACTTGCTCCATGGTTGGCCAGCAATCAGGTTGTTCGCTGGTTAATGTCAACAGTGATTTTTCAATCGCAATCCAATGCAGAGCAAAGCTTGGTGCAAACTCGGGCGCGTACTTAGCAAGGTCTTCATCGCTCAGACCAAACTTCGCCCGCGCAGTTGGATAGTACGGATGGTCAAGGTAAGAAGCGATCTGGTCGGCTAGCAGCAGTTTTTGATGCCAAGAACCAAGCTCGGATATTGGTTGAGAAATTTGGTCTGCGTGATGATGAAACGCTTGGTCACACAGCGCTTTGTGTTTCTCTGCACATTCCAGTTCTTGAAGATACCCCGCCAACAATTCGTGAGAGCTCTCATGCGCCAGTGTCGTTAGTAGTGTAATCCACTCTTTGTAATGCTGTTGATGCTCGACTTGGCCATTTTTCTCCACCCACCAACCTGGTCGTGTTTCGTCATTGGCGTGACCGTAGCGCCAGTGCTGCATGTAATACGTTGGCGCAACGGGTAAATACAACGTGAAATCAGAGTTGGCAAATATCAGCCAGACTTGCTCGCCTTGAGGAACAATTCCCCCTTTTGGCGCGTCGCTACTGAACTTGGCTTTCGACAAAATGCCAAACATGTCTTCGCGTAAGCAAGTGTCGATCAATCGTTGCGTTAGATACAAAGCGTTGTCATTCATGCTGCCACCTCACGAGTCGGAGCGAGATCGAAATTGCTAAGCGCGTTCTGCAGCGCTTGGTCGAGGTTTCGCCCTGATGGTGAGACAATCGAAATTCGGGCGAGATAATCCTTATTGGAATAACTCTGTTGGAAGTGTTCTCCCGCGGTTTTTAGTACCTGTTGCTGGGTGATGACATCGCCATCGTGTTGGATGAAGGAGGTCGAATCTCCATCAATAACACCACTGTGTTCCGCAACCACATAGTGCACGTGTGCTGAGCCATGAATTTGGTAATCGCCGTCCAATCTTCGGCCCAAATGCAGACCTAAAATTGTGCTAAACCAACCGAAGTGAGCGAGATTGTTGAGCAAGAATTCGCGGCCATCTCCAATACTGCGGTAGTTAATTTCCACCAAAACTGGGCCGTTTTCCGTGATGATAAATTCGCTGTGGCAAACTCCAAAACCAACGCCGAACGCTTTCAGTTGAGCCAAGCAAGCTTCTCGGTGAGCAATGCCGTTTGGTCCGTTCCAGTCTGCGGCGGTTTCGATAAAGTAAGGCGGCTCAGAGAGCGACACATCAAAACCGCCCACGGCGATAAGTTGGTTACCGTCTCCTAAAGTTTCGAGCGTAACCAACGGTCCTTGAAGAAACTGCTCCACCAGAATGGCGGCGTTTGGGTGCTTTTGCCAAAACGCCTCGCAGTAAGCATCGAGCTCGCTTTGGGAGTCACAGCGCTGTACATCTAAACTTGCCACGCCTTCTTTGGGTTTTGCTACGACAGGGAAGGCCATGCCTAATGCCACATTCGAATGGCGATGCAGCAAACAGCTTTGTGTGTTGGGTAAGGATTTTTCATTTAACACTTGTCGAGTTAAGTGTTTGTTTTTGGCCTTTAACGTGACAGACCAATCTTTGGATGGAAGGCCAAAAAATTGCGCGCAGATGGCGGTGGAAGTTTGTAAGTGATCACTATTGCTGAAAATAGCGTCTGGCTTTAATTCATGCTCCGTGATGGTTTCGATGAGTTCTAATGGGTTGAAGACATCACATTCTAGAATGGTATCCGGATTAAAGTGACTATCACGACTCGCCAGCTCTAAATGGCTTAGCTTGTGGTCGGTGATAAGAACGACGTGAAGGTCCATCGCTTTAGCTGCAGGCACGAAGCCGTGAGTGACTGCATCGTTAACGACATGACTTACGATAATCATCGTAGATTTCATGAGCTTTCCTAATTTTCTAACATTTTCTTCTAACGTTGATAAAGTCGCTCACGGTCGTCTTCCAATGTGCCTCTCGCGAGACGGAGGGCAGAAGTTTTAGTGTTTATTGTTATTATGTTTGGTTTTTTTTGTTGTTAGTTGTGTTTTTAGGGTAAATAAATATAGAGCATAAAATTAATATTGCAAATAGAAATAATATTTGTTCTTATTTCCATCCGTTGGCTTTATAACAACTAAACGGAATTATGGAATGAATAAATTATTGACCCTGACCCCCTTGGCGGTCGCGATTGGTTCTTCACTAGTAGCACCAAGCGCAGTGGCTTCAGAAGAGACGAACTCAACCTCATCAGCAACTGAAACGATTCAAGTCTTCGGGCATCAGTACGAAGGTTATGCTGAACACATGCCTCAATCAGGCACCAAAACCGATGTGGAATGGCTTGATGTGCCACAAGCGGTATCCGTAGTAACGAAAACAGAAATGCAAGACCGAGGCGCGGTGCGCTTAGTGGATGCGCTAGATGGGGTAGCCGGGGTCAATAACACCTTGGGCGAAGGCAGCCGCGATCAGTTCATGATCCGTGGTTTTGATTCACTCAACGATATGTACCGTGATGGCTTGCGAGATGACGGTACGTTGCAGTCTTACCGCAGCTTAGCGAACGTTGAACGCGTTGAAATTGTGAAAGGCCCTGCGGGTGCTTTGTATGGCCGTGGTTCGGCTGGGGGCATCATCAACTTGGTGACGAAACGCGCTAACGGTGAGAATTTTACTCACGTAAACGGTAGTGTAGGCAGCAACAACCAATATGTTGGTCAGGTCGACAGCTCAATGGCGTTTACAGATAAGGTCAACGGGCGTATTAACTTGGAATACCGTCAAGCCGACTCGTACGTTGATCATGTTGATTCAAACGATTTCTTCATTGCACCGACCATTCGTGTGTTACCAGCGGAAGGTCACACCCTTGATATTGACGTGGAATACGCCCATCAAGAACTAGTGCCGTATCGTGGTGTGCCATCAAAAAATGGCAAGCCAGTTGATTTGCCAGTAAGCACTTACTTTGGCGGCACAAACGACTATCAGGAGTCAGACAGTCTCCGTATTGCGGTGGATTACGAATGGCGTCTGAATGATCAATGGGTATGGAACAACCGAGCGGCATTCAACCATATCGAACTTGAGCAAAAAGGCACGCGTCAGGGCAAAGTGACGGGTAATGAAGTGTCTCAAACCGTCAACAACTTTGGTTACGATCCACGTACTACGACCACTTTACAATCTGAGTTGGTTTGGGAAACCAGGGACAATCAATTGATGGTGGGTGCAGATTTCAACCAGATCGATATCGACCTAACGTTGGCAAGTGACAAAACGCTTCCTGCGCAAAATATCTACGACCCAGTCGTTGGTCCAACGCCTGATCCGGGCTTTAAGCCATTTCGTGACAATACCACCACCACGACAGGTTTGTATGTGCAAGACGTCTATACGTGGGGTGACCTTTCTTTGATCGGTAACGTGCGTTACGACTCGATGGAACTCGAACAACAAAAAGCGGGCTCAGATAAGGAAAAATTGGATGATGACAAAGTCAGCTACCGTGCTGGTTTGGTATACCGCATCAATTCCGACACATCCGTATACGCCAGTTTAGCGCGCTCTTGGCAGTTACCGTACGCTGGTATCTACATCAATCCAAAATTGGCGGAATTCTTCCACACCGACTTAAAAGAGGTGGGTGCGAAAGCGTACCTTTTGGATAACGCATTAATGTTAAATGCGGCACTGTTCCAGATTGATCAAGAGCAACCACAAACTAACGTGGACGGCGATGTGATCGATAAAATTGAAGTGCGTCACCAAGGCATTGAATTAGAGGCTCGCGGCCAAATCACCAAACAGTGGGACATCTCTGTGGGTTACAGCTATTTGGATGCGGAAGACAAAGCCACAGGCAAAAAGCCGAACGATGTATCAGACCACTTGTTCTCTCTTTGGAGCACTTACCAATTGAATGACAACTGGCGTTTAGGCGGTGGTGTGAAGTACGTGGGCGACCGTTACGCAGGTAACGACGAAGCTGTCGCACTTGGCGATTACACAACGGTGGATTTGATGGCGGCGTACACCACTGGTCGTCATAAAATCCAAGCGAACGCTTACAACATTTTGGATGAGAAATACATTCTTGGCGCAACAAACGGCACGTCTGGCTTAAACCAGATTGGCTACGGCGCACCAGCCGAGTTTATGCTCAGCTACGGATATCAGTTCTAGGCTTTTTGTGCGTAGTTAGCGCCTGTTAGCCGATTTTTTCCTCATATTGAGGATGTTTAGCCCCGAGAGCCTACGGGATGTATTCTGCCCGAGGCTCAATTTCTCGCAAAGGAGATCTTAATGTCTTACCAGAATTTGGATGGTAAAGTGCGTGTACGTGCTGGTTTGTCTACCACTTACAGTGTGCTTGCGATTGCAATCGCTTCTGCCACATCCATGAGCGCGGTTGCCGCTCCTGCTAAAAAAGAACAAACTACCGCGATGGAAACCGTCGTTGTCACTGGTAGCGTGATTGGTAAATCTGAAATTGAAGACGTCAAAGAGTACCCAGGTGCTCGTACCGTCATTACCCGCGATCAAATCGAGAAAACCGCCGCAGGCTCGATTGATAACGCGCTACAGCGCGTGCCGGGTATTAAAGTTCAGGATGAAAGCGGAACGGGCGTATTGCCTAACATTTCCGTACGTGGTTTGAAAGCAAGCCGTAGTGGTCATGCTCAGTTCTTGATGGATGGTGTACCGCTAACACTTGCGCCATATGGTCACACTGGTCAGTCTATCTTCCCAGCAACACTGTCGATGCTTGATCGTATTGACATTGTACGCGGTGGTGCCGCAGTACAGTACGGCCCAAACAACGTCGGTGGTGTGATCAACTTAGTGACCAAACCGATTCCACACACGTGGCAAACTGAAATCAGTAACCGCCTTACCGTGTTTGATGGCGGTGATGCGCCGCTGAATGATTTTTACCTACGCACGGGCGGCTGGTTAAGCGACACATTTGCACTACAGTTGGAAGGTAACTTCCTAAAAGGTGAAAGCTTCCGTGAACATTCCGATACGGACGTGAAGAACTTCCAAGCCAAAGCACAGTGGCTACTGAGTGACACTCAAGAGATTCAAGCATTCCTGCAACGTTACGATGCTGAAACGCAAATGCCGGGCGCACTTTCGCCACAAGATTACGAGCAAGATCGTCACCAATCGAAACGTCCTTACGATGATTATGAAGGTAAGTCGACGCGCTGGAGTGTTAAGTACATCCACGATTTGCCATTTGCCGACAGTGCCGAGCTAGAAGTGCTAACGTTTGGCCATAAGTCAGAGCGTCTTTTCAAGTGGGGCTTTAACAGCGCGGGTGGCCATTGGGCGGATCCGGCTCTGCCAGCGACGGACGTTCGTACCTCTCCACGTGAATTTACCGTGTATGGTATAGAGCCAAAAATGGCGATGTACTTTGGCGAAGGTAAATCCGTTACTCAAAACTGGATCGTGGGTACCCGTTATGTTAATGAAGACATTGACTACAAACTCACTCAGACTCCAATCGCCGGTGGTGCAACCAGCGTTCCGCGTGATTGGCATCTAGATACGGACGCGTTTGCTGGATACGTTAGCAACGAAATTGGTTTGTTCAATGATACATTGAAGGTAACGCCTGGGTTGCGTGTTGAGTCGGTTCGAATGACGTTTACCGATCGTGGTAAAAAACAAACGGCAGACAACACCGTGACGGAATGGTTGCCAGGTTTGACGGTGGCATACAACTTAACTGACCAGTGGGTGACGTATGCGAACGCGCAAAAATCACTTCGTGCGCCACAAATTGCCTACATCCGAGGTTTGGGTGAAGAAGGTAGCGAACTGGCTTGGAACTACGAAGTCGGCGCGCGTTACACCCAAGATGCGACCAGCTTTAACGCTGCACTTTATCGCATCGACTTTGAAGATCAATTGCAATGGCAAAGCTCAACGCAGACCTTCGATAACATCGGAAAAACACTTCACCAAGGCATAGAGCTTTCTGCTCGTTACGTGCCTGAAGCACTACCTGCACTGAGTTTAGGCGCAAGCTACAACTATCTAGACGCTACGCTTGAAGAAGAAGGCGCGAATAAAGGTAATCAACTGCCTTACACCTCTAAGCATCAGCTTGGTTGGGATGCAACCTACGCATTTTACGGCATGGACACCACGCTATCGGGCTTCTACTTTAGTGATTCGTATACCGATAACGCCAACACCAGTGCCGAAGATGCAACTGGCGCAACGGGTAAAGTACCATCTTACATGGTGTGGAACTTCAACTTGGGGACGGATTTATACAAAGACGACAAAGGCAAGTTACGCATGAATGTTGCGGTGAACAACTTGTTTGACGAGGAGTATTACTTCCGCGGGATTGATACAAGCCCAGTTGGTCGGTACCCAGCTCCGGGACGCTCTTACACACTGGATCTGAACTATCAGTTTTAAGCGTTTCGTTCACCGAGTTTGAAAAGAAAAGTCGCCAATTTACCTTGGCGACTTTGCCGATCTTAGGTAATGGAAAACTCTTAGCACTGGAAAAAAGCAAGATGAAAAATAAAAAACAATTTACGATCAAACACTTTTCAACCGTTTTGCTGATGCTGTTGAGCTCAGCTTTGATGTCATTTAGCGCATTTTCTCAGGCGCGCAGCGTGCAAGATGAGCAAGGCACTTTTGAGCTAGAAGCGATACCTCAACGTATTGTGGTTTTAGAATTTTCGTTTGTCGATGCATTAGCGGCAGTCGATGTCTCACCTGTAGGCGTCGCCGATGACAACGATGCCACACGAGTCATTCCTGCTGTTCGTGCCAAGGTTGGTCCTTGGCAATCGGTCGGCATGCGCTCGCAACCGAGTTTAGAGGCGATTGCGGTGCTCAAGCCGGATTTGATCATTGCTGATGCAGAACGTCATCGCGCGATTTATCAAGATTTGCAGCGAATTGCGCCAACTTTGCTGTTAAAAAGCCGTGGTGAGACATATCAAGAAAATCTCGAATCCGCACACAAAATCGGCGTGGCAATTGGCAAACAAGCGAAAATGACACAACGAATTGAGCAGCACAAACAGACAATGGCGGAGTTCAAACAGCATTTTGCAACACAAGAAACCATTCAGTTTGGTGTGGTTTCTGACAAAGGGATGTGGTTGCATAGCCCGGTTTCTTACGCTGGGGGCGTTTTGAGTACGCTGGGCATCCAAAGCCCGCTGGCTCCATCTGAGCAAAAAGCGTATATCCCAACCAGTTTCGAACTTTTACTAAAAACCAACCCTGATTGGTTGTTAGTTGGACTTTACTCTCAACCAAATATTGTGGATGAGTGGCGCAAAAATCCATTGTTTAAGTTGCTAACTGCTGCGAAAAAGCAGCAAATTGTTGAGGTTTCTCCTGAACTGTGGTCGTTAAATCGCGGCATGTTGGCTGCGGAAGAAATTGCCCGCAATCTTGAAGCGTTATTGGAGCGCTCATGAGTGCGGCGATAAGCTCGGAAAGCGCGTCTTCGGTTAGCAAATCGCATTGGAAAGCGAGCTTGTTTGTCTGTGCTATGGCGTTGTGTACGCTCTCAGGCTATGCAGCCTCAATGATTGGCTGGTCCAACTTTTCCTTGAGCGTTAATGATCTGACAAGCTATTGGTTTGCGTTTGATGAGGGCAATATGCTGCATCAAATCCTCGCGACGCTGCGTGCGCCTCGTGCCTATGCTGGGTTATTAATTGGCGCTTCGCTTGCGGTATCCGGAGTGCTGATGCAAGGATTAACTCGTAACCCTTTGGCGTCGCCATCCATTCTCGGCATTAATGCTGGTGCGGCTTGTTTTATGGCCTTGGCGTCCATCGGCGTACCATTCTTTAGTCAATTGAACCCAATCATCAACGCAGTACTCGGCGCGCTACTAAGTGGTGGTGCGGTCATGTTGTTGGGCGGTTTTTTTTCCGCGCGTTCTCACCCATTGCGTTTAGTGCTAGCGGGCATTGCCATCAGTGCACTGCTGATAGGGTTAACTCGTGCGTCGGTAATTTTGGCGGATGACATGGCTTACAGCGTGTTGCATTGGTTAACGGGTTCACTCTCCGCGGTAGATTCTGAACAGTGGCAGCAACTGTGGCCTTTTGCGACTTTAGGTTTGGTGCTCGCCATGGGCTTAG
Source organism: Vibrio sp. Vb0598 (assembly GCF_033338935.1). NCBI lineage: Bacteria > Pseudomonadati > Pseudomonadota > Gammaproteobacteria > Vibrionales > Vibrionaceae > Vibrio > Vibrio sp. Vb0598. The sequence continues at coordinate 109,890 of NZ_JAWOTP010000003.1, read as the reverse complement.
CGCGAAACTTAAATTTACTCGCGTTGGGGGACGAAGTTGCTGTTGGGCTAGGTGGTAACATTCGTCTTACGCGATTTATCAGTGGTTTAGCGGTTGTGCTGTTGGCAGGAACTAGCGTAGCGATTGCTGGGCCAATTGGCTTTGTCGGGTTGTTAGTGCCGCACTTGGTACGCCCGATTGTTGGTCACAACTATCACATTCTCATTCCGGTTTCCGCCTTGTGTGGCGCGGCATTGGTGACGTGGTCAGATGCTTTATCACGCGCGATTGCCTTTCCGGCTGAAACGCCAGTGGGCGTGATTACCGCGCTGTTGGGCACACCTTGCTTTATCGCGATTGCAATGAGGAAATCATCATGATGAATCAAACCAAACTGTTTGCATTAGTTGGATTGTTGCTGATTGCGTCTTCTCTCACGCTGTTTGTTGGCGCGGCGAACATGTCGGCTCAACAGGTTTTTGCATTACTGTTTTCTTTCTCTGACTCGGACTTTGTGATTCACCAATATCGATTACCGAGAATGTTGCTCGCCATTGGCGTGGGCGCTGGGTTGGGGCTGTCAGGCGTTTTAGTTCAAGGCGTCATCCGTAATCCACTTGCCTCACCAGATTTAATGGGGATAAGCGCCGGAGCAGGACTGGCGGCTACCGCTTGTTTGGTGCTGTATCCGAATGCGCCAGTGGCAATGTTGCCGATGGTCGCCATGGCGGGAGGCTTGCTTGCTGCTGGCTTTATTGCTGTGCTGGCTTACTGGTCGAAACCAACACCAGCACGTTTGGCGCTGATTGGTGTTGCTGTCAGCGCATTTTTAGCCAGCGGTATCGATTTTCTTCTGATTGTGCACCCTATCGAAATCAACACGGCGATGGTATGGCTAACCGGCAGTTTGTGGGGACGAAATTGGCAACAAGTGCCGTTTATTTGGAGTGCTCTATTGCTGCTACTGCCATTGGCGTTTTGGCTGGCTTGGCGGCTAGATGTTATGGGACTGGGAGAAGAAAGCGCTACTACGCTTGGCATGAAACCAAGACAGACCCAAATTCTTGCGCTGATTGCTGCCGTGTTATTGGCGAGCATCAGTGTGTCTGTGGCAGGCACGATCAGCTTTGTTGGCCTGCTTGCGCCGCATCTTGCGCGTTTGCTGTTTGGCCACAACCACAAGTTGTTAATTCCAGCCGCTGCAACCCTTGGCGCTTTGTTGGTGATTTGCGCCGATGGTTTAGCGAGAGGCTTACAGCCGCCAATTGAGCTACCAGCGGGAGTGCTGACATCTGTTATTGGCGCACCATATTTCATTTTTCTTTTGTATCGTTATAGAGGTTGGTAAGCATGTTACGAACGCAGAACTTATCCGTCGCGTACGGCAAACAGACCATCATTCCAGATCTCTCTTTGTCGATTCCTCAAGGTAAAATTACCGCACTAGTTGGTCCAAATGGTTGCGGTAAATCGACACTATTAAAAACCTTGGTACGCATCAATAAACCCGCTTCTGGCCAAGTGTTGTATGACGAAAAACCACTAAGCAACTACGGGGATAAACGCTTGGCGCGTTCGTTGTCTTTGCTGCCGCAAATTCTTGTCAGCCCTGAAGGCATTACCGTCAGAAAACTGGTCGAATATGGCCGCTCGCCTTATCTCTCTCATTGGGGCAGGTTAAGTCAACAAGACAAAGCCTTGGTCGAGCAAGCAATGCAAGATACTGGCGTGATTGAGTTTGCTGACAAGTCAGTTGAATCGCTGTCTGGCGGTCAAAGGCAAAGGGCGTGGATTGCGATGGTAATGGCGCAAGATACCGACGTAGTGATGCTTGATGAGCCAACCACTTACTTGGATCTCTCTCACCAAGTTGAGCTGATGAAACTCATGAGGCAGATGAACGACAAAGGCAAAACAGTGGTCGTAGTGCTGCACGATCTAAACCAAGCGTGCCGTTACTGCGATCATTTGGTGGTGTTGGAAAAAGGTCAGTTAGTCACGCAGGGAACACCGCAAGAGGTACTGACAGAAGGTATGTTGGCATCGGTGTTTGATTTACAAGCGAGAGTATTTAACGACCCAATCTCAGGCACGCCGATGTGTGTGGCGGTGTAGGTTTACGTCTTTCGAAAGCTATCTGCAATAAAAACGTCGATCCATAAAAACAAACCCCGCTAGTAACAAAGTTGCTAGCGGGGGGGTATTGTTTTTAAGAGCGTCCTTAATGTGGCGTTTAAGCCAGTTTAAACGTCGCCACTTTCGAGTTGAGATCCTCAGCTTGCGATTTCAGCTCAGCAGATTGATTCATCGATTCTTCGGCACCAACTACCAAGTGATCGGTCACATCTTTAATGGACGTGACGTTTTGCGTGATTTCATTGGTTACGTGCGTTTGCTCTTCGGCGGCGGTCGCGATTTGCGTTGCCATATCGCTGATCAGCGCAACGGCCGCGTTGATTTCATCCAGAGCCAGTGCTGCGCGATCTGCATCTTCCACCGAACCTTGCGCGAGCTGAGAGCTTGTATCCATGATGGTCACAGCGCGTTGTGTGGTTTGCTGCAAAGTCTCGATCGTCGAGCGAATCTCTTCGGTTGAGGTGTGTGTGCGTTGTGATAGCACGCGAACCTCGTCTGCAACAACGGCAAAACCGCGACCTTGTTCACCTGCACGCGCCGCTTCAATCGCCGCATTCAGAGCCAGTAAGTTGGTTTGTTCTGCGATGTCTCGAATCGTTGATAGTACGGTTGAGATGTCTTGCGCGTGCTGGTTGAGCTCGCCGATGACAACGCTCGCTTGGTTGACTTCAGAAGACAAATTGTTGATGGATGACTTGGAGTTGATCACTAACTCATGACCATTTTGTGTGCTTGCTGAAGAGTCTTGAGCGGCTTTAGCCGTCTGCTCTGCATGTGCTGCAATCTCTTGCGTTGCCGATGCCATTTCAGTCACAGCGGTCGCCACCATAGTGATTTCTTGTTGCTGATGGTTCAGATCGGAAACCGATTGATTCGCGCGAGTCGTGCTCAGCTCCGATTGTTGGCTCAGTTCTTCCGCTTGGTGACGAATGTGACCAATAAGTTGCTGCAAACTTTCAACGAACTGGTTGAAGTTTTCAGCCAGCTCACCAACTTCGTCACGGTTTTCTACTTTGATGCGTTGAGTTAGGTCGCCGCTACCGTTTGCGATTTGTGCAAGCGCATTCGAAACGTTGTAGAGCGGACGGAACAAGATGTTACATAGCAGATTAAACAAAGCTACACAGATAACGACGACGATGGTGGTTGCGATGATCTGATCCCAAACAGCATCGTAGAGTGGGGCAACCAACGAGTTTTGATCTAACACCGTCACTGTTGTGAGCTGGGTACCCTCTATGTGGCGCGCGTAAATCACATATTCGGTGCCGTTAATAGAGACGCGACGCTCTGTACCTGAACGTGCGGCAGACGTAATGTCGTTGTTGTTGAGGCCTAGCTTGCTAACCGGTTGATTCAGCAGTTTACCGTTGTTATGAGTGAAAATATTGCCCTGTTCATTGGCAATAAACATATAACCTTCACCCGGTAGGATCACTTGGTTCAGACTGTTCAGGATATCACCGATCTCTACGTCAGCACCCAGAACGACGGTTTGACCATGCAATTGCAGGGCTTTACCGAGCGACACCACATTCGCACCAGTTGCAGCAGCAACGGTCGGGTTATCCATAAAGACTTTCGATGGATTGGCAATGGCGTTGGTGTACCAGCCCCACTTGCGAGGATCGTTATTACCTGGTGGCAAAACCACCCCATTAGCGTTGTCTTGTGACCCGTCCGGGTAAGAGAGGAAAACGTTATCGAACGCGCCAGAGTCTCGGACTTGTTTCAAATGCGTAACCAGAGAACGTTTCTCTGAATCGGAAGAGAGTGAAGTTAGTGCGCGCTCTTTAGAGAGTAGCCAGTCCTTTACGTATTGATTGTAAGATGCGCTAGTGCTTTCTAGTCGCTGTGCGACTTCGACATCGAGCCTGTTTAATGAATCTCGAAAAGACAGCCCCTCTACCAGCACTCCCCCTAGAATGATGGCGGCACTGGCAGAGATTGCCAGTTTGTTTTTTAGTGATAGATTTTTGAACATAAAGCGAATAATAGATCTTTGAATAATAGTTGTTGTGTTTTTATTCTCATCAGTACTCTCTGTGCTGTTGAATATGCAGCAGAAAGTCAGATTCGAATCTGTTCAATAATTATATTTTATTGCTCAAAATAAATACTGACTCCATGTCGCGAATTTGAGTTTTACATCAAATAAGCAAAAGGATTTGGAACGATATTTTTTATGTATTTGTAAAGTAAGGATTTGTCGATTTTTGTAAATGAGAATCGATTTCAATAAATGGTGATCTTTATCACATTTGCGTGTCTGATAATCCATTAAAAATGTGAAGGTTATAGCACCGGATATATATTGATTAGCTTAATCATTGTTATGGGCAATCGTTATGCGCAGTATATTGTTAGTCCCCGCGTTATTAGTGTCAGGGTGTGCTCTGATACAACAGTCGACGCCGATTCAACCTGACGCCAACTGGCACGTGGACCAGTTATCGAACGGTATGAAATACCATCTTTATCCAACAGAAGACCAAGAAGTCTCGGTCCGTTTGGTGATGAATATCGGCTCATTCCAAGAAACATCTTCTCAAAAGGGTTACGCTCACTTTGTTGAGCATATGGCGTTTAATGGTAGTGAACATTTTACCGGTAACGACGTTGTCAAACTTTTCGAGCAATCTGGTGGTAGCTTTGGCGCTGATATCAACGCTTTTACCAGTTATCAGCAAACGTCTTACCAGCTTGACCTTGCGAATAATACGAAGCTAGAAGATGCCCTGAAGTGGATGAGAGATATCGGTAACGGACTTGAGTTTGCTCCTGAGCAAGTAGAGAAAGAAAAAGGGGTGATTCTTGGGGAATGGCGACGTGCTAATCCGGATGATAAGTCCTTTTCTATGCATGCTTACCAAGCCTCGATTGAAGGCACTATGTATGGTGAGCATGACCCAATAGGTACTCGCGAAGCGATTCAAAACGCTTCCTCGAGTAAGTTAAAGGCGTTTTACGACAAATGGTACCAGCCACAAAATGCCGAGTTGATTGTGACTGGTAATATCGACGTAGATTCACTGTCCAAGATTATCAAAAGCAAGTTCTCGAACTGGGAAAGTACCTCGGATACGGTAATAGAGAAGCGCCGTGATATTCGAGTGAACAACGAAAACAGAATCTTGCCAAGTAACACGATGGAATCACCCAGTCTTCATTTAGTGATTGAGCGTGGTCTAAGTGGCGGCACGACGATTGAGCAACAACATGACGTGTGGCGTGATGAAGTCGCAACACAACTCATTCAACAGCGTTTGATCCGTGTACTCAGTGATGCCGCTGAACCTTTTCAATACGCTTATGCAGAGCCCTATTACTCTAACTATCAGCGTATGATGTCGGCAGGGATTTCGTTTGCACCAGATCGCCGCGAACAAATGCACCAGACTTTCATTCGTACCTTGGCGTCGTTGAGAGATTATGGTGCGACTCAATCCGAGTTAGATAGCGTTATGTCAAATTGGCAAGGTGAACTTGCAAATATTGATTCAGATTGGAGTCAGCGTAAGCCAAACAGTTACGCAGAAGCACGTGTTTTTCAAATTGGACAAGACAGTGTCAGCCAATCAAAAGAGAATTATGCCCAGAGTTTGGCAGAATTCATCAACAACGAGAATTTAGAGAGCATTAACACACAATTGACGGCTTTGTTATCTCAGCAGCCAAGCTTTTTTATTGGTTTGGGGAAAAGCGAAACGTCAGAACAGTTCAATGGTGTATTTGCCGCTCTAAACAGTGCCTATCTTCAAACTGGCGAAAAACCGTTAGAGATGTATGACAAAGTGGATGGACTCTTAAAGCCTACCCAGGAAGGCAGCATCACGAGCATGCGTCAGGAAGCGGGTGGTTTTCAAGTCTATACGCTATCAAACGGTGTCGAAGTGTGGTTCCAAAAAGATACTAAAGCGGGTGGTCGAGCGTATATTTACTATGCGAGCCAAGGTGGTAAAGCCGCTGTTGATCCGACGTTGTATGCCGCTTATGAAATCGCAGCAACAACGGCAATACGCAGTGGGTTAGGGGCATTTTCTGGTTCAGAGCTAGATAGCTACTTACGCAAAAACAACATTGCGCTTGGCGCGATGCTTGATGCGACCAGTCACGGAGCGCAAATTACGGCGCCAAATACGCACCTAACCGATGCTTTGAATGGACTATACAACCTAGCGACGGAGATTAAAGTCGACGAGCGCCAGATGGCGGCAGCGAAGCAAGAGTTTAAACAGCAGAGCGGCGCTTTTTTTGAATCACCGATGGGAAAACTGATTCAAAAAGCAAACGGCAATTCTTATTTGCCGGGGAGTCGTCATCGTATAGTGTCCAGTGATGATGTTGAACAAGTGACTTCCGAGCAGATACTAGCGGTGCATGAGCAACTTTTCAAAACCAATGATGGCTTTAAGATGGTTATTGTTGCAAACGTAGAGCCGGAAGAAATTACACCACTTTTGCGTAAGTATGTGGCCTCTATCGAAATGAAACCGAGTCGTTCGATTGATTATCACGTTGCGTTTAACCCGGAAGTGCCGGAGCGAACTGTGGTTGCGGATGGGCATGAACCTTCATCGTTGTATGTAATGCGTTTGACTAATACGAGCGATTACCAACGTACGGCAAGAGACACGGTTATCGAAGATATTTTGCAACGTATTAGTAATGCACGTGTTTTGGATATTGTGCGAGAAGAGTCTAGCCTTGATTACAGCCCGAGCATTTACACCATGACACAAGATCGCGAACCCATCTCTGATTGGCTCTTGGAGTCTCAAGTTGAGCCCGAAGACGTGGCACTTTTAGAGAGTAAACTGGGCAAAGTGTTTGATGATTTAGCGTCAAATATTACCCAAAAAGAAGTGGATACGGCCGCGAAACAACTGGCAGTCGCGATGCAAGGATTGGATGATAACCCAGCACAGAGATCATGGGCATATACTCGTTATTTGGTGCATGATTACGGCGTCGATGTGTTACTTGACGTTGAGAAAGTGGCTAAAAGTGTGACGTTAGATGAAGTGAAAGCGCATGCAAAATCAGCTTTTGGTCCACAAGCAAAACGCTCGGTGATGGTTTTAAATCCGGCCGAATAATCACGTAGTTTCTGACGAAAATCGTGGCAATAGTAATAAAAAGACGGCGTGAAAGCCGTCTTTTTTAAGCACTTTAATCAAAGCTTTTATGCTGATTTACGCGAAAGTCGCTTTTCATTGTTGGTGTTGTTTTCTTTTGTGATCGCACTGTCTTGAGCCTTACCCTTTAACGTTACCACTTCCTTTTCAGGTAATTCGGCTGCTTCACCAAAGAATTTGCCACCAGGTTCAATGCTGAGGTTATTGCTCCAGATCCTACCGCTTACGCGTCCCTTGGCAAGCACTTGAATGTGTTCTGCGTGACAGTTTCCGTCCATCATGCCGTTAATGATCAGCTGTTTAGCGTAAATTTCACCGTTTACTCGCCCGCTTTCTGCGACAACGAGAGTGCCTTCCACGTTAATTTGACCATCGACGATGCCATCAATCTGGACATCGTTTTCTACTTTGAGTTCTCCGCTAAGAGAACAGCCTTTGGCGATGAGAGTTGAAGCTGCTGAGCTACTCGTTGTTCCACTGTTTTGATTAAAGATTCCCATCGTATTCTTCGCTCCTTAGTAAAAATGTCTTCGAAATCATTAAGGCTCCAATCGACAAATGGTTTCGGATTCAGTGCTCGCCCAACAAATCGCACCTCGTAATGCAGGTGAGGGCCAGAAGAGAGCCCACTGTTGCCGGAAATTGCAATCAGCTGCCCTTTTTTGACGAACTGACCACTTTTTACTTTGAACGCTTTCAAGTGCGAATAAGAACTCGAAAAACCGAAAGAATGTTGTAGCCTGAGGAAGTTACCAGAGCCTTTATTACTGCGGCGGGTAACTTCCACTACCCCATCGGCAGGGGCATAAATTTTGGTACCGATATTTACGGCAAAATCGAGCCCACGATGCATTTTGGCAACTTTTGTCACCGGATGGATACGCTTACCGAATCCGGAAGATAGCCGTACGTTGCCGACTGGAGAGCCACTTGGTATTTGGTTTAATAACACCATGCGAACGTTTGAGGTTATCGCCGCTGCATCGAGCCTAGCATCCAAGTTATTTGTCGAGGTATGTTCTCCAACCCCAAGCACTTTCTCTAATTCACCCAAACGTTCCGAAACAAGTTGTACCCGTTCTTCCCGTTCTGAAAGGTCATTTTCTAGCTCTGATTTAAGTGTTTTCAGTGTGCTGAGCTCTTCACCCATGGTGCGTGAATGCTCTGTCAATTCAGCTTGTTTTAACGCTGCATTATCAACGCGAGTGTACAAGTGATGAATTAAGATTACGGTCGCGGCCAGAGCAACAACAAAAAAAACGAAAAACGTTTTTATGTTGCGTTGCATCCTTTTACTGAAGTACCAATGTCTTGAGCCATTGATAGTTGATATAGAGATCGTCAACTGGTCTTTCATCGTCTTCTATTGCTCGTATTTGGTATACGTCTCGTCACTGAGTTAGTAGGAATGTAAGGAAAACGAGTAGGGACTGCCAGAGGCAAATTGGAAAGAAGTGTCAGGTCGTGAGGCGTTTTCAGATATTAGATAAAAGACTCAATAAAGATTTAATATTCTGCTGATTTTGGTCGTAATTACTCCAAATCGCTTCATTTAACTGAATATTATGATTTTTAAGGCGGTTATCCGAGAAATTGGATTGTGAATATTGCCAATAGCATCCGCACGCAATTCAACTTACTTCACGGTTTGCCTTATAAATGTTGGATAATTTATCAAACCGACATTCATTACATCGATAACTTGTTTATGATAGCGGTTGATATAAAGCACTATTCATTGGCTTTAAACCTAAGCGTTACATTTCGTTTAGGAACACATAACTATGACAACGGAGTTGGTCGTGAAAAAACTACTATTGGCTACAGCAGTGGTCGCAGCAGCAGGGGGCGCTGGCTACCTGTACCAAAACAATACTACCGCGAGTGATGCAGGCTCACTGTTAACGCAAGTTCCTGCAGATTCACTTATGGTGACGTATCAGACAGAACCTTTTAACCATTATAAATACATGAACGCATTCGGTACGGCGAATCAAGGCTCGATTGCAGAACTTTTTGCCGATGAACCACTGTCTCCACAACAGCAGTTTGCAGTTAACTTATTCGATGGGTACCTAGAGAGTGCTGCGTCGCCAGAAACATTAAAAGCTTATTTGGGCACCGGGGAAAACATTAATCCTGTGTTGTACACAATTGGTATGGTACCGGTGTACAAAGTGGATATTGAAGACCCTGCCGCGTTATGGAAAACACTGGATCATGAAGAGCAGATGAGCGGCGCTAAGCATGAGTTGGTTAAGCTTGGTGACGTCGAGTATCGTCGTTACGAGATGACTGATTCAATTGACCCGCAGGACGGTATTGGCTTGGTTGTAGCCGTGGTTGATAACGTGCTTACGTTAACGATTGATGTTCCGCAACTGGGCGTTCAAAACCCGATTAAAATGGCACTAGGGCTTGAAGCACCAAGTCAAAATATTGCTGACAGTGGACGCCTTGAGGCGTTGCAAGCCAAATACGGTGAAAACAACAACTCTTTTGGTTACTTTGATCATCGCGAAGTGATTAAAGGTTTGACGACGAAAGATGGCAATATGTTTGCTCGTCAAATTAGCACGTTGGATGCAATAGATCCTGAACCAACGATTGAGGAAATGCGTTCACCAGCCTGCCATACTGAGCTTACTCAAGTTGCAGAAAACTGGCCTCAGTCCGTCGCGTTTGCAGAATACAAGATGAAAGGCGATCAGGCGTTCATTAAAGGTTCTTTTGTTGTTGAGTCCAACAATAAAGTGATTCTAGATGCGCTCAAGTCGATTCGTGGTGTATTGGCTGAGTCTAAAAGTGATAAGAGTTTCTTTAGTATGGCGCTTGGTTTAGACATTAATACGCTAGCGCCATCGATTGGTCAGATTTGGGCTGACTTGACTCAGCCTCAATATCAATGCTCTTTATTGACACAAATGCAGCAAGAGATGGGCGGCCAGAATCCAGCAGCCGCTGTAAGCATGGGGTCAGGCATGGTTAATGGCCTTAAAGGGTTAAGCCTGCAAATGTTTGATATCAAAGTAGATACTAATGCTCAGCATGGTGAAGTATTTAGCCAGCTAGATGGTATGTTGTCTCTTTCTGCCAATGATCCAATGATGCTTATTCAAACTGCGCAAATGTTCGTTCCTGAACTTGCTCAATTGCAAATTCAACCGGATAACCAACCTGTTAATGTCAGTGACCTATTAGAAATGCATACTGGCATGAAGGTGGACGTGTTTGCTCGTCTAAACGAAAACCATTTCACCCTTTACAGTGGTGATAGTGCTGCGGAAGCAAGCAAAGAAGTGATGGCGCAATCACTTTCTCCAAATGGCTTGTTCAGCTTTGATTTTGATTCAGAACGTATTTTGGAAGTGTTAGAGAGTGCGTCGTCAATCACTGGGGAGCCGGTTCCGGATGATGTTGTCAAAAGCTTACAAGGCGAGCTTGTTGGTGGTATGACGATGGACGTGACAGACCAAGGTATTGGTTTTGAGTTTGATTACCGTGGTGCAACTAAACCTGTAACGGTTGCACAACAGTAACACATTGAGTAGAAAAAGGCGGCATATGCCGCCTTTTGTTATTATGTACCGCATTAAAAAGCGAGTGGGAAGAGCGACGCTTACTCATCTATTTGAGGATGAGAGTATTGCTGATATTCAGGTAACTCTTTTCTTAAGTTACTAAATGTCGCCCATGCACTTTCTTTTGAAAGTTTGTTGATCAGCCAGTTTGGCAATAGACCTCCGGGGTCAGCAAACGCCTTGTATTCCACGAGTGTTGTATCGTTTGTGAGTTTTTGTAACTCCCAAGTCGCATCAACCGAGCGAATTCGAACATAACCATTTTGTTCAGCAATATATGAGTCAGGTGCGCTTTTGATTTCTATCGTGAATCCCAGCTCATCGACCCAGTACTTTGAGTAGGTGACCATATCCCGATTTTTGGCAGGCCATGGTGCTTTAAACTGGGTGTAAACGATGTTCTCGGTGGCCGATATTTGATTTAAAACCCGGCTATGACTGGCATTGTCAATCCAGTTCGGGATATTGTCACTGTCTTCCAGTAGCGTTAAAAATGCACCATAGCTGGTGGGTGTGAACATCCGGGCACGGATCTCAACTAAACCGTCACTATGTTCTCGGGAGTAAATTGTGATTCCATTCTTGTCACTCTCGAACTGCCAGTTCTCGTTGGCGCTCGCATCAGTACCAGCGGATATCAATGTGGCGAGTGTTAAGGCGCCCATTCTTAAATGCAACATCATGTTAGTATCCGCCAACTTTTCCTAAATTTAAGTTTATACGATTTGTCGTAACTATAAGGACAATAGTATGTTTTTGTTATTGTTCTGAAGGTTGCTCTGCACTGAAGCCACGTTGAATGTTGGTGAAGGTAAGCGATGCAAATATTACGATAACGATCGCTAGATGCCATGCTTGACTCAATCCAAGCTGTACCAGAGTTAAGCTGACCAATGAGGAGACGACCATTTGTCCACCACCAGACATTGCCGCTGCGGCACCTGCTTGCTTTTTATAAGGTTGCATTACCATCGCTTGTGCACAAGGTAGGGCAATACCATTACCCAAGATCATTAATAGCTGTCCTAGCATCAGAAATAGAGGCTCAACAGGACAGAAAAATAGCCATATTGCGGCAGCGAGGTGAAGAAATGGGGTGCAGAGCAGCATTTTCTTATTGCCAATAATTGGCCTTACTCGGTTACAAATCGTGGTACCACATAACATACCCAAAGCGGGAATGAGTGCCCACATTGCGTATTGAGCGGAGGTCATGCCAATTTGATCTTGCATGATAAATGGCATCACAGAGACTGTCGTAATCATTAAGCTGAAGTTTAACCAACTGATACTGGCGAAACTCATAAAGTAACGAGACGTAAGTAAGCTCTTGTATTGGAGCAACATTTTTCGGGGTGATGGAATGACAGAACGTTTTGTGATGGTTTCTGTGAACTTAAAGGCGATGATTACCCAGGCTAGCGAGACATAGCCCAATAGAGAAATAAACACCATACTCCAACCGAAGTGGAAGTTGATAAAGCCGCCAATTACAGGTGCAATAAGTGGCGTGATTGAAGCCGCCATGGCGATGTAAGACATTGCCACTGGGAGTTCATCCCCGCTAAATCTATCTCGAGTCGACGCCCTCGCGAGTACCGCGCAGCATCCTGTACCTAACCCTTGTAAAAAGCGCCCCATCACCATCCCTGTAAATGTGTCACTGAAGAAAATAATCATCAGCAGACCAGACATCGCGATGAGTAAACCGGTAAGTAATACTCTTTTTCGTCCTAAAGCATCTGACACTGGCCCGTAGATAAATTGAGAGGGGCCAAAGCCGAGCAAATAAATACTCACAAGTAGTTGAGCTTGGTCGAGGGAGATGGAAAAGTCTTTTGCTATCCATGGCAAAGAGGGCATGACTAGCCCCATGCTCAACTGGCCAACGCTAATAATAAGACAGGCGAGTAGTATAGTATGAAAGTTGATTGGGCGACTCATGACTGGTCTCCATTCAAACAACCTTTTTGGCGTCGTGATCTTAAGCCGCCTTCGTCATCCACTTCATTTAGCTTTGCTTTGACCCGCTTCACAGTCGATAGACTGACTTCGCATTGCTCTGCTACGTTTTGCAATGTGTAGCCTTCTAGCAGTAACGTTGCGATCTGTTGGTGTTTGGTTTTGTTTGCGGGGCGGCCGCGAAACTTCTGTTTCCATAATTCTGGCTGCTCTTTAATGGCCTGTCGCCCTTGCTCTGCGGCAAACAGGCGATGTTCAGTCTGCACTTTCCCATATCCAGATAACACTGTGAGTAGTGTTTGAGTTTGAACAGAACCTGGCTCAAAAGTTATTGATTCACATACGGTTTTCAATGTTACCCCTTTATCGAGTAGCATTTTTATCGTGTTCAATGTTTGACTAAAGTCGCGACCAAATGCGGTCAGCCACCAGAGCACAATCGTATCCCCAGCTCTGACGGAATCGAGCAGTTGTAAGAATGCCTCTCTCTCGGTTGGAGGCATGCAACCACGAACCTTATCCTCAAAATGCTGAGCTTCGGGCGCAAAAGCTTTTAGAGTATTAAGGTGCTCTTGGTAAGCTCGATTTTTTGGCGAATAACGAGTGTAAAGATACGTGGTCATAAGGATTATGAGCCTTTTTTTGTTTGGTTCATATAGTGTAATAGCTCATAAATATACATGGGTTCATTAATGCTTACAACACTAAATGAGCCGTTTGGGAGTCAGAGGCAAATAAAAAAGCCAACCGAATGGCTGGCTATAGCTATTTAAGCTTTTGTTGTCTGGCGCTCGATTAACTTCACTGGCACCATCATTTTTACTAGGCTGCCGTTTTTCGTATTAATTTGATCAACAATGATCTTCACGCACTCGCGAGCGAGGCGACGGAAATCCTGGCGGAACGTGGTTAATTGATAGCTTAACCATTCTGTCTGAGGAATATTATCAAAACCAATGACTTGTAAGTCCTGAGGAATCCTCAACCCGCATTCTATACGGGCGATATCCATGACCGCCATCGCAAGGTTATCGGTTGCACAGAACACTGCTTCAGGCCGATTTTTGTCTGCCAGTATGGCACGGACTTTATCAAGTGAGCTCGCGTAGTCATAGCTGGCTTCAATGATGCGTGGCGTCTTGCCGGTTAGGTCTTCAAATTCAGAGCAGAAGCCGCTTTGGCGTTCGTCATTCGTAAAGGTTGGCACTTCTCCCGTCAAATAAACCGCGTTCTTCACGCCACTTTTGTGCAGAAGTTGCGCGGCTTGTTGGCCTGCTTCGTAGTTGTCACTGATAACGTAGCTACTCCTAGTACCTTCAACAACTCGTGCGTATTGAACAATTGGGATATTAAACTCTTCACATTCTTCATAAAGGGACTTATTGAAGGTTGCGGAAGCAGCAATGACACCATCGACGCGATACTGGAAGATATTTGGGATTGAGTGGCCCTCTTCTTCATCCACTTGCCATGGAATCAATACGGCAGAATAACCTTTTTTCTGTAACTCACTGGAAATTAACTGCAGTGTTTTCATATGGATAGGGTAATCCGCATCAGGAAACACCAAACCTATCAATTTCGATTCGTTTGTGGTCAGGCTACGTGCAAAGGCGTTAGGGCGGTAGTTAAGGGCTTTAGCCGCTTCAAAGACTTTTTGCTTGGTCTTTTCGGATACTGAGCTACCCGGAACAAACACGCGCGATACAGTAGATTGAGAGACGCCTGCCATCTTTGCCACATCTTTTGATGTGACTACGTGTTTAATTGATTTCATGAATAAAACTTAGTTGCCAGTAATTGAGGTCATAAGACTAGCATAAATAGGTACGTATTCATAAATGTTCTGACGGGGTATCCTAAGTAGAATAATGGCTTTGGAGTGTTAAAAAGCAAAATGTGGGTTAACCCATTCGATTTGCTTTGAGCTAGCACTAGATCTAGAGCGTAGATACTGTCCGTTTGTTGGACGTACAGTATCTACGTAAAGAACATTAATTTGCTTGTTTTACTGCAACTTTACGTTTCGGGGAGAGGAGTGAATACCCCATGTATCCGATGCAAGCGGTAGCGACAAGAATAGAGCAGCCACGCATAAAGTTAATCAGCATAGGAGCGTTGTCGGTAAACGCGTTGATCCCCCAAAGCATCACGATCGAGAATACAAACATCACTAGTAAGCCATAACATGGAGCATCGATTTTACCGGGAACGACATACCAACCATCTTCCTTGATTGGTTTATTTAGACGAGCATATTCCGCTTGCTGGCCTTTCACTGTGTAAAGATGCATTTCATCTTGTTTACCCGTCAGGAGAAGGCTAGCAATGTAAGCGACAACGGCATTCACAAGGACGCCAATCACGCAATACCAAGGCCACGCAATATCGGTCGCAACGGCTACATACCAGATCACCAAGAAGCTAGCAGCAACGCCAATTAACAAGCCTTTTTCCGTAATGTGTTTTGAGTAGAAACCAAGGACGAACATACAGAAGCTCGCACCGACAAAGTAAGAGCCTGCCTTACTCAGCACTTCCAGTACCGAGCCTGTGCTGGTGGCAAACATGATCGCTGGAATGATGACCAAAATCGCCCACGCCACCGTGAAGAAACGCGATACCTTTAAGTAATGCTCTTCCGACTCGTTTTGCTTGTAGAAGCGTTTGTAAAAGTCAGCCACAGAAACGGTCGCCATTGAGTTAAATGCGGAATCGAGACTCGACATACTTGCCGCCAGAATCGCAGCGGCAATGATGCCCATCAAGCCTGGCATTCCATATTCACTCGCATAATGAAGAATGATGGTGTTGCCGTTTTCGAACTCTTTACCGTCGTAATAAGCGTTGAACAGGACGCCAAGCAAGATAAAGACAAAGTAAATAAAGAAGGCCACGTAGCCCATCATCAGCATTGCCTTTTTCGCATCGCCCATGTTTTTCGCGGCCATACATCGTTGTACCATCATCTGGTTACCGCCATACACGGTGGTGTGGAACATCGTCATTGCGATAACACCAGCCCATACCGTCGTTACTTGGCTTAGGTCAAAACTTGTCTGTAGGGCATCGGTCATTCCTTTCGCTTTGAGTTCTGCCATGACCTCCGTCATTGGAGCAGGCATGCCATTCCAAACGGCTTCAATGATGATGAATGCGCCAATAAATAAGATTACTGCTTGAATCACATCGGTCCAAATGACAGCCGCGATACCGCCCATTACGGTGTAGATAAGGGCAATTGCAGTGACGATCATGATGCAGTACATCACGTCGATACCAGTAATGAACTCTAAAATCATTGCTGTCGCATAGAGTACGGCTGCCGAGCTCAATGCTTGTTTGATAAGGAAGATAAACGACAAAGTCAGTCGTGAAGCCTTACCGAAGCGTCGTTCTTGATACTCGTAGATAGAGGTTAAACCGTTGTTGTAGAAAAACGGCATAAACACAGCCACGATGAAGAAGATCACCAGCGGATAATTGAGGTGAATCGCGATAACCGACAGGCCTTCTTTGTAAGACCAAGCTGGCCCGCCAAGGAACGACATGGCACTCACGTAAGTACAAACGACAGAAATACCGATCGCCCACCAAGGGATGCTCTTATCACCCAAAGCGAATTGGCTAGCTGAAGTTACTCGCTTACCAATCACCGCACCCAATACTAGCGTTAGGGCTATGTATCCACCAAGGATGCTCCAGTTAAGTGCGCCAAACTCATGCATAATTAGGTCCTTCTAACTGTTCTTTCATTTGTGCAAACACGTCATAGCCAAGTTGCAGCAGGATATGAACGATGTCGATCGCCACCCAGTTTTCCTTCAGTAAATCGCCTTCGCGTCGCCAAATGTCCATAACGCGAAGTTCGATGTGTTTTCCGGTTGGGGCAAGACCGAGCCAGCCACTGTGACCAGTGTGAGTACCATGCATATGTGGCCAACCACCTGTGGATACGTAGTCATTTTTGGCCAAAAAATTGACCTCAATATCGACACTTCGGTCAGGGAAGGCAAACACAAATGGCGCTTGATGGTGGTTACGGAAACCTTTGATACCGCGCGTAGTACCAATACCAGCAGGGCCGTACCACATGAAGTCATTGTGCCAGTAGTTTTCAAGATCCATCGAGAAAAGATCTTTGCCATCAAAACGACCCAAGCAAGACAGCATATCTTCAACCAGCTGGGCGCTCTTTTCACTTTCTTCCAAAGACACAACAGAATGTTGGATACCATTAGAAGTCGCAGGAGAAGGGATCAAGCCATCGTGACCTAAGCTTTTACGAAGAGGGTTGCAGCCTGCTTGATTCATCGCGTCGATGAAGTCTGGGATCATGTAAGATTCGGTGATTTGGTCGTTCTCCACACACACCATTTCGGTGTAACGCAAGTAGAGTGTTTTCCCTGTTGCTGGGATGCCAAACAGTGGTTGTTCAAATGTACCGATAAAATAGCCGGTAGAGTTGTACCAAGTGCGACCTTCGTATTCGCCGTGCATCACAATTATTGGTCGGCGCTCGGCGTCAGGCAAAGCATTAACAAGTGGTGAGAGGAAAGATTCGTGGGTTGCATCTGGGCCATTAAGATCGTTCACAGGGTGCGCCACGCACCATTTTACGTCAGGGTTCAAAGTTTGCAGAGCGGCCTGTTTTTGCTCGATGTCTGCGGCTTTGAAGTAGTTCTGGTAGAACTGTTCGATGATGTTGAGTGACATGTTGCTTCCTTACTGTCTGTGATTTTAATAAATAGTGTTTAGTCAGCCGTTAGCCTTGCTGAAGCAGGATTTGCTTCCAGATTGCGGTCTCGTCAAACAAAGTGAATTCGCGACGAAGACCCCAAGGGCCAAACTCAGCGTGGCTGATCCCCATGATGTAAACCTCTTTTCCTGAAGGTTTACCAAACATCCCATATCCCTCATGCTTACCGTGCAAAGACCATCGAATTGCAGCGCGTGGTGACATCATGTCGTCATCTCGGCCAATACGATGGTGAACGGTAAATTGAGCATTTGGGAAAGACGCACGAAGTGCCATCCAAAAATGATCGACTTCCGAGTGTGATAGGGCAGTTTGACCGCCAGTGTATTCGCCGATGCAAGCGCGGTCGTACTCTTTCGGTACTATAGAGAACTCGGCATTCATAAGGCTTCTGAGAATTGCTTCGTAGCGCTGACCATATTCGTTGTCGTTGCCTACGCCCAAATAAGGTCCAGGAATGTCGACTTCAGGAGTGAACGGAAATGGGCTTGATTCCACGCCACCTTCAAATTCGATTTGTTGGCGTGCAAACTCTTCTGACGTCATGCCCAGTTGTTTCGCGATATCGGCTTGATCGCGAACCAACCATTCGTCATTGATTTGGTTATTGATAGCATGGCAATCTGCGATAATACGGAAACGAAGCTTGCGGTTCGAAGCTTGCCCATAGAAGCCGTTGCCACTGTGTGTTGCAGTAGAGATGATTCGATGAGAAGAAAGCATGCCTTGTTCCGGGGTGCCTGACCAAATGACGTCTTCGCCATATAGCGTGCGATCGGGAAACTCGGCCAGTGTCGCCATTGTTGCACTGATCACCCCTTCGTTTCCTTGAACGATAGAGAGTGGAGTACGCACAACAATGTCGGGAGAGTAGTAGTGTTCTAAGGTGTTTAAACCTCGGTCTTCCCAAATCTCTTTTGTGATACCAAGAATGTAGTCGGGAAAATCACGCCACTTTTCATCGAAGCCAACCATGGCCATAAATCACCTCCGTAATTGAATAATTATGTTTTGATTACGTATTCAAAATATATCATGTTGCCATTTTGTCAACGGATTGTTTTTCGATTGTTTAAATAGCGTGCTGATGATCAGATTTTTAACAATTGAGCGGAAAATAAACTAAAAAAGTACAGGAGAGATGGAAGCTATCTCTTATCGAGACGTGTTAATAAGAAAGGAGGTCAAAGTTTTTTGTATGAATTTCCTAATATCTTATTGTTTTTTAATCGCTTAATTTATTTTGATCTGTTTGAATGGAAACAAATGATTAAGCCAAAACTGATAATCATGCAGATCAAGGCACCCAAATAGACTTTATCGCTAATATTCAGCTATTTTGGTGTCAATTATCCTTATATCTTTCAAATTTTCCTTTTGCATACGAATGCTTAAAGGCTTTTTTATTAAATCGGAAGTAGATAACGAATAAGCCACTAGAAAGGTATTTATCTAGTGGCTATAACAGTCATAAGCGCTCTATGAGTGCAACGATCAGGATAAAAGCGCAGGTAACGATAGCGAGATGGCAGGGATGAAGGTAATCAACATCAAGGCCACTATCATTGCACCAATCCAACCCATGATGGCTTTAGAGAGCGACTCTATCGGTACTTTGCCTACCTGACTTGCCATAAACAGGTTGGCACCCAGAGGAGGCGTAACAAAGCCAATGGCTAAGTTCACGATCATCACGATACCAAAATGAACGGGGTCCATGCCGAGTGCTGACGTTATGGGTAACAGAATTGGTGTGAGAATAACAATGGCCGCCAGCGTTTCCATGAAGGTACCGACAAGCAACAACAGAACATTGATGCAAAGCAGTATCAGCAGTTTGTTTTCGGTAATCGATAGAATGAACTGAGCGATCTCGGTCGGTAGACGTTCTAGGGTCAATATGCGGCCAAACGTCACGGACGCACCCACAATAACGAGCACTGCGCCAACTAACAGTGACGACTCTAGAATGATTTTCACCACTTGCGCTGGTTTGAGCTCTTTATAAACAAACATGCCAAAGAATAAGCCATAGAGCACACCAATGGCGGCTGATTCGGTAGGTGTGAAGATACCGGAATAGATACCGCCGAGAATGATTACGGGTAGTAGCATTGCCCAACTGGCTTCTTTTAGTGCATCAAGACGCTCTGACCAAGTGGCTTTGCGTTCGTTACCTGTGTAGCCCCGCATTTTTGAGACAATTAGACAATAGCCGATCAAAACCATACCGACGACCAAGCCAGGAATGATACCTGCCATGAACATCTTAGTGACCGAGACTTCAGCTGTGATCGCGTAGACGATCATCACCACAGAGGGTGGAATAATGACCCCAATTCCGCCGGAAGAGGCTATCAAGGCACCGGCAAAGCTGCGGTCGTAGCCTTTCTTCACCATAGATGGAATCATCGTCAGGCCGATAGCGGCAACAGTGGCAGACCCCGTACCAGAGATGGAAGCGAAGAACATGCACGCCACAATGGCGACGATGCCAAGCCCACCAGTAAAGTGGCCAAAGAAGACCTCCGCCACGTGTAATAATCGTTTTGAGATCCCTCCTTGGCTCATAAGGTTACCTGCCAAGGTAAATAGAACGACGGCGAGGAGAGGGAAAGAGTCGAGCCCTGTTACCATTCCTTGGACTAAAAACTCGATGTTAAGAAACGGCAGACTGAGTATCGCGACCATACTGGCTGCCGCCAGAGCAATACCGACTGGAACGCCAATGAGCAGAAGCAGACCAAAGCTGCCAAACAAAAGTGCAGACGTCATGCGTTAAACTCCAATAGTCGGTTAGAAGTACGGTACTTTGCTTTGATATGGCGATAGCGTTGGCGAGAAAAGCGAACTCGTTCATTGCTGGTGGAGCACGCGTTCACACGTTGATAAATGCTTGTCACTAGGCGCGCGCAGCTTAATAGTGCGCAAACTAAAACAGAGGTATACAAACACGCAATAGGAATTTCCATTGCGGGTGCAATCTGACCGAGTTGCAGGCTGCGGTTTATAACCTTAAATCCAAACCAGGCGACAGTGGCACTAAAGGCAAGGTAGATAAGATCAGAGACAATCAAACTGAATTGCGTCCAATTGCCCGGAAGTTTATCTATGAACACACGAATGCGGATGTGTCGATCATCTCGGATACAGTAGCTGATGCTCAGGTACATCGCCCATACGAATAAATAACGAGCCAGCTCTTCAGCCCACGCGATCGTTGCGTCAAATAAGCGTAGTGCGATTTGCAAGCACAGTAAAGTTGTCATCGTCGAGATCGCGATAACGATAAGGGTAGGTTCTAGGTATTTGTCTAGTAAGCGAAACCACTTCATGTTCACCTCCAAAACGAGAAAGCACGACCTGTTGCCAGATCGTGCAAAAGAGTGGGAGTTATAGGCGTTCTATCTCGGCAATCACGTTGTCAAACAAGTCTTCACCTGTCTTGCTACGCAGGTCTTGGTACACGGCTGCATTCATTTTTTCTTTCATGATGCTGCGTACCTCGTCTGGGACGATGTTAACCGTCATGCCTTTTGCTTCGAGCTCTTTGATTACTTCTTGGTTTTTCTTAGCGGCGAGCTCACGCTGTTTTGCGATGGTTTCTTTGCTTACTTCACTGATCAGCGCTTGTTGTGCGGCCGGCAGTGAATCCCAAAACGATTTGTTCATGAACAACACGTAGTTGGTGTATATATGGTTAGTTAAAGAGAGGTACTTTTGTGCCTCGTAAAAACGTTCGGCATAAATAGAGTAGATAGCACTTTCTTGAGCGTTAATCAGGCCTTGTTGTAACGAGGTGAAAATTTCTCCCCAAGACAGAGGTGTTGGCGCAGTACCAATAGATTTCCACGCGCTTATTTGAGTGGGGTTAGATGCCGAGCGAATCTTTAGCCCTTTCAGGTCCTCAATACTATCAATTGGCTGTTTGTTGTTGGTCACGCAACGAAAGCCGACCTCCATAAAGCCAAGTCCATGAAAGCCTTTTGATTCCATAGCATTCAACAATGGTTGTCCGATCTTCTCACTGTCGAGCGCTTTGTGTGCTTGCTCTTCGCTATCAAAAAGGTAGAACACGTCGAGCACGTTAAACTCTGGGACGTAGGGAGAGAGTAAAACTGACGCACCAAACGTCATTTGTAAGTTGCCTTGCTGTACGAGTTCAGTCGTCTCACGCACATCGCCTAGTTGTCTCGCCGGATAGATTTCAACTTCTATCTCACCGTTTGAGCGAGCTTCCACTTCTTGTTCGAAATAGAGCATTGCTTTGTGTACGGGAGAGGTTTCTTGACTGTCATGAGCAAGACGTATAACACTGGTTGCAAACGTATTCATACTGCTAAATGCAAGCCCCAGTGCGGTAAGTGAAGTCAGGATTACTTTCTTCATCGTTCTTCCTTGTTTCTGGTATGACCTGCCATTGGCATTCGTCGGCAAGTCACACAACTTTTTATGTTTTTATAAATTAGTTGAGCAATTCATATCCATTTTGCATACGAATCCAAAATAAAACATTAAAGTAACAAGTCAATAACAAGATTGATGAATTGATGAGGAATTAAATAACGATTGGTGAAAATTTAATCGTGATCACAGAAAATGCCTTACTCGAAAGCAAGGCATTTTGTTTATGAAGAATGAATAAAAATGGATTTATTAAATGGTGCTACTACGTTCGATCAAGGTGCCTTGCTCGAAAAGGTATTCGCCAGTTGCATCCAAGTTGCCGTTGATTCGATTCATCAAATCTTCAACCGCTCGTTTAACAATTTTGTCGACTGGTTGAGCAATGGTGGTCAAATCATAGCTCGGCCATGCAGACATCGGAATGTTATCTACACCCATCACAGAGAAGTCTTGGGGGATCTTTGCTCCGGCTTGTCGCAAGCCATCCATCACACCCATGGCGAGGATGTCGTTTGCACAAAAAATTGCATCGGGTTTGCTAGTGTGCGACAAGATCGCTTTCGCCGCTTCTAAGCCTGCTTCAAAGCTGTACTTGGCTTGGATAAAGGTTGGTGACGGGGAGCCGAGTTCTTGCAATTTTGAAGAGAAACCCAGCCAACGCTCTTCACTGGTCATGGAGCCAGCATCGCCACTGATATAAGCACACTGTTTTGCGCCTTTCTGCGTTAAATACTCGGCTGCTTGTTGGCCCGCCAATCGGTTATCAATACCAGAGCTATTGGCATTAATACCCTCGGCGTAGCGGTTAATCAAGCTTAAATGAACGCCAAACTTTTCGCATTGGGCAAACGCGCGTGAGGTTAAACGGCTGGTGGCGATAACGAGTCCGTCCACTTGGTATTCAATGGCGCGTGAAATGGCGAGATCGAGGTCGTCCTTGTCGATAGGGCAAAGCACAACTTGTCCGCCTCGCTTTTGAATTTCGACAGCCAAAGCACGAGATTGCATGTCGTACATTGGGTTTGATTCGCTATCTAACGCAATCGCCACTAAGCCTGAACGATTCGAAATCAGACCTCGGGCGATGGCATTCGGTGTGTATCCGAGCTTAGCTGCGGCATCCATCACCATTTTGCGTTTCTTCTCGCTAATACTCGCAGTCGGGCTGAATGCTCTAGATACCGTCGATTGAGAGACGCCGAGCATCTTCGCGACGTCGATCGAAGTTACTTTCGCTTTAATGGTGATACTCCTTATTTAAGGCCATTGAACCTTCTCATACGTGCTGAGTGTATGGGCTAGGGGATTTCTGTGTCTAGAGCATTACATTGATAAGGCGTAAATATCAGAGAAAACTCAAGAATTCATCACATTTCTCTCTTGTTTGAAGCCATCAATGATCATTTTGTGTTCAGACCCAACACAAAAGAAGCTAACGCCGAGTTCACGCCATTCCCGAGCTTGTTGAGCCGTCGCGACAAACATGCCAACAGGTTTATTGGCGGCTCTGGCCGCTTCGATTACTCGCATACTTGCTTGTGCGACTTTCTCATCATGAACGCTATCAGCACCATAAGCGACAGTGAGATCAACTTGGCCAATGAAGAGCGCATCAATTCCTTCAACATTGGCAATCGCTTCAACATTTTCAACCCCTTGAGGGTCTTCAATTTGTGCAATGACAATCGTATTCGCACGGCTGTCTTTTAAGTGTTCAACCATGGGCTTAGTGGCGTATTGCGCTGCTCGACTGGAACCAGCATACCCTCGGCCACCTTCTCCGTAATGGCAGATTTTCGCCAGTTGCGTCGCTTGCTCAGCAGTACAAACATGGGGAATTTGTACACCCGCCGCGCCACAGTCAAGCGCGTTCAAAATGGTTGAAGGAGCGCTGTCTTGTACTCGTACCACGCACGCGAGGTCATTCGCTCTGGCCGCCATGATGCACAGATCAAGCGAGGAACGATCGAAAGGTGCGTGCTCTGCATCCAGTACCACAAAAGGCAACTCTGCTAGTGCCAATACCTCGATAATGTGAGGATGAGGGGTTTTAACAAATGTACCTAATAGCGTTTCTTTAGTCAGACGTTGCTTAAAATTGCTCATAATTCTCTCCTTTGCAAAGGTATGCAAAAACTAACATGTAGAAATATAAATGATGAGTAAAAATGATGTGATCTAAAACTCATTTTTGATTAAAAATTAAACTCAATCAAGGTGCTTATTACTTGATTTTATTTGTTTAAATTAATCAATACAAAGGCTTAAGGATTATTTTTGTGGTTTGTTGACTTAACTTGTCAAATGTTAATTAAGTGTTTAATCTGATTTTGCATTCGTATCCAAACGCATAAAAATAACCGTTCGTCAGCCTCAATGTTCAAGGAGAAACCCAATGGCACGCATTTTAAAAAACGGAATCACTGAAGAAGCATCAGCATCAAACGACGCAAAAGTGCGTCAGATTGTTGAAAACATTCTTGCTGATATTGAATCGAAAGGTGATAGCGCTGTACGTGAGTTGTCTGAAAAGTTTGATAACTGGTCGCCGGAGCAATTCCGCCTGTCAGAAGAGCAAATCCAAGCCTGTGTGGATGCGCTTGATGAATCGACTCGTCATGATATCGAGTTCGCTCAGCAACAAGTTCGAAACTTTGCTCAAATTCAACGTGACTCAATGAAAGACGTCGAAGTAGAAACCATGCCTGGTGTGGTACTGGGGCATAAAAATATTCCAGTCAACAGCGTGGGTTGTTACATCCCTGGCGGTAAATACCCATTGGTTGCATCCGCTCACATGAGTGTACTGACGGCGAAAGTCGCGGGCGTAAAACGTGTTATTGCTTGTGCACCACCGTTTAATGGCCAGCCGAATGTGGCGATTGTCGCTGCGATGGCAATGGCGGGTGCGGATGAAATCTATTGCTTCGGTGGTGTTCAGGCGGTAGGTGCAATGGCTCTGGGGACGGAGACTATTGCACCGGTCGATATGATTGTAGGGCCGGGTAACGCATTTGTGGCAGAGGCAAAACGTCAGTTGTTTGGTCGCGTCGGTATCGATTTGTTTGCAGGGCCAACGGAAACCTTGGTCATTGCTGATGAGAAAGGCTGTGACCCGGAATTGGCTGCGGCAGACTTGCTTGGTCAGGCTGAGCATGGTTACAACTCTCCCGCTGTATTGTTGACCAATAGCGAAACATTTGCGCAAGAAACCATCAAAGAGATCGAACGTCAGTTAACCATTCTCCCAACGGCTGAAGTTGCGGGTAAAGCGTGGGCAGATTACGGACAAGTTATTGTGTGTGATAGCTACGAAGAAATGGTGGAAGTGGCAGACGATATCGCTTCTGAACACGTGCAAGTGATGACGGAAGATCCTAAATACTTCCTAGATAACATGACCAACTACGGTGCCTTGTTCCTAGGTCGTGAAACCAACGTTTCTTACGGCGATAAATGTATTGGTACCAACCATACACTGCCAACGAAGAAAGCGGCGCGATACACCGGTGGTCTTTGGGTAGGTAAATTTATCAAGACCTGTACTTACCAGCGTGTAACGGAAGCTGCGTCGCTAAAAGTCGGTGAGTACTGCTCTCGCTTGTGTGCACTCGAAGGTTTTGCTGGCCACAAAGAGCAAGCGGATATTCGTGTGCGCCGTTACAAAGGCAAAGTGGAAGAGGCGTAATATGTCGAAACTTGCCTTAGTCACAGGCGGCAGTGGCGGACTGGGTGCCGCCATTTGTCGCAAGCTAGCTGAATCGGGATATCGCGTAATTCTGACTTACAACAGTAATCAGAAAGCGGCCGAGGATGTGCTTTCCTCGCTGCCACGTAACGAGCATCTAGCATTCAAATTGAACGTGGCAGATTCTAGTGCGATTGAACAGCTTAAACATCAAGTCAGTGAAATAAGCGACAAGCTGGATTTGTTGGTCAACTGTGCGGGGATGACGAAATTCGTCGCGCACTCTGATTTGCAAAGTTTAGATGACCAGCTGTTTGACCAAATTTTCCAAGTGAACGTCCGTGCGCCTTTTGCCATGGTTCGAGCGTTTGAGCCTTGGCTTAAGCAAGCCAATGGTTGTGTGGTGAACATTACTTCTATCGCGGCACAGACTGCGATGGGGAGCAACATTGCTTACTGTGCAAGTAAATCTGCCGCGGAGAACATGACCCGTTCTTTAGCTCGCGCTCTGTCTCCCGAGGTTCGAGTTCTGGCTGTTGCTCCAGGGCTTGTCGACACTGAGTTTGTCAAAGGCTTGGATGACGCATGGCGTAATCAACAAGAACAATCCACACCGCTTAAGCGTTTAGCCAATGATGAAGAAGTCGCTCAAGCCGTGTACGCCGCGGCAGAAGTTTTGACCTTCTCGACAGGCAATACCATCGCGGTTGATGGTGGGCGACCTTTAGGTCTGTAACTAACAATTCAAAGGCTAGGTCCAAACAAGGACAACAAGGATTTACAATGACTCTACAATCTAAAATGAATAATAATCTGGTCCGCTACATGGAACTGATTCCGGGTACGAGTGCGTTTATTGATGCGCGCACGCCAGGCAGTGATCTGAAAGATAACTTCTGCATTATCGGTGCTGGGGTGGCAGAAAGCAGTCGTCAGCATGTTCATATTCGCGATACGGCGGGCTTTAACATTGGTGCCGCAGGCCAACCGCCGGGCATCAAAAATTCGTTGCACTCTCATCGTACCGCCGAGCTTTTCTTGGTGTTCAAAGGTCAGTTCCGTTTTTATTGGGGGAACGATGGAGAGCATGAGGCGGTGTTGTCTCACGGTGACGTCATCTCGATTCCAACCAATCTCTTCCGTGGATTTGAAGTGGTTGGCCGCGATTACGGCTTTATGTTCTCGGTACTTGGCGGCGACGATTCAGGTGGCGGCGTTATTTGGCATCCAAACGTTATTAAAGACAGTCAAGGTTATGGTTTATACCTCAAAGCCGATGGCACACTCGTGGACACCATTAATGGCGACCCGGTGCCACAAGAATCAGAATTGATGCCGCTGCTTACCGAAGAAGAGCTCGCGACCTTTGATACCTACACCGCAGAAGAGATGATGCCATTTGTCGCTCTGCAAAAAGATTATCGTGAAATCAAAGGCGATTTCGGCGGAAGCAACGTGAAACAATACGCCTTAACGGGTCATCCTTTGGCGAGTTATGACTTCCAAGTAAAGAGTGAAGATGAAGTGAGCATCATGGCTTATGAGCTTTCTGAAGGTGGCTCGATTCCTCAACACTGCCGAGAAGAAAAACAAGTGCTTATCAACTTTGATGGCGATACTGAAGTGGTCCTCACGCATCAAGGCGAACAAGCGAGTGTTGTTTTAACGCGCGGTGATGTGCTGAATGTTCCAGAAGGTGCGTCTTATTCACTGACGAACTTGCGGGGTAATAGTTTGACGTATTGCATTCTTGGCTCTGATCAACCAAAGCCGCTTGCAGGAGAATAAAATGACGCAACCCACCTCGTTAGTTTGGCTACCCGGACTACTTTGTGATGGCACATTGTTTGAGGATATCAACCGAGCGTTGCCAAATTGGGTTGAGCCTTCATGCCCGACGCTGGCTTCATTGCCGTCAATGGAACAGCTGGCGCAGAGAGTGTTGCAAGACGCACCGCAGGAGTTTGTCTTGGGTGGCTTATCAATGGGTGGGATTCTTGCCTTTGAGGTGTACCGTCAAGCGCCAAACAGAGTCAAAGGCTTGATCCTCATGGATACCAATGCAGCAGATGAAAAGCCAGAGGTGACACAAAAGCGTGATGCACTGGTTAGCCGTGCGTTAAGTGGTGAGTTTGAACGCATTACGGCTGACACTCTGATGCCTGTGCTGATTCATCCAAGCCGTTTGCAAGACAAAGCGTTAACTGAGCGTATCGAAGGCATGGCGGTTAATGTAGGTTTGGAGGCATTTGAAGCACATGCTAAAGCGTTAGCAACTCGCCCGGATGCTCGACCTTTATTGGCGGACATTCAAGCTCCTACGTTGGTGATAACAGGTAAAGAAGATAAGCTTTGTCCGCTAGACAATCATCTGCTCATGGAGAGATGCATCCCAAACGTCACACTTCATGTTATCCCTGAGTGTGGGCATCTATCTACGCTTGAGCAGCCTTTAATTATTAGTGAAGTGATGGCTACTTGGCTTCAAGATAACTTTGCTTAGTGTTGATAAGAACTTCATCACTCACCACCTTAAGGTTACTTGGGTATAGGTGGTGAGCGATGAGTATTATCAGAAGTAGTAGCGAATACCTGCCGCGAATTGATCATCACGGTTTTCGAATTTGCTGCCATCGTACTGATCTTTACCTAGGTCGAACTGGTATTCAGTCCAAACTAGGAATTTGTTCTTCTGGAAGTGGTATTCAAGACCAGGGATCAGCAAGTTACGCTCGTAACCTTGTGTCTCGTCACCACTATCCTCCATGTAGTTGTAGTTCAACGTTGGGCGCAAGCCGTTGTCGAAGTGGTAGTAAGTGTAGATTTCGCCACCTAGGGTATCGAACATTACGTCCGTACCGCCTTGGCTCACTGCTTCCCAGTTTTCGCCAACGTGGAAAGTCGCACCTGCGTAGAAGCCACCGTTGCTGTAGTTTGCGCCCAATAGCATGATGCGCATGTTGTCGCCGTTTTCTACGCCAACCACGCTTGTGTCTAGATCCGCAACTTCATTTTGATGGTAAGCCGCACCCAGTGTTACGCCATCAACCGGTTTGTAAGTGATAGACGCACCCATGCCGTTTTTCAGTGAGGCTGTCGCATTGCTTGCTAGAGCAACATCTTCACGCGTGGTTTGGTAAGTAAAGCCGTAGCTCACTTTTTCATTGATTGAATTACGGTACGTAATTGAGTTTTCTGCACGACCCGCGCCGGATGCGATACCCCAGTCAGCTAGGTTGTAAACACCTGAGCCACGAGTACCGAATACACGACCTAAATCGGTGTACCATGCTACGTCGTAGAAGGTAGACCACTGCTTAGTACCCGCAGCAATCTTGCCGTATTTTTCGTGATCAACACCTGCGTATAGCAAGCGGTCGTAAATGTTGTCACCGTTCGCGCCAGAGTTGTAGCCCCATTCCGCGTGACCGAAACCAGTCCAGCCGTTATCTAGGCCCATTTGGCCTTTCAAACCGAAACGTGAGCTGCCGCTGTTCCATTCACCGTTGTCATCACCGCCACGGTCTTGGTAGCGAAGATCGAAACGGCCATCGATGGTTAGGCTGTCGCCAGCGTCATTAACAAAAGTGTGTGCAGCAAAGGCTGAGCTAGAAGTAAGCGCTGCTAGAATCACTGCAGAAAGGGTCGACTTTTTCATCATCAATCTCATTATTCAGGGCGCAGAAAGCCACCGTGCGTTCATGCCCGTTTTGAATAAGGGTTCTATCTTGAGGTTGTGCCCCATCCTTGAGGCACGAGTTGGGAGCATGTCGCCTGAACCGAGAGGGTATTCAGGCAACATAAAGGCGGGTTGACAATCCGCCCCTAGGACTTCTTATAGAGAAGGGTTTAGGATCTGTTGAGTACGTTCGAACACGTCTAGACCTTGCTGTTTTAGCCAGTAAGGAAGGTCGATCAGTACCCAGTTCTCAGATAGCTTGTCGCCGTCACGGTAGTAAACATCAACCACTTGCATGTCTGCACGTACTTCACCACCTGTCATACCTAGGAAACCACCGATTGGTGTGTTAGATAGGTTTGGCCAGCCGAAGAAACAAGAGAAGTTACCTTCTGCGAAACGACATACGTGGCCATTAAACTTCTTGTCTTTCAGGTTGTTACGGAACGGCAATTGGTGCTGCTGTTGGTAACGAGGGATTGTGTAAGACGCACCGATACCACATGGACCGTACCAGATCATGTCTTTAGACCAGCTCTTTTCAAGAACTTCTGGTGGGCAACCCATTGCGCCGCTGTCGTTTAGTGCAGATAGGTCATCAACCATCTTGTTCACTAGTGCTAGTGTTGCTACGCCTTCTTCTGGTGCTGCGTCTTCGAACAGTAGGCCGTCGTGGTTACGAGGACCAGGGTATACGAAGTGCTTACCTGTTGATGGTGGTAGTGGGTAACAACCCGCTTGGTCCATTGCACCTAGAAGGTCTAGGAATAGGCCAGTCTTAGTGATCTTGCCGTTTTCAACACAGTTAAATTCTGCGTAACGGATGTTCATGATTTTGCCAGTTGGGCGCATGCCTAGGTATTCAGCGTCGAATAGACCCATGAAGTGACCCATGCTCATTACCCAGATTTCACCTGATGTTACTTCGTTCTCACCACCGATGAAGATGTCTTGACGACGCTGCATGCGAGTCATTGATTTCATCAAAGGAGCCCAGAAAACGTCAGCCGCTGCTTGAGCGCCTTGTTGCTCACGGAATGGGTAAACACCACGCCATAGGTAATCTTCTGAAGTGTGTGCTTTTAGTACTTCTGCCACGTTCTCGTGAGTTGCGTTTTCCATTGCGCTGAAGTATTCACGTACAACGCGTTTCGCTTCTTGATATTTAGACATAATAAACTCTCTTATTTGCTGTCGAGTCGGCTTTGGGAACAGGACTCGAAATTAAGTTTTTTCATCCGGCCGGGGAGCCAGCCGGAGTTTTTGAAATTCAGTTACGCTTTTGCTGCTTCGGCTTTTTTGCTCTTATCGAACACGCCGCCTTTTAGTGTCTCTGGCAGTGATAGCCATAGAAGACCAGCAAGGATCCATACGATTGGTGAACCCCACATTGCGGTTTGTAGGTCGGTACGCTCTTGGATGAAGATAAGTACCATTGGTGCCCACATACCGAGGATACGACCGCCGTGGAATAGCGCCGCGCCGTAGCTACGTAGGTGTGCTGGGAACAGTTCTGAGAAGTAACCACCCCATACCGCTGAAGAAGACAGGCCGAAGTTGTAAATCAGACCAAGTAGAGCCAGCATGTTTAGGCCGCCAATCACCATGTCGCCAGGTGCAACAAAGAAGATTGAAACCATGATGCCCGCTAGGATGAAGCCAAACGCGTTCACCTTACGACCGAATTTGTCAGCTACCCAACCCCAGAACCACGCACCAAACAGTGAACCAAATGCTGAGATAGAGAAGATGAGACCGATGGTTGCACCGTCGAACATACGTACATCACGTAGGTATGTGGTTACGAAGCCACCAAAGAATTGGAAACCGTAGAAGTTAAGGCCAGCCAGTAATAGACACGTTAGTGTGATCTTACGGTAAGGCTTGCTTAGCATTTCGCCCCAAGAGCCTTTTTTCGCTGGTGCATTTGATTCTTCTACTTTTGCTTGCTCTTCTTCACCGTAAGCGATCACTTTGCTGTCGCTAGGTAGTACAAAGATCATGACAACAGCGGCTGCCAATGGTGGGATACCACCTACAAGCATTAGGCTTTCCCATGGTGCATCGATGCTTGCAATAAATGCTGCATACGCACCCATTACCATCAGTGCTACAGAGAACATAGAAGACGCGAATGCCGTCAACTTACCACGTACCGTTGGCGTAAATAGGCCGATCATCAAGCTTACTGCCACGGTGAAGTAACCACCCAGTGACAAACCAATGATGAAACGCATTGCTGCCCATGTTGTGTAGTCGGTGAACATCATATTGATGATCGTAGCGCCACCGTTTAGGGCTGTGATGGTAATAAGAGTGGATTTCTTACCAAATTTTGTTGCGAACCAAGCACAGCTCAATGCACCAATAAGTGCACCAACCGACTGCCATGTATAGAACTGGGCAGTGTCTGACAGACTAATACCATCATACGCTTCAACGATGTATGGGCGTACGTAGTCAATAATTACAAAGTTATAACAATAGAAAAAGTAACCAACCAGTATCGCTAGATAGGCAGCTACCCTTTGAATCATAGGAACTTCGCTCATGTGTCTTTTGGCATTCATGACCGATAAACCTCTATTTTACTTAGGATTTGTTGCTATTCAAACTTAAAGAACACGATCTTATTGGGATCATCTTCGATTTCGTGTCGTGGTGAATCATAGTTTTTTTAAGGTCATTAGATCCGTGATCAATATCAATTTTAAAATGAATGCGTACCCAATTAGTGGTTTTTAGTGATGGGAGTCTCATTAAATCGGTCTTTTTGGCATTTTTGAATATATAACCGTCTATATTGGTGATTTTAGTCACAGTTATGGCGGGATTATCGTTTAGATATGCTTTTTTAAAGTAATATCCAAGCAACAAATAATTAGCACCCAGAATTATGGAAACCCTGAAATGGTTACGTACTCAAGTTTTGTGGTGATTGCGTTATACGTGTTAATCACCATATTAATCAGCTATTTAGTGAATAAGCGCTACAGCAATGGTGGCGACTTTTCTACGGGTGGAAAGCAATTTGGCTGGTTTACGGCAGGTGTTTCGATACTTGCGACTTACATTAGTGCGATGACGTTTGTAGGGATGCCAGGTTGGGTTTATAGCTCTGGCATGGAAGCGATGAGTATTCACCTTAACTATCCCATCGTTATTTTTTTCACCGTCATTTTCTTTGTGCCTGTTTTCTATAAGCTGGGTCTGACTTCGATTTATGAATACCTTGAGCACCGCTTTGGGGTGTATGCAAGAACCATCAACTCGATTGTGTTCATTGTGGTTCAATGTATCTCAGCGGGTGTGATTTTGTATGCCGTGGCGCTGATCTTAGTGCAAGTTCTGCCTATCAGTATTTCTGAAGCCATTATCTACATCAGTATTTTCACCGCTTGCTATACCTATGCGGGCGGGATTTCCACGGTTATCTGGACCGATATGTTGCAATCTGCAGTATTGGTTGCGGGCAGCATCGCTATTTTTGCCATTCTAATGACAGAGATTAATGCGGCAGATTACCTTTCTCGTGATCACCTGAATATCATCAACTTAGACTTTGATTTGGGTGTAGATACCACACTCTGGGCTGGCGTGGTTGCTGTGAGCTTTTTGCATTTGAGTGTGTACGGCACCAACCAATTGATCATCCAACGCACGTTAGCGACGAGATGTGAAAAGACCGCGCAGAAATCGATGCTGTTGTGTGGTTACGGTGCGTTTTTCGTGTACTTGTTCTTCGCGGTACTCGGTGTTCTTCTAAGTGTTTTCTATCAAGATCAATCGTTTGAAAACAGCAATGAAGTGATTTTGGATTTCGTCTTCAACCACACTAACCCAATCGTCGTTGGTTTGATCATTTCCGCATTGGCGGCCGCCGCAATGTCGACGCTGGATTCGACCTACAACTCAATGGCGACCGTCGCAACGTTCGATATCTACAAGCGTTTCGTTCGCAAAAGTGCCGATGATGAGCACTACGAAAAAGTCGCGAGAAAGATGAGTTTGCTCGCTGCGGCCATGGTGGTAGTGCCAGCTCTTCTAGCGGTATCGAATGAATCGGTACTCAAAACCATCGCTAGCCTGACTTCTATCTTCGTTGGTATCCGATTGGGTTCATTCGTGCTTGGTTTATTCTGGGCGAAAGCCAATGAGAAAGGCGTGATCGTTGGCAGTATCATGAGTGTGATTGCGGTATTTACTGCGATGTATCTCGACGTGGCTTGGCCGTGGTTCGCGCCAATTGGTACGTTCGTCTTCCTTTTGTTTGGTGTGTTAGTGAGTCGTCGTTGGGGCGCGGTGACTGCCGAGCAACAAATCTTTATCAATAATCAAAAACATCTTTTTGCAAAGCCAACCGCAAGCCATTACGGATTGTTGGTGTTCGCTGTGGCGACCATCGCTGCTTGTATGGTTCTCCCTGATTGGCTTTATGCTGCATTGTCGTAATAGGTAAGTTTATGCTGTCCATCTTTGATATTTACAAGATTGGTGTGGGCCCTTCTAGCTCTCACACCAATGGTCCAATGATCGCGGGTTACCACTTCACTCGTTTGATTGAATCGAACTTGGCAAAAGTGGTTCGTATTCAAGTCGATTTATATGGCTCACTCTCGTTAACGGGGATTGGTCACCATACAGACCGTGCAACGATTTTGGGTCTGTTGGGTAACAAACCAGATACCATCAAAATCGCTTCTGCGAACAAAGCGATGCGCAAGGCGATTGAAGAGGGCATGATGTCTGTCGATGGCCGTCATGAAATCGAATTCAACTACAAAACGGACATGTTGTTCCATGAAGAGAACCTTCCTCTGCATGAGAATGGCATGACGATTACTGCGTTAGATGCGCATGGCAATCAGGTTGGGTTTGAAACTTACTACTCTATCGGTGGTGGGTTCATCGCAACGGCGGATGAACTGCAAAATGGCAGTGCGACTGCACCCGTAGAAGTAGAGTTTCCATTCTCCAGTGCAGACGAAATGTTGGCACAGGCTGAGAAGAATGGCATGAGCCTCGGCGGCATGATTCTGAAAAACGAACAAGCATTTCAGGATATGGAAGCCATTAATCAACGCGCAGAACAGATCTGGCGTGTGATGACGCGTTGCATGGAGCGCGGTTTCGAGACAGAAGGTATCTTGGATGGCGGCTTGAACGTGACCCGCCGTGCGCCTAACTTGCTGAAGAAGCTTGAAGCAAATGCAGCAATTGAACACGATCCAATGGAAATCATGGATTGGATTAACCTGTTTGCTTTTGCTGTGAGTGAAGAAAACGCGGCTGGTGGACAAGTCGTAACGTCGCCAACCAATGGTGCGGCGGGTGTGATTCCAGCGGTATTGATGTACTACCATCGCTTCATCAAAGAGCTCGATACTAAACAGCTTAAAGACTTCCTTGCTGTATCCGGTGCGATTGGCATTTTGTACAAAACTAATGCGTCTATCTCGGGTGCCGAAGTGGGTTGTCAGGGCGAAGTTGGCGTGTCTTCTTCCATGGCGGCAGCTGGCTTGACCGCGCTGCGTGGTGGTAGCAATGAGCAAATTTGTATTGCGGCCGAGATTGCCATGGAGCACTCACTAGGAATGACTTGTGACCCAATTGGGGGCTTAGTGCAAGTTCCGTGTATTGAGCGTAATGCAATGGGCGCAATGAAAGCGATCAATGCTTCTCGTATGGCATTAAAGCGTAACAGTAAATGTTTGATCTCGTTGGATAAGGTGATTGAAACCATGTATCAAACGGGCAAAGACATGAACAAGAAATACCGCGAGACGTCACTGGGTGGATTGGCTTTGATCCACCTAGCGCCGCCTTGCGAATAATGAGTTAGGCACATCTAACCAACAAAAAAGCCGAAGCACTGAGATGCATCGGCTTTCCTTTTTTGGAGCGTTTATAACTTAGCTACGCGTTTGCTCACCTTTTGGTGTGCTTTGGATTGGTTGATAGTGCAAAATCACCATCGAGGTGGGTGACAGCAAGACTTCGCCTTCAGCATGTCCTGGGTTGAGGTTACGTACGTTTGTATCACAGATCGTCACCCATTCTTGCTTTCGCTCATTGGGGAGCTTAAAGCGCGCTGTGGCGTTAGTTTGGTTGATGAGGTAAACCAGCTCTTGCCCTTCTTTACCGATACCAAGGTGAAGTGCGACAGAGCTTAAACGGTTCCAATCATCGTGCTCCATTAAGCGACCGTCTGTACGGCGCCAGAAAATACGGTTGTTATTGCGATTCTCGCCACTGAAAGCTCGGATAAATGGCACCATGTATTGATTTCGGTTGGCGACCATTTGTGACATCCATGCTTTGAAATGTTGCTTACGTTCTGTCTCTTCCCAGTTCAGCCAACTGGTTTCGTTGTCTTGGCAATAGGCATTATTGTTACCGCCTTGGGTGTGAGACAGAACATCAGCAGTGAGAATGTGTGGGATACCGAAGGCAAACAGCAAGCTAGCAATAAGGTTGCGTTTTTGCTTCTCACGCGTGGCGATGATCATCAGATTTTCTGTCTCGCCTTCGACACCGTAGTTTTCTGAACGATTGTCACCGTGACCGTCGCGATTTTCTTCGCCATTGGCTTCGTTATGTTTGTGCTTGTAAGACACTAAATCTTGCAGTGTGAAGCCATCGTGATACGTGATGTAATTTACGGTGAGTTTGTATGGCCAGTTCGCTGCACTATAAATGTCACGAGAGCCCATTAATCGAGTGGCAAACTCTTTTAAATAGCCTTGATCACCGCGCCAAAAACTGCGGGAAATATCACGCAGTTTGTCATTACATTCGTTCCAACCAAATGGAAAGTTACCCACTTGGTAGCCATTTGGACCAATATCCCAAGGCTCGGCAATCAATTTGGTTTCACGCAAAATTGGGTCTTGCGCAACGGCTTTAAAGAAAGCTGCTTCTGGGTTGTAATCATCGCCCTGTCGACCTAACGTTGCAGCCAAGTCAAAACGGAAGCCATCGACTTTAAATTCGCTAACCCAGTAGCGCAATGTATCCATCACAAGGTTTAAGGCTGGTTGGTAGGTGAGATCCACTGTATTTCCGCAGCCAGTGTAATTGGCGAAGTGGTTGCCATGTTTGATGTAAAAACAGGAGTCGAGGGCTTTCAGGTTGAAAATTGTAGGCCCTTCACCACCTTCAGCAGTGTGGTTGTAAACCACGTCGAGAATCACTTCGATGCCGTTTTTATGCAATTCGCGAATTGTTGTTTTTAATTCCGTAACGGCGTCTTGTTCTGCGTAGCGCGGATCGGGCACCATAAAGAGGTAAGGGTTGTATCCCCAATAATTGACCTTTTCCATCTCTAGTAGGTGAGGCTCATGCATGCATGCTGCGACAGGTAGCAATTGCAGCGTGTTGATGTTTTGCTGTTTGTAAAAGGCCAGCATTTCAGGTGATGCAAGACCTAAATAGCTCCCCTTCAGCTTGTCCTCAACCTCAGGGTGGCGTTGGGTAAGCCCTTTGACGTGCGTCTCAAACAACACCATCTCTTCTCTGGGTATACGCGGGTGATCCGTGTTTTGCCAGTCAAAATCATCTTCGATAACGACGCACTTCGGCATATCGAAACTTTTGGCTGGAGAGTAGGGAGGATGATAGTGGAGGGCTTTATCTATTGATTTTGCGTACGGATCAGAAATTAACAGTGGCTCGTCCTTGTGGGAGACAAGATAACCGTATTTTTGCCCTGGCTTAATATCTGGAATAAAAGTATGACGTATGCCAGCGTATTCATTCGGTAAACCGTGAAGCTCGTAGCTGCCATCGTCTGCAAACAATGCCAGTTGAATGTCTTTTACGCCCGGAGCATGAATAGAGAAGTTACAGCCTTCTTTATTCAATGTTGCGCCCAGGGGGTAGGGGCGAGAGAGAAGTCGTGTCATCGGAGATACTTTATTTAATATTTATTGCTACCTTTAGGAAACTATAAGTTAAAAACTTTGTCTTACTAAGGTCAACCACCCTAAATATAAAAATATTCGTGTAATTTAATTACTTTATGTGACGGCTTAGAGTCAAAAATATGAAATGGCTATCACTTTGTAGCGGCTCAAAACCGAACAAACTTACTAATTCCTCCCTAGATTGGTGATCTGACTCGAAAAAACACCATTCGGTAAATTTTCTACTCCCTTCTCATCCCCCTTAAATTAGTTTAGGGCGGAGGAAGTCATCCTTGTACGCCTCGGGTAATCTCACAACTGTTGAAACAAACGGGGATTCGTTCCCATCTTACCTCTCTTTCTTTAGGTGTGTTTTTACTGCCTATATTCACCTAAAAGAGTGAGCAGGGAAGACAGAATTATAAATACCCTTAATGGAGTTAAGAATGAAAAAAGTAAGTGCAATTGCTGCTGCTGTAGCTGCAACTTTAGCTGCTGGTTCTGCATTCGCAGTGGATTTCCACGGTTACATGCGTGCTGGCGTTGGCGTGAACGCTGACGGTGGTCAACAATTAACATTCGAAAAGAACAAGATCGGTCGTCTAGGTAATGAAAGCGATATCTACGGCGAGATTCAACTAGGTAAAGAAGTTTACAACAACAACGGCAAAACGTTCTACGTAGACTCTATGGTCGCAATGACTTCTAACGGTTCAAACGACTGGGAAAGCACTTCTGCTAACTGTGGTTTGGATAACGGCGAAGTGAAATGTGTAGACGATGCACAATTCGCACTACGTCAGTTCAACGTTCAAGCTAAAGGCCTACTAAACTTTGCTCCTGAAGCAACGCTTTGGGCAGGTAAACGCTACTACCAACGTCACGACATTCATATCTCTGACTTCTACTACTGGAACATCTCTGGCGCGGGCGCTGGTGTTGAAGGTATCGAAGCTGGTCCTGGTAAAGTTTCTTTCGCTTGGGTTCGTAACGACCGCGGCGATATCGCAGACCCAGGCAACGATGGTGGCGCAACAAACGTAAACACTCTAGACGTACGTTACGCAGGTCTTCCTCTATGGGACAACGGCTCTCTAGAAATGGGCTTGAACTACGCAATTCTTAACGAAACTGACGCTGCGCCAAACGGCACTAAAGATGCGAAAAACGGTGTAATGTTCACAGCAGAATTGACTCAAGGTCTAGACGCTGGTTTCAACAAAACAGTGCTTCAGTACGGTACTGAAGGTTACTCTAAAACAATGGCATTCTACGGCGACGGCAGCTGGTACGGCGCAGAAGCTGACAACGGTGCATCTGGTTACCGCCTAATCAACTGGGGTGTAATCGGCATGGGCGACAGCTGGGAAATGGGTCACCAGTTAGTGTACGGTGTTGGTGAAGACATGTGGGCTGGCCAAGACAAGTGGGAAACAATGTCTGTTGTTGTTCGTCCAATGTACAAATGGGATGACAACCACAAAACTATCTTCGAAGCTGGTTACGCTATCGACGATAACGACGGCGAAGAAAACAAATACGGTAAGCTAACTGTTGCTCAAGCATGGTCTGCTGGCTCTAGCTTCTGGGCTCGTCCTGAAATCCGTGTTTACGCTTCTTACCTAACGGCTGACAAAGAAGACAACTCAAACACATTTGACAACGGTCGTTCAGACGATACGTTCCAATTCGGTGTACAAGCTGAAGCTTGGTGGTAATCATCTAACCACTAAGTCCTAAATTGTCCTAGAATGATACAGCCAGAACTTATCTGGCTGTATTTATTTAAAAAACAATAAAGAGTCGAGGTAGACAGTAATGAAAAAATGGCTTGCTCCCGTACTGCTGGGCATGTTGGCTACTGGTTGTGCGTCTGTAGAACAAGTAGAGATGAGTCCAAAAGGTCAGCAACAAGTGATCACGCAATCGGGTGATATTCAATGGGTACCGCTTAACGTGCCTGTGGTTACTGAATTCGCTTTGACTGATAAAAGCCAAATGTTGTTGGATGGTAACAGTGCTGGCGCTATTGCAGCGTTTGCTCTTCCAGGTAACCGTGGCAGTCTCGATATCAAATTAGAGACATTCGTAAGTAAAGAACTTCAATTTTATGCTCCTAATGTCGCAGTGATGAACTCGGCAGGAGAAACCATTTACCAAGCAGATTTTTCAAAGTTTAAGTACGAACCAGCAAAACTGTTGGACAACGATAAATTCATACTTGATCTCAATGTGATTCCAGACATGACAGGTAACGATCTGCATGTGTTGGTTTACACGACTTCCGCCGATCTAAAAGGAAGTACACAAGTTTTACACCCTGCAAAAGCCTTCGCCATGGCGCGTCACACTCAGCCGCCAGATATTGCAGACCCTCTAGCGAAACATAGCCCACTCGGTCAGTTCCGCTTTTCGGTATCCGCGAATGATATTGTGAATACTAAGATTGTTGCGAAAAACGACAACATTCCCCAAGGTACGGACCTTACTAGCTACTACTACAGCTCAATTGAAGCGGCAGTCGCAGCGAATGATATTCCGAAAGCGCTCACTTTGCTTGATGAAGCAAAAGAGCTAGGTATTGAAGGTGCACAACAAGTGTTTGTGAAAGCCGTAAATAGAAAATAATCAGATAAAAAAGGTCAGCGAAATGCTGACCTTTTTCATAGAAAATAAACTAATAAAAATACCCCTACATAGAGTTACCTTATTCACATAATTATTTTTATTACTTTGTTTTTTATATAGGTTGGATCAATAATTAATGGCAGTTCCTAATTTATTTTTTGTACTTAGGAAATAAACAAACTTCTCGAAGTGATTTAAATTCACAATCTGACGATATTTATTTGGCGTTTGATATTTCCATTTTAATAACGATTAATATTTCTTTTAACCGTTGAGTTTATTTTGCTTTGGATATACTAAAAAGGAATTACGTGAAATGAACATGATGAAGACCTCTCTTGCTGCTGCTCTACTTGTTGCCTTAGTGGGTTGTCAATCGACTGCAGAACCAGAAGCGGCCGCAGAGCCTGTTGTTAATATGTCTCAAGACGAAGTGGTTGCTTTCATGAAAGCGTGTGACAACCCAGATAGCACAGCGAAAGGACCTATTTCTAAACCACTATTTGTGGTGGGTACTTTTGCGGATTCCGATTGGAAACACGTGCCTCAGCGTCAATACACCTACAAAGGGAATAATTTCTACCAAGCCGTGGTTCAAGAAAAAGTAGGCTCCTACAAAATGCAGTACGCGACCGAGTTGTGGTTCCC
Source organism: Vibrio sp. Vb0598 (assembly GCF_033338935.1). NCBI lineage: Bacteria > Pseudomonadati > Pseudomonadota > Gammaproteobacteria > Vibrionales > Vibrionaceae > Vibrio > Vibrio sp. Vb0598. The sequence continues at coordinate 69,381 of NZ_JAWOTP010000003.1, read as the reverse complement.
ACAATTTACCGCAAAAGGTAATAGAATGAACGTTGGTGAATTAACACCATTAACATTTGGTGGTTACGGTACGGATACTTCGGTTGATATTAAAGAAGATGGTAAATATGTATGGAGTCTTCAGTTTGAAGGAAAAGGCAAACCTGTTCATGTCATGGTAAATAAGTGCCAATAATATTCCATTCAGTTATTTAAAATCTATTTTTATTTATTAACCCCTGCATGAAACACATGTCGGGGTTAATTTTATTACTCAAATTTCCGTAGTTTATTTGAGTAAGTTAGGGAGAATAAAATGCGTAATATCCTACGTAACCATCGCCTGTCTCGATCGTTGCTTGCGTTAAGTGTGATTGGTGCTTTATCTGCGTGTAATTCTTCTGGTGGTGGCGACACTAATAGCAGCACTCCGCTACCGGATACCAGTTATGCTTGCCAAGCCAATGTCATGGCGCAAAGTAACCAACTTCGTACTTATCAAATCATGGTAGAGAGTTTTGTGGATGGTGATGCGAGCATTGGTCACGGTACAGGTTATGGCACCAGCCATCATAACGGCGATTTGCAAGGAGTGATTGATTCACTCGATTACATCCAAGATTTAGGGATGAACGCGATTTGGTTGACGCCAGTTTTTGAATCGGAAGCGATAGCGGGCCAAGAACACTGGGCCGATCGTCTGGATGCCACGGGCTACTTTGCAACGGATTACTTCACCATTGATCCACGTTTTGGTGATTTAGAAGCGGCGAGAACCTTGGTCGAGGAAGCACACAAACGCGGCTTATACGTGTTTTTTGATGGTGTATTTGGTCATCACAAAGATGGTTTGATCAAACCATCTCCTTCCGGTTTGTTGCCATCGGGATCGAGCAATCCCGTTGATTACCCGGCCAGTCTCGATTTCTACAAAGAAGTGGCAACGTATTGGATCAAAGAACTGAAGATTGACGGCTGGCGTTTAGATCAAGCCTATCAAGTTCCGACAGACGCTTGGACACAACTTCGTAAAGCCGTCGATGAAGCCTCACAAAGTGTGACGTACACCAATAGCAACGGCGAACAAGTGAATCCGTTGGGCTATATGGTGGCAGAGATTTGGAAAGGGGAGTCTGAAATCGCGAATGAGGCGTATGGATCGAACAGCGATCCAGCATTGTGCTCTGCGTTTGACTTCCCTATGCGATATCGCATCGTTGAAACTTTGGCCGTGAATGAGAGCGGCGTGGGTGGTCGCGGTGCGGATTGGTTAGACAACGGCTACAGCACACACAACCAATATCCAACACATGCGCAGCCGAATTTGATGATCGGCAACCATGATTTAGTGCGCTTTGGTGACTTGTTACAGCGCGGAAACTTGGCGGATGTGAATGATGCAGAATATTGGTTACGCCATAAAGCCGCGTTTGCTTTCCAAGCGGCGTACACCGGGCCAATCACGTTGTACTACGGTGATGAAATCGGGGATCAAGTGGATGGTTTTGCCGCAAAAGAAGACAACAGCACCTGCGCCATTCAAGGTTTGTGCGATGATCACGTTGCGCGCAGTAGTGCGAAAATTGAAGGCGTGACGGCGACGCTTGATGCAAACCAAGCCGATCTCAAATCTTATGTGACATCGCTGATGACAATGCGCGATGCGCATCCTGCACTTTATCAAGGGTCACGCACGAATTTAGTTGCGAGTAACGGCAGTTATGTGGACTTGAAACAATCTGGTTCGGACAAAGTCTTGTTTGCGCTAAATACCTTAGAGAGCGCTAGAAGCGTCACTCTTACTCAGGAGAGTGTTGGTACTGGTGAGTTGGTGGATTTGCTCACGAATGAAAAAATTACTCCGAGTAATGGTCAATATCAGATTCTGATGTCGCCACTACAAGGACGATTCTTTGCGGTAAAACCTTAAGGAATTACCCAGAATTGATGCTCACCAGTTGAGCTGACCACAAGCTTTCTTATAAACAAGCCAAGTGTTGTTGCTGACCCCCATAGGCGCACACTTGGCTTTTTTCTGTCTGTTTTACTTTTCCCTTAATGGTTTTACGACGATGTAGCCAACAAGTTGTTTCGCTTTTTGTATTGGCATTTGTTTTCAGCAGATGGATATTTGTGAGATAAGCTGCACATTAAAAAGTAAATTAACATTTGTGCAACGTAAAAATGTGACTGAAGGATTACTTATGCCCCACTAATATGTTTATCGTGTTTGGGATTTATATAACTAATGGAAAAGTATAATGAAATCCATAACGAACTCCCTCTGTCTCCTTGTTGCTGTTAGCTCTCCGTTTGCATATAGCCAAATTATCAACGGTGACTTTGAACAGTGGAATGGCAATGTACCTACGCAGTGGTCAGAGATTGACGCGGGCATTACAGTGTCGCCAAGCAGCGAGCAAATCAAATCGGGTGGTCTGGCTGCCCAGGTCGTCGTGAATACAGGTACCCAAAGCAACACCGACTTTTTGCAAACCATTAATGTGGAGCAAGGGAAAACCTATCCGTTTTCTGTCTCGGTTTATCATACCGAAGGAAATGTAAAAGCACGTCTGGTGGTTGATGGTTATCACAATTACTCGAACCCACAACAGATAAACCAGTGGCAAGAGCTTGCGCACAACTACACAGCGAGCTCGAACAAGACCATCAACGTCGGTTTGCGCTTTTACGATGAAGCCAGTTTTGATGGCTCAGAAGTTGTCTACGTCGATAATTTTCAACCGACTGAGACGAGTACACAACCTCCTGTAGAAAGTTGTAGTGATCACCAAGTGGTCTTGACTCTCACAACCGATAACTATGGTTCAGAAACCAGCTGGACGTTAAAAAACAACCAAGACGAAGAGCTGTTTTCTGGTCAGGGATATGAGTCAGCAACCACCATTGAAAAGAGCATGTGCTTAGCTGACGGTAATTACCAATTCACGATTCAAGACGAGTATGGTGACGGCATTTGTTGTGGCAGTGGCGCGGGGTCGTACACGCTGACTGAGGGAGATAAGACTCTTGCTTCTGGCGCTGAATTCTCGAAAAGTGAAACCACCGATTTTAACTTAGGTGACACAACGACGACCCCACCAGTGGTTGATGGTTACTATCAAGCGGCATCTGGTAAGACGGGATACGCTCTAAAAACAGCGTTGTTTAACATTATCAATAATCACTCCAGCCGAGGCTATTCTGCGGTCTGGACCTTGGTAAAAGATGCCGATATTGATCGTTATTATGAAAATGATGGCTCTATTCTCGATATGTACTCTGAAAAGCCATCTGCTAGCGATACAGTAAGCTTTACCAAAGTCACAGACCAATGTGGCCAATACAAAACGGAAGGGGATTGCTACAACCGTGAGCACTCTTTTCCGAAAAGCTGGTTTGGCGGTAAGGTTGAGCCGATGAACTCAGACGGTCATCACTTGTTTGCAACTGATGGTTATGTAAACGCGAAGCGCAGTAATTGGCCATTTGGTGAAGTGGGCACCGCGACCTACGTGTCTAGTAATGGCTCTAAACTTGGTCAAGCAAGTACTAGTCTGGGCTACTCCGGTACGGTGTTTGAGCCGATTGATGAGTTTAAAGGCGACTTCGCCCGTGCTTATTTCTACATGGCAACCCGCTATGAAAATGTTGTAGGTAATTGGGAAGGTAACTCAAGCAATGCGGATGCTGTCCTTGATGGTTCAAGTTCGACGGTTTTTGAACCTTGGGTGTTAAACATGCTTAAGCGTTGGCACAAAAATGATCCTGTTAGTGAAAAAGAACGAAATCGCAATCAACAAGTGTTTGATTTTCAAGGCAACCGCAACCCATTCATTGATCACCCTGAGTTTGTTGAACAGATTTGGGGAAACTAACACCTTCTTGATTTTGGTATCCACTATTTAGTGATAGTGACACCAACAAAACAAAGGGGAAGCGCGATGCTTCCCCTTTTTCATTACGGATGTTTTTAAATGAAACTAGTTTTTCGTTACCGTCACGATTGGCGCCGACTTGTCAGCCGCGTTGAAGTGGAAGTTGTAATTTCCCGCTTCTGCAATCGCAATTTTGAGGTTTGCACTACCGCCACCGACTTCCATCGTTAGCGCTTTACCAAGCTCAACACTGCCTTCGCCACCGAAGTTGGTGTCTGCTGCCCAGTCTGCGCTCGCAACTTTCATCTCGTAGTTGCCCGCCGCTAGGTCAATGTCTAGCGAGTAAACGTCATTTGCTACATAGCTGAACTTCGCAGTGGAGTCTTGTGCTGGAGCATCCCATGTAGTGATAGTGCCACGTAAGTAAAGTGCTGTTTCACCGAATGTTGGTGCATCTGCTGACTTGGTCACTGACACGACCGGTTTTTCTACGCTTTCATCTTGAACATGCAGCGCGTTCAGAGTGAAGTTGTACTTACCTGTTTCAGCAACAGACAGCTTACAGTTACCTTCTGAACCTAATTCTAGTGAACCAGAAGCTATATTCGCAGCATCACAACCGATGTTTGGATTTGCCCAACCAGAGTCCGCGAATTTGAACTCGTGTTCACCAGCTTCAAGAACGCCAGTTACAGAGTACATACCGTTGCCAATAAAGGTCATCGCCCAATCACTGCTATCAGACCACTCGTTCATCGTGCCTTTCACGTAAACAACGGTTTCGCCGTAAGGAGGAATACTCGATACGTCTTTGTTATCCGTGTTTACTGGTAGGCCAGCACCTTGCGCGCCGTTTTGTGGCTGCACGAATACCGCTGTTGTCAGTGCTGGTACTGTGAAGGTTTCATTGGTGAAGCTTGCACCTTTCACGATGTCATCCGCAGAGTTTTGTTGAACTTCATGTAACTCGAAACCAGTTGCGCCGGCAACTTTGAAAGATTTCTCAGTTGATGTTGAGTTCACAACGGCCACGACAGCATCGTAGTTCGAATCTAAATCGGCACCTGCTGATGTACCATCGTCGATAGACATCACAATCAAGCCTTCCACTTGGTCTTTCCCTACGTTGCGGAAGTCAACACGGTTCATCACTTCTTGCGCGGTATCTAGGCGGAACAGTTCGCTTGTGCTACGGATTCTTAGTAGCTCTAGGAATTGTTGCTTAGTCAGCTCGATGTCGGTTGAGTCTGGTTTCGCCGTGCTGTCACCAACGATGGTTTTGATCAACTCCCAGTTTGCACCGTCTTTGTCTTCACGTGGTAGACCAACGTTCCAGTTATTGTCGCTTCCGTCGAAGAATACACGGTTGAACCAGTCACCAGAATCGTACGAGTCGCGCTGCATAGATTTAGAGCGCAATAGCTCAGAACCCATGTGGATGAATGGAATGCCTTGACCAAGCATCACCGTTGATAGGGACACAGACTGCATACGTGCACGCTCGGCAGATGAAGTGCCTGTCGCAATCTTGTAGGCGTTGTTATCCCACAATGTTTGGTTGTCGTGCTTAGACACGTAAGAGATGTTCTCTGATGGCACTTTTGTGTAGCCTGCAGGCGCACCATTGTAATCAACGTTCTTACCCAGTTTGGTTTCGCCTTTGTAATCAAGAAGGATGTAGTCAGCCAAGTTACCAGCCATACCTAGACGAACCAGATCTTGGTTGTGTAAACGACCATTCACCGATTCTGCGTCAGTTTTGGTTTCTTCGTTAGGGTAAGCGGCATTACCAAAGCCTTGGTTAAAGCGAAGTGGGTGCTTACCTTCAGAATCTACACCGCCATCAAACGGGCTTCCGCCACGAACTGCGTCACGCAGACGATCAGAGAAAGTACCGATTTCTGTCCCTGCCATGTTGACTTGTGTCGCCTGATCGAAGCGAGCGTTTTGCGCGACTTCACCGAAGTCCCAACCTTCGCCGTAGAACAAGGTATTCGGGTCAATTTCACGGACTTTTTCAAGTGCGTAAACCATCACATCTTTCGGCTGGTGGCCCATAAGGTCAAAACGGAAACCATCGACTTTATAGTCATCCGCCCATACCATCAATGAGTCAACCATTAGTTTACCCATCATCAAGTTCTCGGTTGCGGTGTTATCACAACAGGTTGAGTTTTCGACGCCGCCAGTGTTGACGTTTAGGCGGTGGTAGTACCCAGGGACAATCTTATCCAGTACTGATTTTTCGTTCACACCAGATGCATTTGTGTGGTTGTACACGACGTCCATGACCAGTTTCAGATCCATTTTATGCGTCGCTTGAACCATTTCGCGGAACTCAAGAATACGCTTAGACCCGTTAGGATCGGTCGCATAACTGCCCTCTGGCACGGTGTAGTGGTAAGGGTCGTAACCCCAGTTGAAGCTGTCTAGCATGCGAAGATCGTTCATCAACGCTTGTGCTTTGCCCGTTGTTGGGTCGTAGCTATTTAATACCTCTTCAATCACTTTGCCGTCATCTTCGGTCTCACAAATGGAGGCTTCTGGCTTGATGCCACAAAGTTTACCCACGGTGTCGGTGATATCGACTCGCTGGTCAGCGTCTTCATCCACGGTTGCAATATCAAACGCAGGCAGGATATGTAGCGTTGTTAGGCCAGCATCTTTCAGGGCTTGTAAGTGAGATACAGACTCACGCTCAGGTTCTGTAAGCGCCAGATATTTGCCATCAAGACTTGGTGTGCCTTTGCTGTCGTTAAAGCTGAAATCACGAATGTGTGACTCGTAAAGGACGTGGTCTTCGTCTTTTTTAACCGTTGGGCGTGCGTAGTTTTTCCAATCTTGAGGCATTAAGCTTGGATCATCTAAATCAACCACTTGCGAGTATCGTGAGTTCTTAGACAAGCTCATTGAATATGGGTCTGTTACCAAACGCGTTTCAACGACGCCAGTTGTTGGGTGGTATACCTTAACTTGGTAGCGATAGTATTTGTTGACAACGTTGCTTTGTGCCTCAGAAACCCAGATACCTGTTGCTGGGTCTTCCGTCATGGCAACGGTCGCTTCTTCTGCTAAGTTTTCATCGTAGATTATCAGAGCAACATCTTGGGCAGTTGGTGCCCATAGTTTGAAGGTTGCGGCACCGCCTTCCACAATCGCACCGAGTTCTTGACCGATCGCGTTACCTGCCTTGGAATCGGCAAACACCGCATCCAAAACGCCCGGTTTTTGCACTTCAGTTGCAGAAATGACGTCACCATTTGCGTTGTAAGCCACCATAACGATTTGTGACTTCAGGATCGTACGCAAGGTCGCGTCATCGACATCGATACCCGCAGCTTGAAGGCTAGCAAGGTGACGGAAGCGTGATTTTAGTCCATCAGATAACTCACCAGCTTTTGTCAGCTCAACCGCAGTACCGCCAGAGATTTGCTTGTCTTCATCCATTTTGATGTCATTGCTAAGGCTGTAGAACAGCTTCATGGAATCCGCACTGGTCGCCGCTTCCCATGCAATGGTGTTGGCGTCTAACCAATGGGCTTTTTGACCATCAATATCAACAGGGCGCTCTTCTATTGGCTCGTAGTAAAGTTCACTGCTGCCGTGGAAGCCAAACAAACCTTTCGATTCGCCGATTTTCGTCAACTCTACTTTTGAGTTTGCGCTGCCGAACGCTTTCTCATCACCTTTGTGCAGAATGAAGTTCATGCATTCGTGTGGGTCAGAGGCGTCAGGGTTTATTTTCAGTACGTAGTAAGCACCGTAGGTGTCGTTGATGCCATCGAATGGGTGTGGCGCAGACCAATCCGTTCCTGTTCCCGGAATGCCCATTGCGTCTAAATCTGTGCTGGTACAGCCCTCACCGTTCCATAGGTGCAAGCCCCAACCTTCGTAGTCGCTTGCTGTTGAAGCTGATGCTACGTCACGTTTGTAATAAATGACGACTTCGTTCTCTCCCGCAGGGTACAAGCCTGAGCCAGGGTTCGTCGTATCTTCGTTCGTGCTATCACTACCACAACCGCTGATTACCGCGACGGAAATCAAAGGCAGTACGGTTTTGGCAATTGTTGATAATTTAAATGTCTTATTGTCCACGTTTACAAATCCATTGTTATTGAATTGATATTGAGCTGCGCGCTGCCTTCGCTGACTCAATCATCAAGAAGGTTTTGCACACGCTAGAAAGGCAGATGCCAAAAAAGGAAATGTTCAATTAGATGCTAATACACTGAATCATCAGCAAAATGTGAGAGCAGGCTGTTAAGTTTTTTACAGGTGCAAATTTTCTGTCACAGTCGATTTTGTTCACAAATTAAATAATAAAACAGGCGCATAGTGAGAGATTCTGCACATCATTAAAATGTAAATTTTTATGGGATGAGTAAGGGGGGATGATAGGGGATGAGAATGTCTCAGCCCCAAAACCGTGATTAAGTTCTATAAAAATGAGGGCTATATTTTTCTTTTAAAAATAAGTTGCAGTGATGTTGAATAAAATACCGCCATTAAGTCTTCGCAAGCTTCAGATTTTCGCTAAGTGGTCGTTATATAATGAAGGTAGTCGGCGTTATGTCGGCGCGTAATCATAAGATTTCCCTGAAAGGGAGTTGAATTGGGCCCTGAAACCAAAAGAGGCTATTTATGAGTAGTATGGGCATTGCCATTGCGGCAACTGGCCTTTCACTCGTCCTGATATTTGTGTGGATGATCTCGTTGTCGATGCGGAAACAGAGACTCGAGGCAGAGAGGAAAGCTCGCGAAGCCGCTTATCGAAAGGCGATGCATAAAGCGCGAGAGCAAGAGCGTAAAGAGCGAGAGTTCAAAGCAGAAACCGGGCATATCCCCACCATTTTATTTCTAGCGAAAGAAGCCGAAAAGGACAACATTCGTCAAGCGCTGTATTGGTATGATAAAGCCGCTAAACTGGACAATGTGACGGGGATGTACGGCATTGTTCGCTTAAGTGAACGCATGCGCGAAGATGTGATTTTAAAAGAGCAGGCAAACTTCTGGCGTACCGCAATTGCGGGAATGGAAGGGGATACCGAAGCGAAATTTTCGACGGGCAAGGCCTTGGTCTTTGGTCGAGGAACTGAAAAAAATATCCCAAAAGGTAACCAACTGATTGAAACTGCCGCCGAAGAAGGCTGCATTGATGCCATGATTTATATGGGGGAATGGCAGCTTTCACCAGACAATAGTGCAGGACGCAGTGCAGATGCGCTTTACTGGTTTATGAAAGCGGCGGAAAAAGACAGTGCAGATGGCAAGATCCAAGTCGGCTTATGTTACCTAAATGGAATTGGTACAGAAAAAAGCATGGTTAAAGGTTGCTACTGGCTGGAACGGGCCGCGGAAGGTGGCAGTGCTAAAGCGATGTATCATGCTGGCGAAGCGTGGAAGGATAAAGGTAAAACGGGTAATGCAATTGCTTACGTTTGGCTGTTTCTTGCTGCCAATATGGGCTACCAACCTGCACGTACGTTGCGTGATGAAGTGGCAACCAATATTGGTGTTGATGTTGTCGTTGGATTGCAGTCCATAGCGAAGCCGTTGCAAAGAAAGCTGGCCTCAGGAATGGTGAGAAAGCACTCTATTATTCGAGCCCTTAACAAAGTGTACAAACGCGAAGCGTATTTTCCTGCGGAAGAGGAGCTCAATGCGGTGTTGAATGATGAGAATAAAGACGCCTCCGAAGCTTGGGAGGAGACATCAACACTAGATTTTCAGCCTAACATGACAACGGTAACAGCAGAAGACCAGGCAAGCACATCGACCAACGAAAAAAAACTCTCTAAAGATGCGCTCGATTTCACTCAAAACTTCCTTCAGCCATAACCTATCTTATCCAGAAGCCTCAAGATTGAGGCTTTTCTTTTGTCTTTAAAATGTTACGCCAATCCAAGTCAGCTCAATGTATTTGAGGCTAGACATCCAATGACGTGAAAACTCATTTTCGACATTTGGAGGACGAAAGATGATAAGTCAACCTGTTAAAATCGGTGACGATACCGCCGTAGTCATTCCAAGCGCAATCCTGGCTCAGCTCGGGATAAGGGAAGGAGATACCCTAGAAATCGCACTGAATAAAGACAAAATGGAAATTAGGAAGATGGTGTTGAAAACCAGCACTCCAACTTACTCTGAAGATATTGAGGAGAATTGAGTTAGAGAATCTTGGTTTGTCGGATACACTACTGGTTTCGCAAAACTGGCGCTTGCCGCTGTCTTTGAACTATCGATAACTACAATAAGAGGTAAGGTACTATGCAAGGTATCCTCTCTATACAATCTCATGTTTCTTTTGGTCATGCTGGTAACAGCAGTGCCGTTTTCCCAATGCAACGCATGGGCTTCGAAGTATGGCCGATTCATACCGTTCAATTTTCTAACCACACGCAGTATCAAGAAGGCTGGACTGGGCGAGCGTTTGCGGCTGAAGACATCAGCGAGTTAGTTCGTGGTCTTAGTAACATCGGTGCATTGGAAAAGTGCCAAGCGGTGTTGACGGGCTACCAAGGCAGCGCAGAGCAGTGCCTTGCTGTCGAAGAAACCGTGACGAAAGTGAAACAAGCAAACCCGAACGCACTTTACGTTTGCGACCCTGTAATGGGCGCGCCAGACAAAGGCTGCATTGTGGCTCCGGGCATTGCTGAAAATCTTCTAACGCGTTTGATGCCAATGGCGGACGTGATCGTTCCGAACCAATTCGAGCTAAGTCAATTTGCTGAGATGGAAATCCACTCACTAGACGATGCGATCACCGCATGCCAACGTGCGCTAGAAAAAGGTCCAAAAGTGGTGCTAGTTAAGCACCTTTACTGCCTAGAAAATGGCAGCTTCAACATGCTATTGGCTACGCAAGAAGGCATTTACCTTGCGAAGCGTCCTCAATTTGAGTTTGCTAAACAACCTGTTGGCGTGGGCGATCTTATTTCAGCTATCTTTACCGCGGGACTCTTAAAAGGCTGGTCTCCTAAACAAGCTTTCCAACATTGTCACGACGCGTGTTACGGGATGTTGAGTGCAACGTACCATGCGGGTGAGTGGGAGCTGCAAACTATTGCGGCGCAGCAAGAGTTTGTTAAACCAAGCAAACACTTCCCGATTGAAGAAGTGGCTCTGGTCACCGCATAATTGAGCGCAATTAAACAAAAAAGGGGAGCCATCATCGGCTCCCCTTTCTCTTTGTTCTGTCAGTCTTACTGAGCTTTTTGCTGCTCTGATTTACAAACTGCTGCCGTAAAGACAACGTCTGTTGAGCTGTTTAGCGCAGTTTCTGCAGAGTCTTGAATCACACCGATAATGAAGCCAACCGCTACAACCTGCATTGCTACGTCGTTTGAGATACCAAACAGGCCACACGCAAGTGGGATAAGTAGTAGAGAGCCACCTGCAACACCTGATGCGCCGCATGCAGAAACCGCAGCTACAATACTTAGAAGTAGCGCAGTCAGTAGATCAACTTCGATACCCATAGTGTGCACAGCTGCAAGCGTTAGTGTTGTGATAGTGATTGCAGCACCAGCCATGTTGATGGTCGCACCTAGAGGGATAGATACTGAGTATGTATCCTCGTCCAGTTTTAGTTTCTCACATAGTGCCATGTTTACTGGAATATTCGCCGCACTTGAACGAGTGAAGAACGCAGTTACACCACTTTCACGTAGACAACGGAATACAAGTGGGTAAGGGTTTTGTTTGGTTTTAACGAACACGATCGCTGGGTTTACAACGAGTGCGATGATCATCATTGCGCCAAGAAGAACCGCCAGAAGGTGTGCGTAGCTTGCTAGTGCGCTAAAGCCCGTTGTCGCAAACGTTGAAGCAACCAAGCCAAAGATACCAAATGGTGCAAGACGAATGATAAAGCGCACAATGTGAGACACGCTGTGGCTTAGATCTTCAAATACGGCCTTCGTTGTTGCCGATGCGTGGTGTAGTGCAAGACCCAGACCCACACCCCAAGCAAGAATGCCGATGTAGTTTGCTTCTACTAGTGCATTTACTGGGTTGTCGACCAGTTTAAACAACAATGTGCGTAGAATTTCAGCAATACCTTGAGGAGGCGTTGCACCTTCAGCGCCGGTGACAAGCGTTAAATTGGTCGGGAAAAGGAAGCTTAGAACCACTGCTGATAGCGCCGCGAAGAATGTACCCATCAGGTACAGTACAACGATTGGGCGCATGTAAGTGTGTTGGTTTTTCTTTTGGTTTGCAATTGAAGCGGCAACCAAAATAAACACAAGAATTGGCGCGATCGCTTTAAGCGCACCGACAAAAAGGCTACCAATTAATCCCGCGCTTTCGGCATGGCTTGGAGAAATTGTCGCGAGCAAAATACCAAAGACGATACCGACAAGGATCTGGACGACGAGGTTACCACGAGCATATCGGGCAACGAGGCTGTTGTGTTGCATACATCATTCCTGCAATTTTATGCCAGAGTGGCAGGGCAATAGTCCATCATTACACGGCGATAATGCCCTTGTATTGCAAGGGGTGAGCATTGCTTCTGGTCACTAAGACACATGATTATCAATTATCCTGTTGTTATAAATTCAGCCATTTTCTTGCTGAATATCACATATCTTAGCTTGGTAATATTTTGTGTCTAGTTTTAGTTTGTTTTTGGATTAAATGTTTGCTCAATGTTATTTAAATAAGATTTTTATGTTGAAAATTATCATTAGTTATGAGTAATGGTTTTTAATAAAGTTGTTAAAAAGGAGACTTTCGTCTCCTTTGATTTTATTGACAACTCAAACGCAACAAATTAATAACTTTGTTGGCGCCTGCGCTTATCACTCATGGCATTTCGAGTGAGTTTCCCGAACTGTCGACTTTGAGCTCGTTGCTCTGCCAAAGTCGCACCGTTAAAGGCTTGTTCTCGCAATAGTTTTTGATAGTTATTGAAACGACGAACTTCCAGTTTGCCATTTTCAATCGCAGTTTGAATTGCGCAACCCGGCTCAGTTTGATGCTGGCAATCACCAAAGCGACAACGCTGAGCGAGCGCCTCAATGTCAGAAAATGCCTCACTGACCCCCGATTCACAATCTGCTAGTTGAAGCTCGCGCATTCCCGGAGTATCAATCAAGATGCCGCCATCAGGTAATAGATGGATAGAGCGCGATGTAGTTGTATGTCGCCCTTTGCTATCGTCTTCACGAATATGCCCAGTTGCCTGTTCTTGTTGCCCGAGTAATGCATTAACAAGAGTTGATTTGCCAACGCCTGAAGAACCGATAAAAGCGAGGGTTTGTCCTTCTTTGCACCAGGTCATGAGTTTAGAAGCACTCTCTATTTCTAAGCCGTTGACTGTCTCTATAGCTAATAGAGGGTCGAGCTTCTGTACTTGGCTTTTTAGTTCATCAGTATTGTCACACAAATCGGCTTTGGAAAGCACGATGACGGGTTCGACTTCGGCTTCATGAGCCAAGGCAAGATAGCGTTCAATACGACTTAAATTGAAGTCGTCGTTAAGGGAACAGACGATAAACACTGTATCCACATTGGCTGCGATAAGTTGCTCTGCCACTTTGCTGCCAGCGGCTTTGCGGCTAAAGAGGCTCAAGCGATCCAGTAAGCGAACAAATTGCTGATCTTCATTTAAGATTACCCAGTCTCCGACGGTCATATTGGGTAAAGAATGGTGGGCATTAAGATGAACTTGCCCAGTTTCTGTCGCCAATAAGTAACCACTTCGGTGGTGCGCAATCACACGAGTAAAGATAGTGTTGTCGTAATCGTCTAGTGTCAGTTGTTGCTGAAAAAATGGTTTCCAACCCAATTGTTTTAGAGGGTTTGAAGTTGAAACTAATGTGTCACAAAAAGTATGTGTTTGATTCATTATTGAATTATCCCAGACGCAACAAAGCGCCTTAATACAAATCGCATTAGGGTCTAATTCGGATAGAGTTGACCCCGGTGAAGACCGGGCAGAGAAGGGGAAGTTGTGGTTATGCCACAGAGTTGGTGCTGTTAGGGTTACCCTTGCGATGCCCAGTTAGTGTTATTCAATACAATCATCTTGTGTCCTCTTCGTTGGTTAATAAATAAGTGAGTTAATTAAGCCAAAAGAGTATAGCCGCCCTTTTTTAAAGAGGGTAGCTATACTGCAAAAATATTAACTTTGTTTTGTGATACGCTCTTCCATAATCTGCGAATACGTGTTGGCTTTTAAGCCGTATATGATTTGGACATGACGATCATCCAATATCACGACTCCATGCGCGCCATGATTTTTGAGTGCGTTCTTATCGATGACGGACGTCGCTCTGAGGGTAAGACGCAGCCGAGTCGCACATGCACCAGTTTCTAGCAGGTTCTCTATGCCCCCAATGGCGTCAATGATCGTATCGACGTCTTGTTCGACATTGGGGTTGGTATGAGTTAGGAAATTGAAAAATTGCTTCAGCGCTGACTTAACCGTCATTTGAAGAGCCTTCGGTCGTTAGTTTTGAAATGGCTTCAACAATCGGTGCCGGCGAGAGCGTATGCGGTACTTTAGTGATTAACGTGCCATCCGGCTTCAAGAAGTAGAAGTAAGAGCTATGATCCAGCGTGTACTTTAGTTCCGAGCCTTCCAATTCTGTCTTGCGGAAAATGACACCATAGTTGTGTGCCAAAGGTGTCGTTACATCAAGTGGTGCCGATAGGCCTTCAATCATTGGATGGAAGTAATGGGCATATTTTGCTGATGCATCGGCCTCATCACGCTCTGGGTCCAAAGAAATGAACATCGGGCGTAGTTGCGCTTTTTGCGCGTCGTCAATTTGATTCAGTGCTCCTGCCAGCATTGCAAGAGAAGTTGGGCAAACGTCTGGGCAGCGAGTAAAGCCAAAATAGACGACTCGGATGCGAGGGTCATTCACATCGAAGATATTGACGGCTTGGTTATTTTCCCCAAACAATACCGTTTGTTGAGAGGTGGAACTGTCCACTTGCTCTGGCTTCGTTTTCTGATTATCTAAATAGCTCTTTACGCCAAACCCGAGTGCGAAAGCAGCTACGAGAAATAGGGACCAATTGTGGCTCATAACGATTCCTTATCTTTGCATTTTTATAGCAGGGTAAACGGTATTCTCTCCATCACTGAGTTCACCAACCCAAGTCATTGCATCCTCCGTGCAAACCGGGAGAATGATGTCACCTTGATATTGGCCAGGAGCGATTTGCTTCAGCAAAAACTTAGGCTCACCCATCTCCATTTCTCTTCCTGAAAGACTTAGGATGAGTTGCTTAGCATCGCTTGTATGCCACTCAACATTTAGAGTGGTAGGAACCAAGGGTTGAGCAGTTTCTGAGTTTAGCGTCATCGTAACATTTTCTTGGACGCAAGAGGTTGTAGAGAGAAAGCAGTATTCATCTATTGACTTGCTTTGAGTGGAAGAAGAAAAGCTTTTTATTAGAGTCGGGGCATAAAATCCCGCAACTAATGCGGCTGAAACAGCGGCGATTTGTAACAGTTTCATTAAGGTTCAGCATTTATCACTTAACATTACGAGCATCGTAGCACAGATGCGCCGCTCGCCAACTCGTGACCTCGGTAAATTGTGCGTTATACCTCGGTGACCAGCTTCTTAGTAACGCGACGGACTTTATTGCATCAAATACAGCAGAGTTTTCAATTGAGATGTTTTTGCCCTTAGCCAATAGATAAAAACGGAGCCAATTGGCTCCGTTTTTATTTGGTTCAGTATGTGTTTGATACCAAAGTTATTTATCTGAATCTGCGAATTTCTCTAGACCCAAAACCAGAGCAATGGCTGCAAGCATCATTACGACAGCAAGTACTAACTGAGAAGGTTGTGATGTCACGTGTTCAAATTCAAATGGTGATAGGTTGTGCTGTAGCAATGGCACTTGTTCGCCCTTCGAATTGGTGCGCCAAGTGATGGTTTCTTTCCATGGCCAAATCTTTGGCAACGTACCAATCATTAATCCAGTCAAAAACATCAGGGTGAAATCACGGAACTTGCGTAGTAACCACGACAATAAGTGAGAGAAGGACAGTAAACCGATCACGCAGCCAGACAAAAATAGCGCTAATGTATCGACTTGAAAACCTTTCACTGCGGCTAATACAGGAGCATACATGCCAATCAGCAGCAAAATAAAACTGCCAGAGATACCCGGCAAGATCATCGCACAAATCGCGATAGCTCCAGCGAATAAGGTGTTAATGGCCGTTGGTTCCATGTGTAAAGGTTTGAGCACAGTAATACTATAAGCAAACCCGACACCAACGAGCAGAATGACAAAGCGGACAAGATCGCGTTGCTCAACCTGACGAATAATGTGATACACAGAGACCAAAATTAGACCAAAGAAAAATGACCAAAGTGGGATCGGGTGTGTGTCAAGAAGCCAAGTAATCAACTTTGCTAGCGTTGCAATACTGGTGAAAATGCCGGCAAACAGAGCGATTAGGAAGAATCCGTTGATGTGATGAAACGCGGCTTTAAACCCTTCTTTTCGCCAGATAGAGAAAAGTGAGGGGTTAATGCGTCGAATGCTTTCAAGCAGCGTATCGTAAATACCAGTGATAAACGCGATGGTGCCGCCAGATACACCAGGTACAACATCTGCTGCACCCATGGCGATTCCCTTGAAGAAAGTAATTAAGTAGTTCATTGCTCTAATGCTAAGTCGTTTCGATGGCAGAGAGTATACAAACATTGCGATGAAAAAAGTATGAAATAGTGCTGTAACTACTTGGTTTTATATCCAATCTATTGCCTATCTTTATTACCCGCCAAGAGACAATGCCGCCGTAACGAGCTTTTAATGCTTGGTTTACATTTTTGAGATGATTAACTCTACTATCAATTATCAATCTTGGTTGCATTGTGCAATTGCAATTTGCATTGTCAAATTGCATTTTGATAATTTGCGCGTGAATAAATCCAGCTTATATGAGATCTTGTGCCCAAAAATAAGTCTTTGCATTTTGGCATGATTAATGCATAATACTGCTCGACCCTTCTTAAGCCGAGGGTCACCTAGCCAACTGACGTTGTTAGTGAATACAATTTGTTCACACTAAATATAAGCCAATCGCGATTATTGCGGTTGGCTATTTTTTTATATGAACAACGTTACTTACGTGCTTTGCAAATTGCACTTCTCTTACTGTCAGTCATAAAAAAGGGCTGACGTGTTACGCCAACCCTTGTGTTTTACTTTACGTTTTAACCCGTTTATCGAGCAGTTCAGTATCCCATCAACTGCAGCAAATTTTCAGCTGTCACAATGGCTTCTTTACGATTAGCAATATTAAGCTTTTGGTACAGGTTGCGAATGTGGGTTTTAATTGTCGTACCTGCCACATCCAGCTCTTGTGCGATTTGCTCGTTACTAAAGCCTGAATAAATCAGTCCCAGAACCTGCCATTCGCGTTGTGTTAATGGGCTGGTACGTACTAGCTCTGGCACATTAGGGTGATTCACCAACTTTTCAATAAAGTCTTCATCAAAGTGAATTGACCGGCTACGTTGATTCGATGAAATGTCCTTCATTAACTGTTGAGCACGGTGACGCTCAAGATCGCCCAGTTCATGGCGGAGGCTCAACTTCTCCAGCAGACCGCCAATGGTTGCACCATCAATCAGGAAGTTTCCGACCATGCCAGTTTGGTTCGTCATTACTAATGCTTCTTTTAACAGTGCCTTGGCTTGCTCCTCATCTTTTTGGCGAGCAGAAAGGACCGCTTCAACCACTAAGTTGCGATTAGTATCTGTGATTAGGTTAGTGCGACGAGCTTCACCTTGGAGAAAATCTAACGCAGCACGAGCGTCGGTATATTGGCCTAAGTTAATGTGGGCGCGAGCAATGTTACGCCATTGCAATTGAGAAAAGTGGTTGCATGCCGATTCAGGACGAACCGCAGTGTTGAGCCATTCTTGCATTGCATCGGTATTCCCGCGCGCTTGCCAAAATAGAATCAACGATAGTGAAGCGTTTGCAGTCCAATCTACGTGGTAAGTCGACTGTTTCATCAAGTGTTGGATGTGCTCAATGAATTTACCGGCTTTGTCTAATTCACCGCGTCCAATCGCAATACGCGCCAACATCGAATAGCTATGTAAGTGCTTGCTTGGTGAATGGTTTTCGAGAATTTGCAGACCTTTGTACGCGCATTCTTCCGCTTCATCAAGTCGGTTCCAGCACCAAAGTACTTGCGCGCGAATACGCAGCAAAAATTCATGAAGAGGAACATGCTGAAGCTGCTGATCTTCAATCAGACGAAATGCGGAATCTTGTAGTTCAAAGGCAGCTTGCACGTAACCTTGTGCAATTAAAATCTCGCTTTGCTGCAATATTGCCCATAACGCTTGGTGATATACCTGATACTGACGAGCTAGCTTTTCAGTTTGTTGCATCATCGGCAAAGCACGGTCTAGTTTACCTAGCACGTGGTTAACTTCACCAACAACCGAAGTCGCCACAATTCGGCTACGGTAAATAGTGTTATCAAGTTGGCTAAGCGCTAGCTCCGCTAATTCGAGAGCTTTTTCTGGTTGGTTACTGTTGATAGCCACTTGAGCAAGCAACGCGTTTGCTTGACCTTGATAATGAATATCTAACGCAATGTTACGCTTTTTGTGTTCCTCTTCCGCTTCTTCAAGCAGGTGGCCCACTTGGTTATAACGATGCTGACTTTGAGCCAACCATGCTCGGAGCATCGTAAGTTTTGGGTGGCTGAACAACAGATCATCGTCCAACTTGTTAATTGAGCTTTCCAGTGTGCTGAGTTCGCCTTGGTTAAACATCTTCCAGCCGAATTCGTTTAGGATCTCTACCACTAAGTCCTTATCATTCGATTTTTGTGCATGATGAATCGCTTGGTGTGGTGCTTTTTGTTGTAACCAAGCGATAGCAGCATTGCGGTGGAGATCTTTTTCTTGCTGAGGAATACGAGCTTGGCGCTCATGAGATAAAAACTCGCCAAATAAGTTATGGAACCGGAACCAGTTCTGTTCCCCTTCGAGCGGGTAAATGAATAAGCCGTAACGGTTAAGCGATTCAATCATTCCCAGTGCATCTTCGCGTTGGGTAAGGGCAAACACTAACTCATCATTGAAGTGGTCAAGCACGGATACTTGCATTAAAAAGTGACGAGTTTCGTGATCGAGTAAGTCAAACACTTCTTCGACCAAGTAATCCCACAAGTGCGCGTGATTGAACTGCGATACCGACTCTACAGTTTGTGCCAATGTGCGGTTTTGATGTTGGGCTTGTAATGCGATCAACTGCATCGCCGATGGCCAACCTTCAACATAGGTTCTTAGGCTGTTCGCCATGTCTTCATCGATACCATCGGCGATACGCTGGTTAAAGAAGCGAGTGGTTTCTTCGGTATCAAACGCCAACATCTCGTTGCCGATTTCGATCATTAAATCACGAACACGTAAGTTTGCAGTGCCCAGAGGCGGCGCTGCACGACTGGTTACCACAACGGTGAGGTTGTCTGGCATGTGCTTTAAAAAGAAACGCATGGATTCATGGATTTCATCATTCGTGATTAAATGGTAGTCATCAAGCACCACGTAGCACTCTTGATGAAAGTCAGCCATTTCAGCGAACACTTCGCTAAATAGGGAGCGTAAAGACGAGATCTGACGTTTTTCCGCCAGTTTTTGTGCGTTAGCGCAACTGAAGTTGGTGGCTTTGTTTAATGCTTGAAGCAGATAGTTTACAAAGCGAAAGCCGTCGTTATCGCTGTCATCAATGCTGTACCAACCGACGTTTGGCTTATCGGATAGCCACTGCGCTGCCATTGTCGTTTTTCCGTAACCTGCTGGGGATCGGAATAAAACCAATTTGTAGTAAGGCGCTTGCTGTAGTAAGTCCAACACTCGTGGGCGCACGATGGCATTGTGCAGGCGTCCTGGTCGAGTAAGCTTAGATGGAATCCACATTAGTAGTTATGTCCTTATTTATGTATACCCAAATGACTGCAACGTGATCATTCTAGTAAAGCCCCCTTGAAAGCCGTCTTACTGAATGATGTCATCAGCATCAAAAACACTGTTTGAATGCCGGATAATGTCGCTACTGTTGGGGCTTGCGTCCGTCTGAAAAACCATTCCATACGGTCACTTAGATATAAAAGCTAGCGAAAACTAGAAATAACTCACATCGCCTAATTCTAGTTTGTATAAAAAGCGTACAATCCTGTGAGCTGAGTGGGATGTTACGACATCAGAAATGTTCGTTACTTTGATCCACTTCCTAATTCTCAAGGGTTGATGGATTTACCATCAACTACGCCCTTTATTTGTGATTGTCGTCACTTAAATATCGTTTGTTTCGTTAGCGTTAAGATCGCGTTGCACATAGATTACGAAAAGTTCTTCTACGCTGACCGAGTTAATGTGACCGATATTACAATTTTCACATCATCAGATGAGTGGACTATAAAAAGCGTCATGAACGGGTTTTAACCTTTCTCACATTCCATTGTGATCAAAATCACTAAGAACTGGTGCAAAGTTCACTTTGTTGAGATTTGGATCACTAACCTAGCAATGGTACCCCCTCTACGCCCTCAGCCCTCCTCCTTCAAAGGATGAGAATTAGGAGGATGTTTATTCACAGAGGTAAATGCACGATGTATGGCAGATGAATTACCAAAAGACGTGAGAATTTCGTAATGAAACCTACTCAACAAAAACAATTTGACAAGAAGTCGTTCCAAGAAAGCGTAAAGAAACACCTATCTGTAACTTACGCTCATACGATTGAAAACGCAGACAGCCGCGCATGGTACCTAGCAATGGGGCATGCTCTGGCTGAATTTACTACTCTAGATTTGCTTGCGACAGAAGAAGATCCACGCATTAAAAGTGCGAAGAGCGTTAACTACCTTTCGCTAGAATTCCTTATCGGTCGTTTGACTGGTAACAACCTAATCAGCATGGGTCTGTATGAACAAGTAACAGAAGCAATGGCTGAACTGGGTTACAACCTAACTGATCTGCTAGAAGAAGAGCGCGACCCATCATTGGGTAATGGTGGCCTTGGTCGTCTGGCTGCGTGTTTCATGGATTCATGTGCGGCACAAGAATTCCCAACTGTCGGCTATGGTTTACATTACGAATACGGTCTATTTAAACAGTCATTCAAAGATGGTCGCCAGCAAGAAGCACCTGACGCTTGGCGCGGTGTAGAAGGCTACCCTTGGGAAATTGCGCGTCCAGAACTTGCGCAAGAGATCGGTTTCTACGGTCACGTTGAAGTGATTAACGAGAACGGTAAAGAAGTTCGCAAATGGGTACCAGGCATGACAGTAAGAGCAATGCCTTGGGATCTTCCAATTGTGGGTTACGAATCAGACACGGTTTACCCGCTACGTCTTTGGGAATGTCAGGCGATTGCACCATTCTCACTAGCAAGCTTTAACAATGGTGATTACTTCGAAGCTCAGCACGCACTGATCGACGCAGGTAACATCACTAAAGTGCTTTACCCGAACGACAACCACGAGAAAGGTAAAACACTGCGTCTAATGCAGCAGTACTTCCACTCAGCAGCGTCTGTACGTGACATCCTACGTCGCCACGAAGCTGCGGGCTACTCGCTAGCGGATCTACCTAAGCAAGAGACTATCCAGCTTAACGATACGCACCCAACGATTGCGATTCCTGAACTAATGCGCATCCTGATGGATGAAAAAGGTTTAGCTTGGGAAGCGGCTTGGGAAATCAGCTCTAAGACATTTGCGTACACCAACCACACGCTACTTCCAGAAGCACTAGAGACATGGCCAGAGTCGCTAATCCAGCACCTGCTACCACGTCATATGGAGATCATTTACGAGATCAACCACCGCTTCCTACAAGACGTACGTGCAATGTGGCCGGGTGATGTCGCGAAGCAACAGAAGCTTTCTATCATCGAAGAAGGTTTCCACCGCATGGTTCGCATGGCAAACCTATGTGTAATCGGCTCTTACGCAGTAAACGGTGTAGCAGCACTTCATTCTGAATTGGTTAAGAAAGACCTATTCCCAGAGTTCCACGAAATGTACCCGACACGTCTACACAACGTAACGAACGGTATTACGCCACGTCGCTGGTTGAAGTTCTGTAACCCAGGTCTGTCTCAGCTTATCACTGAGAAAGTCGGCCCAGAATGGCCAGCGAAACTAGAGCAACTTGAAGGTATTGCGAAGTACGCCACTGACGCGACATTCCAAAAAGAATTCATGGCAGTGAAGAAAGAGAACAAAGAACGCCTAGCAACTTGGGTGAAAGAGAACATGGGTATCGAGCTCGATACTAATGCAATCTTCGATGTTCAAATCAAGCGTCTACACGAGTACAAACGTCAGCATCTAGACTTGCTACACGTACTGTCTCTGTACCACCGTATTCTTAATGAACCAGGTTTTGAGTGTACGCCACGCGTTGTGTTCTTCGCAGCAAAAGCAGCACCGGGTTACCACCTAGCGAAAGAAATCATCTTCGCAATCAACAAGATTGCAGACAAGGTGAACAACGATCCTCGCATCGGTAACAAGCTGAAAGTGGTATTCATCCCTGACTACCGTGTGAGCATGGCTGAAATCATTATCCCTGCGGCTGACGTTTCTCAACAAATCTCGCTAGCGGGTAAAGAAGCATCAGGTACAGGTAACATGAAGATGGCGCTAAACGGTGCGCTAACTATCGGTACAATGGATGGTGCAAACGTTGAGATTCGTGAGGAAGTAGGCGATGAGAACATCTATATCTTCGGTCTAGATGTTGAAGGTGTGAAAGCGCTGAAAGCTCAAGGTTACAACCCATTTGATTACTACAATGCGGATCACTTACTCAAAGCGTCAATGGACTTGCTATTGGGTGAAGAGTTCACACCAGGTCAACCAGGCTTACTGCGTGCAACGTATGACAGCCTACTAGACGGCGGTGACCCGTACTTATGTCTTGCGGACTTTGCATCTTACGTGAAAGCGCACGAAGACATGAGCGAACAATATAAAGATCAAGCTGGCTGGGCGAAGAAGGCCATTCTTAATACCGCCCTTGTTGGCAAGTTCACGTCAGACCGCTCAATCCGCGACTACGTGAACAATATCTGGAAACTTGAAGCGGTGAAACGCTAATAGAACCTAGTTAAGACCAAGGTAGCCAAGCGCTACCTTTGGTCATTTTCCAAAAGAAGTTATTGATAACAATAAAACCCTACATGGAAGGTGTTGGTATTACCTTCGGAGAAAGCGATGAAAGAACAAACAGCATTAAAGAAAGTCGCGGAAATGGCGAGATTGGCTGATAGCTATGTCAGTGCTTGGGGAGATGAGGCTAAAGTGTCTGAGGAGACGCTACGCCGCTTGCTCGCTTCGCTTGGCTACGATACTAGCAGTGATGAAAAACTACTGGCTTCTGCTGAAAAGAAACATAAAAAAGACGTACTAGCCCCTGTTCTTGTTTTACGCGACGGCGAACCAGTCGAAGTGGAACTAAACCTAGGTACGAGTGCTCGTGAGAGTGAATTCAGCTGGCGTTTAGAAACAGAACAAGGAGAGGTACTTGAAGGCTATCTTCAGTCCCAAATTGTTCGTGATGAGCGTGCTGAGGGTGGCCCTCTAGTGTTTGCATTGCCAAAGAACTTGGCTTGGGGTTATCACAAACTGATCATCAGTCGTAAGCGTCGTAAAACACCTTACGAGATGTCATTGATCATTACGCCGAAAGCGTGTTTCAAACAAGACGATCTAAACCAACACAAAAAGCTATGGGGTCCTAGTATCCAGCTTTACACACTGCGTACTCAGCATAACTGGGGCATCGGTGATTTTGGCGACCTAAAACAACTGGTGAGTGATATTGCCTCTCGTGGCGGTGACTTCATTGGCTTGAACCCTATTCACTCGCTTTTCCCTGCGAATCCAGAAGGGGCAAGCCCATACAGCCCGTCTTCTCGTCGTTGGTTGAACATTATGTACATCGACGTAAGCTCTGTACCTGAATTCGCGCTAAGTGCAGAAGCACAACAGCGAGTGGGTAGTGCAGAGTTCCAACAACGTTTACAAAAAGCGCGAGACTCTCATTGGGTGAATTACACCGAAGTTTCGCAACTAAAAATGAGCGTTCTTCCGCTGCTATTCAGTGAGTTTAAAGCTCGCCATTTAGACAAAAACACCGATCGCGCTCGTGCCTTCTTGGACTTTGTTGAAAAAGGCGGCGACAGCTTGCTACACCAAGCTGCATTCGATGCACTTCATGCTGATTTACATTCAGAAGATGCAAACATATGGGGCTGGCCAGTATTCCCTGAGAAATACCGCACATTCGACGCAGCTGGTACTCAGAAGTACATTAAGGACAACCAAGATCGTGTTCACTTGTACATGTACCTGCAATGGATCGCAGACGATCAAATCAAAGAAGCGCAAGCGCTAGCCGAAGAAAAAGGCATGGCTGTGGGTTTGTACCGCGACCTTGCGGTTGGTGTTGCAGATTCAGGCAGCGAAACATGGGCTGACGAAGGCGCGCTAGTATTGGATGCAAGCATCGGTGCGCCACCAGATGTACTTGGTCCACTAGGCCAAAACTGGGGTCTGCCTCCGCTTAACCCTCAGGTTTTAGAAGCGACTGGCTACGACGCTTACATCAAATTGCTACGTGCTAATATGAAGCATTGTGGTGCATTGCGTATCGACCACGTACTTGGCCTGCTTCGCCTTTGGTGGATTCCAAAAGGCGAGAAAGCGACAGAAGGTGCATACCTGTACTACCCAGTGGAAGACATGCTAGCAATCCTAGCGTTGGAATCTCACCGTCATCAGTGTTCTGTAATCGGTGAAGACTTGGGTACTGTACCTGATGAAATCGTTGATATCCTTCGTGATGCGGGTGTGCATTCGTACAAAGTCTTCTTCTTCGAAACATCAAAAGACGACGGTGGCTTTATTTCTCCGAAGCACTACGCTGAGCAGTCTATGGCTGCACTGTGTACGCACGATATGCCAACACTACGCGGTTTCTGGCACTGTGATGACTTGAAGATGGGGCGTGAGATTGGTCTGTACCCTGATGAACAGCAGTTGGAAGGCCTATTCGCTGATCGCTTGAAGTGCAAACAAGGCATTCTAGACAGCGTTCGCTGGCATGGCTATTTGCCAGAAGGCATTGGTCATGATGCTCAGTACGTGCCAATGGATTCATACCTAAGCGAAGCGCTGCAACTGCACGTAGCCGCGGGTGACTCTGCACTGCTTAGTGTTCAGCTTGAAGACTGGCTAGAAATGGATCAACCGGTCAATATTCCTGGTACGGTGGATGAGTATCCAAACTGGCGTCGTAAATTGTCGATGAACCTAGATGAAATCTTCAGCCGTGAAGATGTGAATCGTATTTCTAAACGCCTTACTGAAGTTCGTGCACAGGCGAGTAAGTAAGATGCCTAGAGTGGTGTAGATGGACGAGCTGATTACCAATTTTGTTAGCTCAGAGGTACGAAAGTTCCGTCTAGGTCACTCATTCCTAAAACACAATCCGTTAGGATGAAGTACCGTTATTATGCCCGCGACAATAGCGGGCATTTTTGTATTTTGACGCCGTTTACGCAACGAACGTGAGAAGCGGAGTCTTTTTGTGAGTTCACAACGTTGGCTGTGGAGAAACCGATGTTTGATTCAGATCTCTGGTCTTGAAAAGGATGTTGGCTCTAGGGAGAAAGATTTGAAAACCACCAAAACCAAGAAAATAAAGAAACAACACGAACGCGCATACGAACTGCTTGCTGAGGCGGCTTACTCAGATCCATTTGCGGCGCTGGGTCCATTCATTGACGACGAAGCTTCGCTGAGAGTTTGGATGCCGGGCGCAAACAAGGTTGAACTGCTTGTTAATGGTGAGCCTCGCGTGGCGCTTGAGCGTGATGGCGACAGCGGCTTCATCTTAAAAGAGCAACGCGATTTACACCTGACTCACTACCGTTTGGCAGTTGATTGGAATGGTGTTGAACAAATTATTGATGATCCGTATCAGTACCACAATATTTACCAAGAATACGAGCATCTGCATACGCCAAAAGATATGTATCACTACATGGGCGCGCACTTTGTCACGCTAGAACGTGGCGGTGAAAACATCTCTGGTGTGCGTTTCCTTGTTTATGCACCACATGCATCTGCTGTTAGCCTTGTGGGTTGCTTCAACCAATGGGATGGCCGTCGTCATCCAATGCAACGCCTAGACTACGGTATCTGGGGCCTATTCATTCCTGGCTTAGAAGAAGGCGTTCAGTACAAATTTGAGCTCAAAGGGCCAAATGGGGAAGGGCTGCCACACAAACAAGACCCTTGGGGTTTCTACTCTGAGCAATACCCATCGTTCGCATCCATTACTTACGATCACAAGCGTTACCAATGGCAAGATGCGAAATGGCAAAATCGCGCAGTGACACAAAAGCGTGATGAAGCGTTATCGTTTTACGAGCTGCATGCTGGATCATGGAAGCGCGACGAGAAAGGTGATTTCCTGAACTACCGCGAACTCGCGGAGCAGTTGGTGCCATACCTTGTGGATATGGGCTACACCCACGTTGAGCTGATGCCTGTGTCTGAGCATCCATTCTATGGTTCATGGGGCTATCAACCTGTTGGCTTGTTTGCACCAACTAGCCGTTTTGGCTCACCTGATGATTTCAAATTCTTCGTGGATACGTGTCACCAAGCTGGTATCGGTGTAGTGCTGGATTGGGTTCCTGCGCACTTCCCATCGGATGATCATGGTTTAGCGAACTTTGATGGTACGCCTCTGTTCCATGATCCAGATCCTCGTCGCGGTTGGCACCAAGATTGGAACTCCTACATTTACGATTTAGGCCGTGAACATGTACGTCGCTTCCTTGTCTCGAATGCGCTGTACTGGTTTGAACAATTCCATATTGATGGCATTCGCGTGGACGCCGTCGCGTCGATGCTCTATCTCGATTATTCACGTAGCCACGATCAGTGGGTCCCGAACGTTGATGGTGGCAACGAAAACTACGACGCAATCGCAACCTTAAAATGGATGAACGAAGAAGTGTACAAGCACTTCCCGAATGCGATGACGATTGCGGAAGAGTCAACGGCGTTTCCGGGTGTGTCTGCGCCAACCTTTATGGGTGGTTTAGGCTTTGGCTTCAAGTGGAATATGGGGTGGATGCACGACAGTCTTTCATACATCAAAGAAGATCCTGTTCACCGCAAATACCACCACAATACCATCACATTCCCGCTGGTTTATGCGCACAGCGAGAACTACGTCTTGTCTCTCTCTCACGATGAGGTGGTATACGGCAAAGGCTCTATTCACAACAAGATGCCGGGCGATGAATGGCAGCAAACCGCAAACCTACGTGCATACTACGGTTATATGTATGGTCAACCGGGCAAAAAGCTGAACTTCATGGGTGCGGAAATCGGCCAAACGGCGGAGTGGAACCACGATGATCAGTTGCAATGGTTCTTGCTGGAATACGAACGTCATCAAGGCGTTCAAAAGCTGATGCGCGATTTGAACCACTTGTACCGCAATGAAGCGGCGATGCACGATCAAGATTGTGTTCCTGCTGGTTTTGAGTGGCGTCTACAAGACGAAGCGGATGCGAGCATCCTAGCGCACGAGCGTATTAGTAAAGAAGGTGAGCGTATTCTGATCATCACCAACTTTACGCCCGTACCACACGAGCGCTTTCGTTTAGGCGTTCCAAATGCAGGTCAATACGAACTGCTACTGAATACAGACGATAGCAAATACGGCGGCAGCGATTTTAAAGTGCTGACCAGTGTGAAAACGGAAAAAGTTGAAAGTGAATCACTGCCTCAATCACTTGAGCTTCGTTTGCCTCCACTTTCAACCGTGTTCTACAAGCTGCACAAATAATTTAGTCTAATCAAATTCTAAGCCCGTTTTACATTGTAAATCGGGCTTTTTTTGACCTATTTTTTACCTCTAAAACTTGTTGTTCTTGATTGAATCAGGCAAGCTCACGGGTTTGTTTATCATCAATCGCTAATGCATTGGGGAACTACACATGTTGAAAAGGCTTAAGTCATTTCTATTTAAAATGGTGTTGATATTGCTGATCGCCCCAGTCGTTTTGGTTGGTTTGGTGAAATATGTCGATCCACCAATATGGGGATGGAAGTTAAGCCGCATTGTTGCGCCACCAAAGAACTATCCAGACAATAGTCAACACGAATGGGTATCCTTGTCGCGCATTTCAAAAAATATGCAGTTAGCGGTGATTGCGACCGAAGATCAAAAATTCCCTCATCATTATGGTGTCGATTTCGAATCGCTATTCGACGTGATTTCCGAGGCTGGTGATAATGGTCCGTCGAGAGGCGCGAGCACTATTACCCAACAGGCTGCGAAAAATGTGTTTTTGTTTCCTTCTCACTCCTACGTTCGCAAGGCTTACGAGCTTTACTTTGCCTTACTGATGGAGCTGATGTGGAGTAAAGAGCGTATTCTAGAAGTGTATCTAAATGTGGTTGAATTTGGTCCCGGTATTTACGGAGCCGAAGCGGCGGCGCAGAATTATTTTGGTGTCAGTGCAAAGCAACTCTCGAAGTGGCAAGCAGCGCGTTTAGCCGTGGTGTTGCCAAACCCATATCGAATCAAAGTCTACCCACAAAGTGAGTACACTGCTCGCCGCACAAGATGGGCGATGAATCAAATGAGCAATCTTGGCAGCGTGCAACTTTAACTCCCTCAATCTATTGCACTTAAATAGAACTACGCCCCTATATCAATAAAATGTGAAGCGTCACAAGCTTTAGGGCGTAGCCTTTCAGAATGATGTGCTCAGTTTTTCATCCATTTACTATTAGTGTGAATAAAAATACAACACGAATACTGCGCCTATGCGAAACCAATGGACTGAACGATGAAACTGAATCTGATTACGACTACCTTATTGCTTGCATCGGCAAGTGCCATCGCCGAGCCAAACATCACCATTTCTACCACGACCAACAGCCGTGACTTTCCGTTAAGTGCAGAGCAGCCTTTGGTTGTGCCATTAACCAAAGATGGCTATACGCTCAAAATCACGGGTGTTGAAGGCGACTGTGTCGCGCCTGACGGTCAAAAGGTCAAATTCAACAAACCTATCGCGCTGAACTGTGGAAAGCCAACAGAACTGCCATTAAAAATCCGCTTTACTGGCGATTACTCTTTTGCTTTTGATGCGGAAGCGAAAACATTGCGCTTCAAGCGTGAACCTAAGAAAGCCGCGAAGACAGAATTCAAACGCCCAATCCCACAAGTGCAATGTGAGGTTTATCAAGGCGGCGAAGTCACCATTGCGCTGGGTGACAGTTTCCCCGATGGCACCAAGTTGCGTGATGCTTACTCTGGGCAGATGGTCGAAGTCAAAGATCAGCAAGTATCGCTGACGCCGAGCAAAGATTCCGGCGGTTTGGTGCTACTAGAGCCAGTGAAGAAAACCAAAGAAGCAGTACCGTTTGATTACCGCAATGCCAACATTTACTTCGTGATGGTCGACCGTTTCAAGAATGCTGATACGAGCAATGACAACAGCTATGGGCGTAAGAAAGACGGTAAAGAAGAGATTGGTACCTTCCACGGCGGTGACCTAAAAGGCGTGATCGAAAAGCTAGATTACATCAAGAGCCTAGGTACCGATGCAATTTGGTTGTCGCCAATCGTTGAGCAAGTGCGTGGTTTTGTGGGCGGCGGCGATAGTGGCTCATTCCCATTTTACGCTTACCACGGTTACTGGACGCGCGATTTCACCAAGATTGATGAGAACTTCGGTAACGAAGATGACCTGAAAAAGCTGGTGGAAGAGGCACACAAACGTGACCTTAAAGTATTGATGGACGCAGTAATCAACCACACCGGTTACTCAACGTTAGCCGATTTGCAATTTGATGGTATTGAGGTGTTAAAACCAAACGCTGAACTACCTAAGAAGTGGGGGGATTGGCAACCAAAAGCGGGCGAAAACTGGCATAGCTACCACCAGAATATTGATTACCAGAGTCCAAACTGGGCGAAATGGTGGGGCGGCGATTGGGTAAGAACAGGTCTACCGGGATACCCAGCTCCGGGCAGCAGTGATATCACCATGTCATTGGCGGGTTTGCCTGACTTTATCACTGAATCAGACAAAGCCGTGAAGCCAGCTCAATGGCTATTGGATAACCCTGGCACTCGCGTTGAGGCGCGTGATAATTACACCGTCTCGGACTACCTAATTGAGTGGCAAACTGATTGGGTGAAACGCTTTGGTATTGATGGGTACCGTGTCGACACGGTGAAGCACGTTGAAGGCGATGTGTGGAAACGCTTGAAAGAAGAGGCATCAAGCAGCCTTGAGCAGTGGCGTAAAGAGAACGATAAGTCAGGTCAGCCGTTCTGGATGATGGGCGAAGTCTGGGGACACACCGCGTATCGCAGCCCTTATTTCGATGATGGTTTTGACGCGTTGATCAACTTCGATATGCAGAAGAAGCTAGACAAAGGCGCGGCTTGCTTTAGCCAAATGGCAGACACTTACCAAAGCTATGCGGACACTATCGCGAACGAGAAAGACTTCAACCCAGTCAGTTACATGTCTTCTCACGATACCGAGCTGTTCTTCTCTCGCTTCAAAGATTACGGTATGCAGCGTAACGCCGCGAATGCACTGCTTCTGAGTCCTGGTGCTGTTCAGGTTTATTATGGTGATGAAGTTGGCCGTAACATTGGTCCTTACGCGGATGATTTCCACCAAGGCACACGTTCTGACATGGTGTGGAAGCTATCGGATGAGAAGCAAGCGCTGCTCAAACACTGGCAAACTCTTGGTCAGTTCCGTAAAGCGCACCCAGCGATTGGTGCGGGTCAGCATCAAGTAATTGAACAAGAAGGCGCGTACGTGTTCTCTCGCTCGCTTGGCAATGACAAAGTCATTGTGGCGTTTGTGGGTCGCGAAAAGTAGTTAGAACTTCGTTTTAAGCCTAGATAGAAAAAGCCCTTCCTTGAGTTATCAGGGAAGGGCTTTGTTGTTTTAGTTCGCCAGTTCTTGGTCGATGACTTTTTCTAGCTCGTCAAACGGCACATAGCCAGGAATGACTTGATCATTAATGATCAACGCAGGCGTGCCGCGTAAACCAAGTTGCGTGAAATACTGATAGTTTTTATCAAGCAACGCCTTGGTCTCTTTGTCGTCGACAAGCTGCGCTTCTGTCCCCGTTTTTTTCGCGATTTGATTTAAGGAACGTGCGTCATGTGCGCCCGGTTTTTTCACCAATAACTCATGCACTTGTTCGTACTTATCTCGCTGGTTTTGCCAAACATTTAATGCGTAACTTGCCGAGTTGTAGCCGTTTTTCTCGTATTGTTCTTTAAAAGAGACATTGAGGTTAAGCACTTTTACCTGCGGATATTCCTTACCAACTTTGACCAGCTCTCCTTCTAAACGTTTACAAAAAGGGCAGCTGTAGTCTGTTACGTTAATAATGGTTAACTCAGGGTTTTCAGCACCAAAAGAGGAATGTTTGCCATCACTTAGATATTGACGAACCTCCTTCAAGGTGTCGCCAAATGACTGTTGATACGCAATGTACTCTTGAAGGTTTTGGTGCAATGAATCAAGAATTTGAGGGTTTTCTTTTAGTATCTGAGTAACTTCCTCTAGCTTTTGTTCTGCGGTCTTTTCTGATGCGAAAGATACGGCAGGTACGATAGCCATCGTTAACGCCAAAAGTGTACGAGTGAATGTCATAATATTTCCTAAAACTTTTAAATTTCGTTGTTTGTTATGTGAAGTGAATAAAATATGTACAAAAGTCAAGCAGAAAGGTCTCTCGCCTTGCTGGCTTTATTCTCTAAACACGCAAAGTTTTAGGTGAACCCGATACTTTTCCGGTATCGGTTCTGTGTATTCCAGATAGCGAATTGCTGTGGTTGTCATCGGCAGCGCCACAATCAAAGCAAACAGAAAAAATGGAATAAGAATATGATCAAACTGATGTTGGTAAGCTTGAACCAGCTTTTCTGAAAGGTCGCAAGATGGTGATAAATTCACGCTTTCATCTTGCTGACTCTGTATTTGGTGAGCCTTCGGGCAGCTTTTCGAGAAACCAGAATTTTGGCTTAAGCATATCATCACCACCCAAAGCACGAGGGCGAGTGTCCATTTGGCTATTTTATATTGTGAGCGTAACAATGGGTCGTATAGTCCTGTTAATTCTGGTTTATGCCGTTTACATATGACCGGGCCATCCTAACCTAAATTTCGTGGCTGAATGTTACTTTCGAGTTAATCGATATTGCCTCAATGCCAAAGTATGAAGTACGTCATGAATGTTGTAGAAAGCAATATTCGTCAGAATCATTTTTTGAGTTGATGAAGAAGTCGTGAGCTATCGACATAGATTAATATACCTAATTGTTAGCACAAATTTTTATTATCTTTCAATTGTGATTGAAATCATAAAACAAAACTTCATAACTGAGTCGCGATAATGTTCGGCAGGCGGATTGATTTTGATCATCTCTCTAGCACATTATTCAGGTGAACATATGTGTTAAGTTCCACATGTGTAAGTAATGTTATGAAAATTCCTGTTCAAACTGAGCGTAAAGTTACACTGGGGTGCTACGTTGCTCTGGCGTTTGCGGTTGTGTTCTTTTCTGGCCTGATGCAATCTAGCGAATGGTACGGTGTATTCGATTTTACAACGCTCAATGGCTCTTTCGGCAAGGTGGCGTATGGTGTCACCGAAACGGCTGACGGTGTGCAAGTTGCAACAACGTCGCTTCGCGGTACTGGTGGTAGCGGTGCTCGCGACGGTTTCATTTTCGCACTTACTTTGATTCCAACTGTTATGTTCGCCTTAGGTATGATCAACGTACTTGAGCACTACGGTGCACTTGAAGCCGCTCGTAAGCTTCTTACTCCTCTACTACGTCCTCTAATGGGCATCCCTGGTAACTCTGGTCTGGCTTTAATTGCTTCTCTACAAAGTACCGATGCAGGTGCGGCTATGACGCGTCAACTAAAAGATGAAGGTCACCTAACTAAGCGTGAAACGGACGTATTTACCATGTTCCAGTTCACTGCGGGTGCAACCATCGTGAACTTCTTCTCATCGGGTGCGGTATTGTTCACGTTGACGATGGCTGACGGCTCTCTAGCAGTAACTTCTTCTATTGGTTTGGCGGTTGTGGTGATGTTCGCGTTTAAGATCATTGGTGCGAACCTGTTCCGTATCTACCTAAACATGACGGAAGGTAAAGAAGACAAGCAAGACCAAAACAAATCAGAGAACCTAAAAGAGGAGACGGCATAATGGGTGACGTTAAAGCGAAAAAACCAATGGTGACGGATATTTTCGTTGAAGGTGCTAAGAAAGGTTGGGTAATTGCGACTACCTCTACGGTTCCTAACGTATTAATGGCGTTCGTTATCATCAAAGCGCTGCAAATCACTGGTGCGCTGGATCTGATGGGCACTGTGTTTTCTCCAATCATGGCAGTGTTTGGTCTTCCGGGTGAAGCAGCAGCGGTATTGATCGGGGCTTGGATGTCGATGGGCGGCGCGGTTGGCGTAGTGATTACACTGTTTGACCAAGGTATCCTGAACGGCACGCACATTGCGATTCTTGCGCCTGCAATTTATCTAATGGGCTCTCAGGTTCAGTACATGGGTCGAATTATGGGACCTATCGGTACTGAAGGTCGTTATATCCCAATTATGATTGCGATTTCCGTATTGAACGCATTTGGCGCAATGCTAGTCATGAACTTGTTTGTTTAGGGGGCAATCATGCAGTTTTCTCTCAATGAATATCTCGAAGAACTTCGTCCTCTCATCAATGTCGATTGTGGCACGTACACGACTGATGGCATTGAGTTTATCGCTTCTCAATTTGAAGAGAAGTACCAAGCGATGTCAGGTTGGAGCGTAAAACGCATCGACTGTGGCAGAGCGGGCATCGGTCTTGAAGTTCGAAACAAGCCTGAGGCTGAGCAAGTTGACGTGATGCTGATTGGTCACATGGATACAGTGTTCCCTGTCGGCACCGCTGGATTACGTCCTATGTCTCAAGACGCTGACAAAGCGTACGGTCCGGGTGTCTCGGATATGAAATCTGGCTTGCTGAATATTGTGTACGCGATGCGTAACCTCGACCAAGCGGTGTTGGATAAACTGTCGATTTGTATCTGCATGAACCCAGACGAAGAAACTGGATCGTTAGATTCGGTCGACTGGATTCAATCTGTTGCAAAAAACGCGAAAAACGTATTGGTGGCAGAAGCAGCACGCGCAGACGGAGGTTTAGTCAAAGCGCGCAAAGGCATGGCGCGTTACAAAATCACGTTTAATGGCATTGCAGCCCACGCTGGCAACGAGCCAGAAAATGGCCGCAGTGCAATTACCGAGATGGCGAACTGGATTCTCGCAATCAATGCCATGACGAACTTCGAATCTGGCACCACATTAAACGTGGGTATTGTGTCTGGCGGTAACGGCGCAAACATCGTCCCTGAGCACGCTGAAGCGATCGTGGATGTGCGTTTCTGGAGTAATGAAGAATACGATGATGTCGATAGCAAGCTAAACGGCATGCTGGAAACACCATTCGTTGATGGCGTTAGCATCGAGTTGGTTCGTGAAGCTTACAAACCCTCTATGGTGCCAAGCACGCAAACTGAAAGCTTGATGGCATTAGTTGAAGAAGCAGCAAGTGAACTGTCTATTGACATCAACTGGAAAGAAGTGGGTGGCGGCTCTGATGCAAACAATACGGCAATTCTTGGCGTTCCAACTTTGGATGGTCTAGGACCTATCGGTGCAGGTTTCCACAGTGACCAAGAGTACTTGTTGCTTGAGTCTATCGAACCACGTATCAAAATGCTGATGCGTGTATTGGAGAAGATTGCTCAATAGGGCATTCTGCTTTTAAAGCTTGGTTCCCAAAGCTTTTGGCTTCAACCTTTTGGTTTGCAAAACTTTTTGTTTCCAAGGCAATAATCCCCGGACTTCGGTTTGGGGATTTTTCTATCTGTGTTTCACTTTACTATCATTTCTTGTTATTAATCTTGCGTTCAGGTTCGATTTATTAATATGTTGGACATAGTCATAAATTTCGGAGGCAACGATGACCACAACAATGTCTGTAAAATCGGCGCCGAAAGACGCCAAAGATCAAACGATGCAAGCGCCAGATGAGAAAACATTCTGGCGAAAAATGAAAGGGTCGGTTAAGAAAGCGGGTGAAGAAATTGCCGTAATGGGCATTAAATCATGGCTCGCGATGACAGATTCCAACACCGCCGTTCGCCACAAGGCTATACTAGGTGGCGCGCTGGCTTACTTCGTCCTACCAACAGATATGGTGCCAGACGTACTAGCTGGCGTCGGTTTTACCGATGATATGGCGGCACTTACCTTAGCCGCGAACTCAGTCGGTAATGCCATCACTAAAGAACACGAAGCACAAGCCAGAGAAAAACTGAATTCGATGTCTGATTAAGTTGAAAGTTTATTTTACAGCACTAATAGCCATTTGTGCTGCTCGATAAAGTTTTCCAAATACCATAAGAAAAACGTTTCTAATAAACTTTGCAGACATATCTTCAATTGCTGTTACTGGTTTTCCAATAAACACCAGCATATGGCCTAACAGCCCTTTGACTTGTGATTCTCTTACTTTAGAAGCTTTAGCTACTTTTTCTATATTTCTGGCGAGTATATCATAAAATGTCATTCCAGTAGATACTGTGGCTTGGGCTGCTATTGCTGCAAACAAGCCAGTATCTTTTAATAAGGTTATTAATGCTGCTTGAATTCTTTCTGACCAATATTCTGTAAATGATGCTTGGTTTCTGTGCTCAAACTTAAATCTAGTAGGTGTATACAAGTACTTGTTAGATCTGACTTTTATTGCTCCCCACGTTTCGGAGTTAGCATTATCTAAATACCCTAAGCTTGTTTCGCTAGACATACTATGAGCATTTAAATTAAAGCCAGTACTAGCGTCTAAGCGGTACTCATCGCCATTATGTGGAGCATGAATAAATGGCCAGACAGGTACTTTAGGCACAGGATCTGCGCCGTGAGTACAGCGGTATACTTTGTCGTTGCTTTTACTAGATTTACGGGAATATTGTTCTAAACCAACTCTAGGTGCGCCAAAAGTATATAAATTCACTCTTAATGAATATTCTTCTCTCAGCCAATCAGAACATAATGAAGCCAGAGCTCCTCCTAAGCTATGCCCAACACAATGAATACGGTTAGGTAAATTTTGGCATTGCTGTAAATATTGTTTTATGCTTGGTTTGATACTTGAAAATGAATTAATAAATCCAGCATGAGCGATAGAGCCATTTGGAGAGCCTTTAAGGCCGACATTTAGGTTGGTTACCCAATCATTGGCGTTTTGCGTCCCTCTAATGGAAATTACTAAATCTCCCTTATATTTTCCTTTCCCAATACCAATTACCGCAAATGCTTCAGATGTTCTCATTACACCAGGTACCACTTTTCTAAACAATGGTATACGATCTAATCCTGTGATGCCTCCAGTTCGGCCACTAAAAACATCTTGCTGCGAAAATGCAAAGTGTTTTTCAAAACCTCCTTGTCCCCTAAACGCTAGTCTCCCTTGTCCCTGGTATACTCCATACGGTATGTTCGCGATCTCTGATGCAAGTTTTGGTGTTAAAGACGGCATTATGTATCCTCCGTAAACTCTGTTTTATATAAAAATCCATTTAAATTGCAGTTGCTAATAACCATTAGATCTCGAGCACTTTCTAGATTGATATTTTTGAAAAAATATCGGAATTCTTTATTTTTAAGCTCACAGTAAAGGTTATTTAAGTTATCTTTTATAAATATAGGCGGTGAAACGTAGCTTAACTGAGACTCCCAAATGTACTTCTTTTCTTCATTTATATAGGTATATATTCCGATATATGAATATGTTTGATTCAAAGCTGATTCTTTAAACCTTTGAGAATGTATGACTGGCTTAAAGTGAAATTCACCTAACTCATTAGTAATTGAACTCCTTTTGTAAGCATTCTTTAAAAAATTAGCTTCTAAGTAAACGGTTAAATTTTTTAGAGGTCTTTGGTCAAGAACTAAAGTACCTTTTATCTCTGGGCTTAATGTATATTTAAATTTCTTAAAAAAATCGAACATACTTTCGTTGAAACCTAATGCAAGTATTGGAAATGAGAATATGAATAAAAAAAGACTATTTTTAAACATGAAATTATGATGTATGTATCTTAGTACCAACTTAATTATCAGACTACTATCTATCGCGATTTGGTTTTGAACTTTAATTTGATAATGGAATTTGTATCTCTATATGATGAAAATGTCCCTTATATCATTTTCAAAGTGATAAACATAGGCGAGTTATCTTAACCCTGTAGATGAACTAATATAGAATCTAACTACTTACCGATTAGTAATTGAAACAACCTCGGGGGACGAGA
Organism: Vibrio sp. Vb0598; assembly: GCF_033338935.1. Taxonomy (NCBI): domain Bacteria; kingdom Pseudomonadati; phylum Pseudomonadota; class Gammaproteobacteria; order Vibrionales; family Vibrionaceae; genus Vibrio; species Vibrio sp. Vb0598. The sequence continues at coordinate 32,045 of NZ_JAWOTP010000003.1, read as the reverse complement.
GTTTTATCTAAACCTTTTTGATTTCGGGTTAATTGGAAACAAAAAACCACCTTAGAGTAAGGTGGTTTTTGCTTAGACAGGATAATTTAACTTGGAAGGGTTTATGCTTCCGTGCGCTTCAGGTGCACTTCTTCTTCGGCAACGCCTGCCATTGGGTCGTTGAAGCGAGCTTGATCCAATGCGCCTTCTGATTTCGCAACGATGACGGTTACTGCACTGTCACCAGTGATATTTACCGCGGTACGAATCATATCAAGAAGACGGTCAACACCCATGATGAGCGCGATACCTTCAAGCGGCAGACCAACTTGGTTCAATACCATAGCAAGCATGACAAGACCCACACCAGGAACACCTGCGGTACCGATAGACGCCAGAGTTGCCGTCATGATAACCATTAGGTAATCGCCCATAGTTAAATCAATATTGAAAGCTTGAGCAATAAACGCAGTTGCTACGCCTTGCATGATCGCCGTACCGTCCATGTTCACGGTTGCACCAAGTGGTACTGTGAACGATGATACACGGTTCTCAACACCCATGCGGTGCTTTGCTGTTTCCATTGTCACTGGAATCGTCGCGTTCGATGATGCTGTAGAAAAAGCAAACATGATCGCGTCTTCCATCTTGCGTAGGAACGTAATTGGGTTTAGACCTGTGAAACCTTTTAACATTAAGCTGTAAGTAACTAGACCGTGTAGGACAAGCGTACCAGCCAGTACTAAGAAGTACTCTGCCAGATTGACGATCGCGCCCAGACCAAGACCAGTAAATAGCTTCGCCATTAAGAAGAACACCCCATAAGGCGCCAAGTTCATCAAAATCGCGACCAGTTTCATGATCACTTCATTCAGATCAGAGAAGAATGCTGCGATGCGTTCGCCTGGTTTACCCGCTGCACTGATCGCGATACCGAATAGCACGGCGAACACGATAACTTGCAGAGTTTTACCTTCTGCCATTGCGCTGATTGGGTTGGTCGGGAACATATCGATGATCACCTGACCTAAAGATGGCGCTTCGGCTGATTTGAATGAACTTGCTGCCGTTAGATCTGCCCCTGCCCCTGGCTGGAATAGAGTACCCATAGTTAGAGCAAGCGTAATCGCGATAGCCGTTGTCGTAACGTAGAAAGCGAGGGTTTTACCGCCCATGCGACCCAGTGTAGAGAGGTCTTTGAGAGAGCTAGTACCACAAACTAACGAAACAAATACTAGCGGTACAACAAGCATTTTTAAGCTGGCAACGAAGATCTGTCCACCAACTTCGAATAATCCATTAACAATGTATGCGTCGACAAATCCGTTGTCGGCAAAAAGTGTGCGAATTGCAAATCCTGTCAAGATACCCGCAACCATACCTAAAATTACGCGGCTGGTAAGCGACATCGGTTTCTTGGTATTCATGAGAACACTCCTTATAGTTATGCACCTTGAGTTCACTTCAAAGCGGCGAGCAGATTAGCAGCGGAGTGAGAAAATACGAAAGAATAATCCTCTAAATGGTTAATAGATGTGAACTTTATCACTAATAAAAATGGGATTTTAACCAAATATTAACGAATTGCCTGGATAAAAAGTTTGTATTTTAACACTTTTATCGAATATACAACCGATAACAAAGAGGATTTACAATAAATTCTAATAAGAGATAGAGTGCATACTCTCTTTGAGTGGATGCATTTCTGCATAACTATTTAAGTTGTATTCAGACTAGCGGTCGCTTCTTTAGGGATAATTTAGTATTGAGTGTTCATCAGAGCCAACGAACCCTTTATGCTTTCATATTTGTCAACTCAATGATGGTTGGCAAGTGTAGTTAGTTGGAGGTGATCCCAGCTCCAATAACTTTGACTGGTATTTTTAATCCCTCCAACCCAATAGCATTGTTTCGCTCGTATTAAGCCTTCCAAACACTGCTTGCCAGCCTCAGTGATACGGACGCTTTGTTCCCACCAGTGCCTTTCACGTGACTCAATCGTGATCAAAGGTGTTTGACACTGTGCTAGAGGGAGGAGTAACGCGTAAAACATCACGTCTCCTAGGTAAGGAAGAGGTTCTAGTTGTTGATATTGCTCAAACCAATCTTTGATGGGAATTGAACGATTTTGCGAGCTCAAAACCTTTAGTGCGAGGTGTTGTGTCAAGCTCAATCCAGTTTGTGAATTAGGTAACTCTTGCAAATGGCGTTTAAGCACGTCGAGTATATTGGGTAAGCAATCCAGTTGATGTTGCTCTATCAAACTGACGATAGCTTTTGGTGAGGAACATGACACTGCTTGCCAACACTGCTTTGCTTGGCTCAATAACTTAGCAGATACGGGTTTACGATATCGCCAACAAGAACGAATAGCTTCTTCAGGCAACTGCCCAAAGCCGATGAATCGTTCAGTGCCCGGGAACTGGTTCAACTCAATGATCTCTATCACTTTATTCTCTACATTCTCTAACTGTGTTAGAGCACGAATTAGCATCAATTGATCATAACTGTCATGTTCGACCCAAAAGACGATTCGTTCAAATACATCATTTTGCAACAGATCGAGGTTTGATTGTTCCAATGTGACTATATCTTGAACCGAGTCTTCACGCTTCATCACGGGCAGCAGAGTCTCTACGACATATTGGGCACGAATGGCAAGGAAGTTCTGCGGTGTTGCTGGTATGGGGCCAATACAAAGCGGATCGATCAGGGCTAAAAATGTCCCTTCAAATCCGCTGGCTTTAAGTTGTTGTTGAATGTCGTGGCCACAACGAACGTGTAGCGTTTTTACTTTTGCATCTAGGGGCGGTTTTTGTTCTTTGATGGCTAGTTTGTGCGCTTCTAGCTCTTCGACATGAGCTTTTAGTTTACTCCAACTGGATAAGCCCAGTTCTCTTGCGAGTGCATGTTGAACGTCAGCCAATTGAATTGTATTGGGAGCCAAAGATTCTGGTTTGGAGTGAAATCGCTTAACTAACTCCAACGTGGCGTCATCGTATAGGCGGATAGCTTTGAGCCTTTTTTTAGCAATGGATTTTTGCTGATTGATATTGATCGAGAAGCTATTTGTAGAGTTCATATTTCACCTTTCTTATTTCTTCCACACTCGCCTAAATAGAAGCTAAAAAGAAGGTAAAAACAGATTGTGCCTGCTAAACCAAGCAGGTGAGGATATTGCCGTGAACCGAGTTCTTTCCGCGAGTGTTGGGTGCTTTAGGCATGAGCAGAGTGATAGTAGGTGGTCGCTATCCTTCGTGCAACCTTTTGTGAGAGTGTAGCGTCACAAAATGGCCGTTTCTCTATGTTTAGGGAGAATCAATAGGCGATAACACTAGCGATTCAACTCAATACCACTGTTGCTAGACTCGAGTTTCTACACTTTTGAGTAAAATACGATAAAGCGCTTGAGTCGCAGGACCACTTTTGGCTCCTTTGGGCAAAGTGAGGTGCAGCGCAACTTGATATTGATGGGAGTGTTCGAGCTCCAATACTTTAATTTTATCGCTCTTTCGGGCTGAGACTAAGTGCGCTGGTAGCCGACAAAACCCAACGCCTTGCTCTACGGCGTGAAAAGCGTGGTCGAAGTTATCGACGGTAATACGCTGACGTGCGCGTAACCAACCCACATCTCTTTTCGTTTTGTCTGAATCACCTAAGTCACGGATGACAATTTGGCTGGTGGTTGCAAAATCGTCGATGGAAACATGCGGCTTTTTAGCGAGTGGATGGTGTGCTGCGATTACAGGCAGCATGGTTGTTACGCCAAATGCTTCGGCAGGGTAGTTGGTTATCGGTAAGTTGATGATTGCGATGTCAGCGAGCTCATTTACGACCATTTCGGTTGTTTTGCTCAGTGACGTTTCAACCACTTGAACGGAGGTCGTGTTGTTGTCCTCCAAAAATTGACTGAGTGGTGCATAAAGCCAACAAGGGTCACAAAGATGATCTACTGCGATCGTGATTTGAGATTCCACCCCACTTTTTAACTGCTCGCTGATGACTTCTAGTTCCCGCGCTTGTTCAAGCATGGATTGTGCACGACGCAGTATGGTTTTGCCGTGCTCTGTCAAACCCGCTTTGCGCCCTCGTACTTCGATAAGTTGAATACCAAGTTGGTCTTCTAACTTCCTCACCGAGTAGATCAATGTGGTATGGCTCTTGTTGAGCAGTAAAGCTGCGGATTGAATGCTGCCTTCTTGATTAATCGCTTGTAGCGTTTGCCATTGTTCTAAGGTCGTTTTTAGTCTCATGAGTCAATTTTTTAGACAGTTAATGGCAAAATTATGAACTTTTCTGTCAGTTTTATAAAGGTAATAATCTTGTCATCGAAAACGAGTCAATAAGAAGAGGAGACTCAAGATGGCGAAATTATTGCAAGTTGATTTTGAATTTCATGGTCCGTTTGGTGACGAGATGTCGAATGATCTGGTCGACTTAGCTAAGTCGATTAACCAAGAGCCGGGCATGATTTGGAAAATCTGGACGGAAAGCGAAAAAGACAAACTCGGTGGTGGTATCTATCTTTTTGAAGATGAAGCCACGGCGCAAGCTTATCTCGAAATGCATGCCGCACGCTTACGAAAAATGGGCGTAGTCGAAGTACGAGGTCAAATTTTCGATATCAATGTGCCGTTAACGACGCTCAATCAAGGGCCTATTAGAGGATAAGGAGATGATGACCAACCGCACTTTTCTAACCGTTCATGGTGTCGTATATACGGTATTCGCTTTTGCGTTGTTTTTTGTACCAACCATAATGTGGCCGATGTATGGAGTACAAATTAACGACCAGTACGCGCTGTTTTTATCGCAGCATACTTCGATCTTTTTAGGTGGAATCGCAGCGGTGAGTTTGATGTTACGTAATGTGGAATCAGGGCATACTGCGAAACATCTGTTTAAAGCATTATTGATTACTAATGGCTTAGGGGCAGTGATTACTACCTATGCCGGCATTATCGGAGTATTTGTCGGTTTTGGTTGGAGTGACCCAATATTCTTTGTCTTGCTTAGTTTGATTACGTACAAGCAATTAAGAGTGCAATAGAAAAAGCCCTGCTGTTTCTAGCAGGGCTTTGTCATATTTGGTTTAATTAGCGATCTAAATTCAACTTATGATTCGCTTTTGTACGCGTAGTTATAGTAGCCGTATCCATAGCCGTATGAGTTAGATGCCTTTTTCTCAACTGCATTGAGAATCACACCTTTAACTTCAACGCCTGATTGCTCGAAGCGACCTTGCGCGACTTCAATCTCCTTCAAAGTCGTTTGATCAAAACGAGCGACCATCAGAGTTGTTCCTGCAAGCGCGCCAACAATGCTTGGGTCGGTAACTGCGAGTACAGGCGGTGTATCGATGATGACTAGATCGTATTGTGCAGACATCTCGTCAACAAAGCTCTTGAAGCGAGGGTGCATAAGAAGTTCTGACGGATTTGGTGGTACTTGGCCGCGAGTCACAACATCTAAATTATCAATGGATGTAGATTTAATGATGTTGCTAAGGGATGTCTTACCGCTCAAGTAATCAGAAAGACCGTTGTCCCAACGTAGACCGAAGCATTGCTGCAAATAACCTTTACGCATATCCGCATCAATAAGCAGCACTTTCTGACCGGTTTTCGCAGCGACGGCCGCAAAGTTGGTCGATACAAATGTTTTGCCGATAGATGGTGCAGGACCTGAAATCATAAGAACGTTATTCTTCGCTTCCATCATTGCAAAGTGCAAGCTAGTGCGAAGACTACGTAGAGCCTCAATGGAAAGATCGGCTGGGTTAGCTTCCGCTAGAAGGACTAGCTCATTGTTGCTGCCTTTGTTGCGCTTAAGCTTGTTTGCAAATTCCAGTTGTTGAATAGATTTTGGAACGCTTGCGTAAACTGGCATGCCAATCTGTTCAATTTGATCTGGTGTTTCCACACCACGGTGGAATGCTGCACGAATTAATACGAAAGCAACGCCTGCCATACCGCCAAGCAGTGTTGCTAGCACAACGATAAGCGCTTTTTTCGGCTTAATTGGCTTAGAGAAAGATTGAGCGTTATCTAAGATTCGAACGTTGCCAACTGTTCCGGCTTTAATAATGTTGAGCTCTTGAACCTTGTTCAATAGTTGGATGTAGATTTGTTGGTTTACTTCTACATCGCGTGTCATACGTAGAACTTCACGCTGTGTTTTCGGTAACTTTTGAACTTGTTTATTAAGACGTTCTTTCTCTTTTAATAGTGTTTCACGTTTATCAAGTAGCGACTTATAAGCTGGGTGATCCTGTGTGAAGCGTTGGCTGATCTCACTTTCTTTGAATGTAAGCTCATTTAGCTGTGCTTCTAACTCAACCATTACTTTCAGCGTTGACTGAGCTTCAAGGCCTAAGTCGATAGATTCATTTTCTTGACGGAACCGATTTAAAACGTCTTCAGAAGCGGTCAGTTTTGTTTTGATGTCTGGGAGGTGACCTTTCAAGAACTCGAGGCTTTGCTCTGCCTCTGCAGAATTTCTTTGAACGTTTTGTAAGAAGTAGTTTTGGCTAATGTCGTTCAAGATATCTTGAATCTTAGCGCGGTCTTCACCAGAGAAGCTTAAAGATATAATCCCGGTTTGCTTACCACGTTCGCTAATCGATAAGTTTTCTTGAAGTTTATTAATTGCATCTAATTTACTGATTTTGCTGACCGTGAATGAGTCACCAGTTTGAGCCACAAGCTCAGTCGCCAAAAACTGGTATCCATTCTTCTCAAGCAGTTCACCAACTTTACCTTCTAGAATGACGTTATTGTCATCTTCTAAGAGCCTGAACGTCTGTTTTTCAGAATCAATAACTTCAAGAGTTAAAGGAACGCCAACTGCGTAAGAAGGAGCATTAAATCGTGAAACGCTCAGACTGATTTGCTCACCTTGTAGTCGAGCTAGGCCTTTACCAATAATTGGCATGTAGTTTGGAGAAACGACAGTCGTTAAGTTGAACTTATCAACAGTACCGCCCAAGATCATACGAGATTTGATGATCTCTATTTCTGTTGTCGCTGATGATTCTGCTGAAAACAGCTCTCCCATATCACCAACCATCGCTGAAATACCACCTGAACTCTTACTTTCGATTTGGATAAGAGCGTCAGCTTTATAGATAGGTGTTGATAGAATGGCAACGCCGACGCCTATAATCGAAAATAGGACTACGGTACATAGAATGAGCCATTTGGCATCGAGAATGATCCCAAATAACTTTCCCAAATCGATCTCATCGTCGGCTTGACGTGATTGCTTAATAGTTTGTGTTGTCATTACTTTAACTTCTTAAATACCTTGCCATTGGCGTTTATTTAGCCTTACGGCTTATAGTTTTTGAGACCACGCTTTTGCTGCTTTTTCTATAAGCGTATATGCATGTTCGAAAGCTTCTCTACTTTGTCTGTATGGATCAGGGATGTTTTGTTCATTTATCCACTGTCCAAACAGCATCGTTTTACCTCGTGCCTCAGGAGCGATTTTGGTTAAGGCTTCTAAATGACCTTTTTCCATAACCAATATCAGATCGTATTGAGCGCAAAGCTCAGGTGTTAATTGTCGTGCTTCGTGTCCATCTAAGCTTACGCTATGTTCGTTCGCGATAGTGGTTGCCATCTCGTCAGCAGCTTTTCCCGTTAGATGGCTCTTATCTACTGCGATTCCTGCTGATGCGACATGTTTGTTTGGTAGTAAAGACTGCAAAAGCCGCTCTCCTGTTGGAGAGCGGCAAATATTACCAACACAGACGACAAGAATATTAGAAAACAAATGCTTACCCTACTTTAAGTTGTATGCTTATGATCTCAACTAAATTGCTGGCTTCTTTATATTGCGCAATTGAGCTGAGTAGCTATCGATTACGTGCCGCAAGAGATAATTTTCTTGCGGCACGTTGTTTTACGGCCAAGTGCGTACTCGTAGTACACCTTCAGTTAGTTCATTAAAGCCGGAAATGGTTGGAACGAGCTGAGCAATCACACGATTCCAACGACTAACAGGTGCAGCCGTCACATAGACTATGTCGTAAGGGTTGAGATCAAACTCAGTACCAATCACCAAAGCAGAAGCGTCAGAAACATCTAGCTGATAAATGTCCGCCATTTTAGCTTCTTCTTTTGAACGTCTGATGACAAACACACCGGTAGCATCTGCGGAGATTTCACTGATACCACCAACGCTGCTAAGAGCCTCAGTAAGGCTCATGCCGCTACGATCAATTTTGAGTAATTTCGGATCGTTAACCTCGCCCATAACAAATACTTTTTGCGCATCGTTTCGAGGAATATGAACAATATCGCCAGGCTTTAGAAGGCGGTTTTGAGTTAAATCGCCTTGTTGCATCAGAGCATACAAAGAAACGTTTTCAACAACGCCATTGCGTGTCAGTGTCGCATTACGCCAATCAGCCTCGGCAGCCAGTCCGCCAGCTCTATTCACAGCATCTAGAAGTGTAAGGGGGATGTTTGTAATTGGTTGTTGTCCTGGCTTGTTAACTTCGCCAGTTACATAAGTCTTTTTAGAGCGAAATGCCGCAACGCTTACATCGACCTGTGGGCTCTCAATGTATTTTGCAAGGCGGCTTGCAATGTCTGCACGAATCTGACGTACGTTTTTGCCTTCAACATGTACGACACCTATGTAAGGGTAGAAGATCGTGCCATCCGAATGCACCCAGTTACCCGCTTCGGCTGAGCTTCGGTATGAGCCCGCTGGGATCGTTAGCTCTGGGTGATCCCAAATAGTGATATTTAGGATATCGCCAGGTCCTACTTCGTATTCATATTTTGCGATTTCAATATCTAACTCTGGGTTTGGTTTTGAAAAAGGGTCCACTGAATTTAAAGACGTTACGCGCTCCAAAGTTAAGGGATAAACGGTAACCTGAGACTCTATATCACTCGATTCAGTGCTCATGACTGTTTTGTCACTGACCGAAAGGTGGCTACCAGGCAAAGTACACCCTGTAAGAAGGATAGGAAGTACTGATATCCCCAAAAATTTATTAAATGTGTTCATTGGTTTATAACTACCGAAAGAAAGTTTGCCGACTGAAATTGATTCATTCTAATTGAACTGCATTTCATCAATATTGATGATTTACTGCAGTTTTAAGCCTTTAGAAAGCGAGTCCATTCAGAATTATTTGTGTAATAAACACTCCAAATGGCTGCTAGCGACTTAGAGCTCTTAGTTTCATTAATGAAGGTGTGAAAATCCGACCCACAAAAAATAGTCAACTATTATCCATCTGGTTGCAATAAAGGCAACAAGTTACTTGAAAAAATACTGACGAATACATGACAAAATTGTGTCTATTTAACGTTATTGAGATGAATGCATGATTTTGCACAAGCAAACAGGCAAGAATGTGAAAAAACTCATGCCAAAGTTGTATGCATCCTATTTACACTATATGCAACTGCCGTTATGCTTCCTGTTGCGGTCGGATATAACAACAAATATTGGAGCTAATTTTGAAAATCAAACTTTTAACGGCAAGTGTGGCAGCAGTCCTACTAGCAGGTTGTGGTAGTGACAGCGACCCTGAGGTAAAAAGATACTCAGTTCAGGCTTATGACCCAGCTGTTATCGGCATGAAAGTTCAAGCAGTATGTGGTGGTGAGACATACGACGCGATTGAAAATACAACAAACTATGAAGGTATGGTTGGTAAAGCGCGTTTTGAAAATATCAACGTTGTAAATGCGCCAGGTGATTGTGCTTTCGTATTAACGCACACAGAAGATAGTAAAGACGCGTCAAATGGCAAACCTATTACATCTGACTACAAAATCCCTCAAGGCCTAGCCCAGGCGGATTCATTGGTAACAGGCTCTCCATTTACGACTTTGGTTGCTAACTCTTTAAAAGATGGTGAAGTATACTCTTCTGATATCGCTGAAAAAGTATTCGAGAATTTGGGTATAGATATCAATGCAAGTGGTAAAACAGTTGACGAAATCCTTCGTGATACAGAATCTGTAGTAGCAGGACTTGGCAGTGAGGGTGGTAACAGCGCACTTGCTACTCAGCTAGTTGCAACAGCAAACGTTGTATCAGATATCATCAAAGCGAACCCAACAGCTTCGCCTGAAGCTGTAGCTGTTGCTGCAAAAGCAATCACAGAAGATGTAATCGCGGCGAACCCAAATTATCCTGAGAATGATTCAGGAGATGTTATCTACGTAACGATTCCAGCTGAAGATACTCAGAAAGTTGTTGCAGATGTACAAGAGGCTATCGATAACGACATTCCATTAGAAGATATCGAACCTGACGTACCACAAATTCCAGATGCGGAAGTCGGTGAGCCAATTGAACCTGAAGATCCACCGGGTCCAGGCACTGGCGCGACAGGCGGTAACTAAGCAAGTTTTTGCTGATAAATTCTAAAGGCCTCTTCAGAGGCCTTTTTTGATCCTATCGTATTGTAGTCATCACCTTTTAGTGAGCCCTTTTCTGTTTAAGTAAGGCAGGATATGCGGACGTGATTCGTCAGCCAGTTTACTGGTGACTTCTTGCGACCAAGTACTCTGTTTTTGATTGCTCGAACGGTTTGCATAGTAGTTTTGCATAGTTTGGTCATACGTCTGAATATCATCCAAGTTTAGGTCTTGATACTGATTTTCATGCACCACGACATGCTTAGGTAGGCGAGGTTTTACTTCAGGGGCTTGATCTGGATGACCAAGACACATACCAAATAAAATGGCGGTATTTTTAGGTAAACCTAATAATTCGTCTACTTTTTGGGCATTGTTTCGTAAACCACCAATATACACACCTCCTAGTCCCATCGACTCCGCCGCAAGCAAGCAATTTTGTGCCATGATGCCCGAGTCTACAGCGCCTATTAGCGTTAACTCGGTAAAATCAGCTTGAACATCTGGGTTGATACTGGCGTGGCGCTGGTAATCAATACAAAACACCAAAAACTCAGCCGCGCTTTCAACGTACCCTTGATTTCCGGCATATTGAGCTAATAGCGTACGTTTTTCTTTGTCGGTCACGCGGATAATTGAAACGACTTGCAACATGCTTGATGAGGACGCCGCAAGGCCGGCTTGAAGAATGGCATCTAATTGTTCGCTCTCAATCGGTTGTGAGGTGAATTTTCGAATTGAGCGGTGATTGAGAATTGTTTGAATCGTGCTGTTCATGGTGACTTAACATCCCCTGTTACGTGTAAAGGCTGAAGACTCACCTTAGCGACATTTGATGAGTCGGTAAACTATCTCAAAAGAAAAACAATGCTTGGCGCATAAGTGTGAAGGCGAATCGAGAATACACCACTCGTTCTGTTTGAGAGCGTATATACTGTTTTTAGAATCAATAATTTAAATGCAGTGGAAAATATGAAAGAACTCATTGTTCATACAGTTACGGTGTTTATGGGCTTCTTTGCCATCATGAACCCTATCGCCAATATTCCCATCTTTTTGAGTTTAACTGCTGATGAAGATAAAGAAACCATCCGTTCCATTGCGCTTCGCTCGGTTTTTATTGCATTTATTATCATCGCGATATTTTCTATTGCCGGTAAGTTAATTTTTGATTTGTTTGGTATCACGCTTTATGCATTGCGAATAACAGGCGGTATTTTGGTGTTTTTGATAGGTTTTAACATGCTTCAAGGTGATTCGACGCATCAGAAAACCAAAGAGAAGGCGTATTCACCAGCTCAGCAACGGGCGGCATTGAGTATTGCAGTGTCTCCACTGGCGATGCCAATATTAGCTGGGCCTGGAACGATTGCTACCGCGATGAACTTTGCGACAGCGGGTGGTTTCGATCAAACCATTATTACTATCGTTTCTTTCGCTGTCCTTTGTGTGATCACCTATGTACTGTTTTTATTTGGAGACAAATTGGTCAAAGCGGTTGGACCAAGTGCTCTAAATGTTGTGACTAAAATGATGGGCTTAATTCTAGCGGTTATTGGTACTCAAATGTTCATTGATGGCGCGGGCGAAGCCTATAAAACGGTTTTCTCCTAGATTTCTCTTAGACCTTGCCACCTTGGTTAAGCCCGCAATTACATTTCTAACGGGTACGGATTTTTTGAACTTTAGTTTTCATTTTCTAAGAGAGAAATAAATAGACTTCACCTATTTCAATAATAAGAATATTCAATTGTTGTGATTGCACGAATTTCATTACTCTTTTGGCAAGGAGAATGGGGGAAATATGGCAACAAAAGCAATTGTAGTAGAAGGTGGCGCGATGCGAGGCGTCTTCGCAAGCGGAGTGTTAGATGCGTTTTTAGAGCAGAGTTATAAACCGTTTGATTTTGCAATCGGTGTATCTGCTGGTGCATCAAATTTGATTGGGTATTTGACCGACTACCCGCATCGCAGTATTAACGTCATTACTAAGCTGGCCACAAGCAAACGCTTTTTTGACCCAACTCGCTTCGTTAAAGGTGGGGACCTCATCGATGTGAAGTGGCTGTTTGAAGAATCTAATCGCTTGTATCCCGTCGATGAAAATAAACTGTTTAATGGCGTTCCTTTTCTCGCAGCGACAACAAATGTAGATACAGGGCAGGCAGATTATTACCGCGTGACACGTGATAATTTTCACCATGCGATTGAAGCGACAACAGCATTACCGATTGCCTACAAGCATACCCCTTGTTTTTCTGGCGGTTGTTATACCGATGGTGGGGTCGCTGATTCTATCCCAGTGCGTGAGGCTTATCGTCGAGGGGCTCGCGACATAACCGTAGTACTCTCTCACCCACTGAATTATGCCAAAAAGCCAGTTAAGACCACATGGCTGATGAAGAAACTTTTTGCGGAGCACCCCAAAATGGCGGATGCGATGTTAAGACGTGCAGATAACTATAATCAATCATTAGAGTTTATTCGTAACCCTCCACCAGGAACACATGTTAGGGTGATTGCCCCACCAGATAATTTTCATGTTCAGCGCTTATCAATGCGACAATCCGTTTTACTAGAAGGGTATGAAATGGGGCTGATTGAGGGGCGAGCGCATCTCACTAGTTTATCTGGTGTTCATGGTTTAGACCGGGAAAATTGTCATTTTTGCGTTTGATTATAAAAGAGCCTCATAGTGAGGCTCTTTTTACTTAACGTTCGAAGGGTGATTTAGTTGACTTTATCCCAAGCCATCTCCCAGTGTGAACCTATTCCAGGCTCGTAATGGTTTGCGCTTTCTTTCCACTGCATACAGTAACCAGAGTATGGGAAAGGTTTACATTGATAAATGCCCCCGTCGCTGGCAAGCACTTTTGTGCCCGCAGTGTAGCTAGATAGTCCTTCAGGGAAGACAAAATCGTACTCACCAGATGGTGGTGGAATAACTGACTCTTCTTTTAAGTGAAAGTCGAGTGTTTGCTGATCCACCAAGTTGCCATCTTTGTCCTTAATACGTGTCACGAGCATATGGTGACCCGGCTCTGATTTACTTAAAGCGAGCGATATCGCCTCTACCGAGCCGTCTTTCATTTCGTTTGCCCAACTTGCAAGTGGTTCGCGATGGTGATTGTAAACGGTGAGTTCTGCATTTAAATCGCCTTCAGCAGTTAGTGTCAGATCCAACGTTGTCGGTGTTGACTCAATGATATACTCGTCTGCTAAGCCATCTACTGTGAGTGAGTATTCTGGGACAGGAGTTTCAATGTTATAGCCGATCTCTACTCGCTCAAGGCCGCTATTTGCTTGCAGATACACCGGATTAGTACCATAAACAGGAGTGAATTTATCCTCTGCATACTGCCCGGCTTGCAGTTTTGCTTGTTCTTGGTTTAGCTTAGTCGCGAGTGCGTAAGACCAGTTTTTCGCTTGGCCCATTGCTGCATCGGTAATTTCTAGTTCAGTTCTATACGCCACGTTTTCACCTGCTTGATCAAATACGCGTGTATAAACCGAATCCCCAATATTTAAATCCATTGTAGGAATAATTTGACCGCCTTGCTTCCAATCTGGAATAACGGGACTGTCACCATCAAATTTCACATCGATCACGTTATAAAATGAGGCTGCAGTGTCGCCAACATCCCATACTGCCAGGATGACATGGTATCCCTCGCGAGTAGGCACATTACATTGATGGCTTACCTGTTTCGGGGGTTGAACCATATTGCCGTCGACGACACAGAAAGGAGTTAGATCAAAAGAGTCTCGTGATAGTGAAGCGTTTGGGTTCCAATCAGGCTTGGTGATGTAATATTTCCAGTCGCGCGTCACGTGGTTAGCGGTAAATGTCCATTCAAAAGTTTGTGTACCTGCTTGAATAGGGCGTTTTACCCAACGGTCGGCAGTTTGCTCATCAAGGGCTGCTGCTAAAGCGGTTTCGGCACTCGCTATTTTACCATCGCGAGGCCCTGTTTCGGGAAAGCCATCAGGGCCTTCAACGCTTTGCGGTTCATATTGAATCGCACCGCAGTTATTATTTTTTTCGTTAGTATCTGGCGTTGGATACTTACATAGTGCCGAGCGACTTGCAGCGACACCACCATTGGTTTCTGATACATAACCGTGAGCCGCAGCACCTGAGCTAATGCTTGCAAGTGCTAACGCGAGTACGGATTTGGTTGGAAATGATTTCATCACATGTCCTCTGTTATGGCTGACAAACTAGTGTCACACCCCGGCGCATGCTGAGCATAAAGCAACGCTACAGAAATTGGACTTCTGTAACACTGCGTCATGGTAACCCCGCTATCATGAGCATTCTTTTAGATTTTTAAATGCTGACAGACCGGAAGCTTTGCGTCCCACCCTTTCGAATGGTTTGCCGAAATGTGATTGAGCAGCCAAAATTTAGCTTAAGAATTTACATGTGGAAAAGTAAACGTCACTGACATGGAATCCTGTTCTCAAATTGAAAGATAACGATATCTTAACCTCGTCAATATTGTGCAGTGTCGTCTTGCAAGATATTGATTTTAATTTTGTTTTTATCCTTTTTATAGCCACGGTGAATGAATGGAGGTTTGTTGGGGATAAGTGGAGAGGAATCGTGCTAAGGGTGGAAGAAGTTCTGTCTAAAGGACGGAGTGTCCCGCCCTTTGAATGGTGTTATTTCGGCATGATGACAGTATCAATCACGTGAATGACACCGTTTTTAGCTTTCACATCGGTTGCAATGACATTTGCATCGTTAACCATGACTTTATCGCCCATGGTTTTAATCATCACATCTTGCCCCTGAACCGTAGTCGCTTTGTCTAGCTTAACAACATCGGCAGCCATCACTTTCCCTGGGACGACGTGATAAGTCAAAACAGATACTAACTTGTCTTTGTTTTCCGGCATTAAGAGCATGTCGACTGTGCCGTCTGGCAGTTTTGCAAAAGCGTCTTCCGTTGGTGCAAAAACAGTAAATGGGCCTTCCCCTTTGAGAGTGTCAACCAAGCCCGCTGCTTTTACCGCAGCAACAAGCGTATTGAAAGAGCCGTTTTCAGCGGCAACGTCGACAATATCGGCTTTCATCATGCCATGCTCATGAGCCTTGACGGGAAGCATAAAAAATAACGTCGCCATCAGTGTCGCCGCGATAACTAAGATACGTTTGAACATAATGTGTTCCTTACTAGTTGAGGGTACAACGGGTTCCCTGGAGTGTGTTTGCATTTGTACGCATTGTGATTGAGAGATGATCATCGCGTCCTACTTTCTTTTGAGGGTCTAACATGTCGCGCAAGAATTCGTCTGCCTTCTTGTTTCACATCGGCTCGTTTCCGCCACGTCCATAAGCGCTCTCTTGCTGCCTTAGCTGCGCTGTCTGGTGTGATAATAGGTGCAAGGTAACGGCTATCTGGCTGCAACTGATACATGACAGCTTCCATCTGGGTCATTGTCCAAGGCTCGAATAAAAGAGGGGGAGGAACCATTTGCAATTCAGGTACCCACTTGTAGATGAACGTGCCGTCAGGATCATGTTCTTGGGCTTGCTTGATCGGATTATAAATACGGATTGTGTTAGTCCCGGTTACTCCTGCTTGCATTTGGAATTGTGGGTAATGAATTCCGGGCTCAAAGTCGAGAAACAGTTGCGCTAAATGCGTTACACCTACTCGCCAATTCATGTTCATGTGGTGAGTAAGAAAGCTAACCAGCATGGCACGCATGCGAAAGTTAATGTAACCAGTGTGGTGCAAACAGCGCATGCAGGCATCAATCAAAGGTACGCCAGTATGCCCGGATTTCCATGCTGCTAACTTTTCTTCATCGAAAGTACTACTTTGTTTAATCAATGGTTCGTAAGCCCGATTAACGCAGTAAAACTCCATGTCGTATTCCGATTCGAATTTTTGGATGAAGTGACAGTGCCAATGAAGCCGTGAAGACAATGCAATTAAGCTGCGACGAAACCCAGCGACTTGCCAGTGTTTCAAAAGGTATTGATAAACTTCACGCAAGGATATGTTACCCCAAGCGAGATATGGAGAAAGTCGAGTACAGGCTGTGCGTGAGGCTGTGGGACTAGAAATGCTTCGATAGTAATCACGACCTCGACGATGGAAAAAGTCCTCTAGTGTTTTCCAAGCGAGCCGGCTTCCTCCCGTTTGCATTCCTTTGCATTTTGATAGCCAGGATGATGGTGGCGAAAACGAACAGCCGAGAGCTTCTGCATCCAATGAATGCAATAAGTCGGTTTGGAGCTCAATAGGGCTTATTGAGGCTCTCATGACAGAGTCCCAATGTTTGTCCCAACCTTGCCGGTTTATTGCACCTCTGATTACAGCACCGTGTTCGAATTCAAACCAGTCGATGTTCTGCTCATACAGCCAAGCGGCAACTTGTCGGTCTCGTTCAAAGGTGCAGTTGAGTCCTATTTCTTGGTGAGAAAAAACAGCGTTGATTTGATATTGCGCTTGAATTGATTGGAAACATGCTAAGGCATCGTCAAACAGCACCGTGATTCGATGCCCATACGCTTTGAGCGTCTCATCCATGTCTTGCAGTGATTGCCAAACAAATCGCCAGTGGCGCTCAGAATAGTGTGGGTTGTTCAATAGCAATGGTTCAACAATATACAAAAGCACAGTTGGGTGCTTTGTTGATAATGCTTGAGTTAGTGGTTGATGGTCAGTCAGCCTTAAATCTCGCTTTAACCACACGACATTGATTGTTTGCATCGGAATCCTCTTTGTTTCCGATGTTGTACGCAAGTAAACCGAAGAAATCTCATCCAATGATCGGTTTTATTCCACAAAACGTAGAGGTAACTTTTAGGGAGGTGACACATGGCAATAGCATTGAGTAAGTTACAAAAATACTTCTATGTAGACAAATTGGTCATTCATTCGCTTGATCTCGCATTGTACCAGGCATCTGTCGTGATTGATGGAGAAGCGCAATTTATCACTGATGACAACGGTATCTTTTTGAGGGCTCATTCCCTGATCGAGATGCAAAAGAAGTGCAGGAATATCAAAGCAAATAAGCAGGTTCTGGTGCATCAAAGTGCTTATGATGAAATGGTGGGGCTACCCGAAGGCAAAAGAGACAATCAACTAGAGGTATTGGTGAGGGATACAAAATTGTATTGAAAGAGTATTGGTGCGCAGTAAAAGCGAGCCACCTTACGGCAGCTCGCTAAATATAAGGAGAGTTAGGCTTAGTCTTGTTTACGCTGCGCTTCTTTTTGCGCGTACTTAGCGGCACGTCGGGCTTCTCTTTGCTTGGCACTTTCACCACCAACATGCTGCTCGCCTCGCTGCTCTGCAAGAACAATTTGTTTTTCACGCTCGCGGAATCGAGCAATTTGTTCTTCTGAGTGTGTGCCGTGACATTTTGGACAGCTCACGCCTTGCTCGAACAATTCTGACTGTTTGTCTTCTTCAGTGATCGGTAGACGACAAGCGTTACATAAATCGTAATCTGCTTTTTCTAGCTGGTGGTTCACTGCAACACGCCCGTCAAATACGTAACAATCGCCTTCCCACATGCTCTCTTCTTGAGGAACTTCTTCAAGATATTTAAGGATGCCGCCTTCTAGGTGGTAGACCTCATCAAAGCCCTGTTCTTTCATGTAAGCCGTTGATTTTTCGCAGCGGATACCACCGGTACAGAACATCGCAACTTTCTTGTGTTTTGCCGGGTCCATGTTTTCTTTTACATAGTCTGGGAATTCACGAAAGGTTTCAGTATTTGGGTTTACAGCGCCTTTGAATGTCCCGATCTCGATTTCGTAATCATTACGTGTATCGACAACAAACACTTCAGGATCAGCAATAAGATCGTTCCACTCTTGAGGTTTCACGTAAGTCCCCACTACGTGGCGAGGGTCTATACCTTCAACACCTAATGTTACGATCTCTTTTTTCAATTTCACTTTGGTGCGATTGAATGGCTGGGTCTCAGAATACGACTCTTTGTATACGGTGCCAGTCAAACGAGGTTCGTTGTTTAGCCACTCCAGTAGCGTATCAATACCTGCACGATCAGATGCAACTGTGCCGTTGATACCTTCACTTGCCAGTAGTAATGTTCCGCGAATATGGTGTTTTTCCATCAACGCAAGTAATGGCTCGCGTAGCTCTTGATAGTTATTCAGCTCAACAAACTTGTACAGCGCACAAACTACATACTGACTCATGAGGTTTCCTTTAAAAATACAGGTGGTCAACGACCTTAAAATTTTAGCGGCACGAAGTATACCTGACTAAATTAGTCGGAAATACGGACAAATTATGCGGATATTATGGCTAGGCGGGATGTAGCGGTGTTTTGATGCGGCAAAGCGTCACGCGGGTAAAATCGCTATGTGTTCAAATTATAAGCATAAATTGTAGAGAACAAGGTAAGTTGAACTCGACACTTTTGGTTTAAATTTGTACTGTGATTCCTTCTTCGGCTCTTCATTAAAGTTGTGCGCAAGAGCTACAAAATAATAATCGGATCAGTTGGCAAGGAAAGGACATGCAGCAGTTTTATATCAGGCGGCTGAGGGAAGAAGATGCTCCCTTGCTCAAACAATTACTCGTTGAACTCGATACATCGCACTATGAAGCTGAACCGAACTTCTATCGTCCACCCAAGGAATTGGCACAACTAAGAGAATCATATTGCACCTTCGAAAAGTATTTTGATGGGAGCGTGAGCGCTTTTATTGCTTGTTCGCAAAGAAAAGTCGTCGGTTTTATCTCTGGTTCGGTTCGTAACGTTCAGTCGCTGATTTCACCAGAAAAACGCGTTGGTTTTATTAATGAGCTTATTGTTGCAGAGAACCATCGAAACTTAGGAATAGGTTTATCGCTGATGGATAAGATGGAAAGTGATTTGTGTGCTCAAGGAATAGAAGAAATCGGCTTAACCGTGGCGTCATTTAACCATGAAGGTGAGGAGTTCTATCATAAAATGGGCTACCGGGTGATGACGAAACGTATGACCAAGCGCGTAAGAGATTCGTAAAAACAAGATTGTAGGAATGAAACGCCTCTTACCTCTAGAAGAGGCGTTTTTATAGTATTTATTTCAAATTCGCGGCGGTTTGATTCCCCATCGCAATTAACTTATCTAAAACGCGCTCACCGTCGGCACGTAAACCGTTGTGCTCGTACTCGTTAGTGATCCACGCTTTTGAATTTGGGATTAACGCGAGCGTTTCTCGGCTGATATCCATTTCCACAAACATATCATCGGCGTAAACGGCGCAACTGACAGGCACTTTGTTTTGAGCCAGTTGTGTTTGGTCGTACAGCGCAGCCCAATCGTCTTTCGCGGCCAATATTTCTGCGGCGTCTTTTAGTGGTTTGAGGTTGACGTATTGGTCGAACATCCACGGGAAGACCATTTCCCCCGTAAAGTAAAAGGGCTGGCCAGGTTCATAATTAAACTCTGGTCGGGTTTGGCGAACACGGTGCGCACTCCAATTCGACGCAAAGCCTTGGCAATAAATCGATTCATGCAAAATGGCGTAAATCGGGTTGGTTTGGAAGTTTTGCTGCGCCAACATATCGTTCAAGAACTCATAACGAAGTTGTTGTTTGCCGTTCACTTCAATCAATGCACTTTCTAGCCAATAGTAAGTTGGCAAGAAAGTATCACTCACACCAAAGTTGATACCGATTTGCTGAAATTGCTCCACCGTGAAGCGTTGACCATTTGGTAGGTACTCTTCATTTTCCAGCAAGTGATTCGCAATGTTTTGGCAAAGTTGTTGCGCTTTTGGGAATTGCTGGAAGAACGCTTGGTTTTTCTCCATGGTACGTTTGAAGGTAGCGTCATACACATCGTCGGCATGACGCGAGACTGATGGCACGCCACCCGTGATGTAGCTTTGCAGCAAGCTGTCTGGGAACAAAGACAAATAGGTGAGGGAGCAAAAACCCCCAAAGCTTTGACCTAAGATCGCCCATTTTTCGACGCCAAATTGCTCACGAATGTACTCCGCGTCGCGCACGATGTTATCCGCTCGGAAGTGGCTCAAGTACTCGGCCTGCTTCTGCGGCGTGAAATGAGCCAGAGTCTGATGATTAATCACCGAACTATTGCCCGTACCGCGCTGGTCGAGAAGCAAAACTCGGTACTCTTGCAGCGCGCGTTTTACCCAGCCGTTATTGCCGTTTTGACGCGGAGAGGGAAAGCCTGGCCCGCCCTGAAAGTAAACCAACCAAGGTTTGGTCGATTCTTCATCGCCAACTAGGCAAACCGCACGAGCGAAGACTTCAATGGTGCCTTTACTCACGTCTTGGTAATCCAGAGGAACGGTAAAACTGTGGGGAGTGTAATGCAATCCTGCGTCGATAAATGATTGAGCGTTCATTGTTATCTTTATTTCCTTATTGAGGGGTAGCGCTACTTTACTGCGAATGGCGTGAAGAACCAATGCTATTTCCAAATCGCTTCGTCAGTTCTATACCTTGGTCAAATCAATGTAAGTTCAAGAAAATGAAACGATTAGCGACTGGTGCAACTGGTTGAGTGAGCTATGCTCAATAGAGTGAGGACAAAGTGAGAGCATGGAGGAAGTCGGATGAAAGTGTCACTGGCTCGATGGATTATTGTGACTTGTTTAATAAGCGTACCTACTTTTGCCGTTGTTACGCCCAACCCACCTCAATTAAAGGCGAAAGGTTACGTATTAATGGACTTTCAATCCGGTGCCATTATTGCCGAGCATAACGGGCGAGCAGGCCTTGCTCCGGCGAGTTTAACCAAGTTGATGACCGCTTATGTAGTTGGGCAAGAAATCAAAGCGGGGCGTTTGAATTGGGATGATGTTGTCACCGTGAGCGAAAACGCGTGGTCGGCCAAGTTTCCCGGATCTTCTAAAATGTTCATCAAACCGAAAGATGAAATTAGTGTTGCGAACTTAATGCGCGGCGTGATCATCCAATCAGGAAATGACGCGTGCGTTGCACTGGCTGAGCACGTTGCAGGCAGTGAACGCGGCTTTGTCGCCTTGATGAATGGTTGGGCGGAGAAATTAGGACTGCAAGACACCTATTTTGTGAACTCCCATGGTCTTGATAGTGATGGCATCCAAACCTCACCAACCGATATGGCAAAACTCATGCAGTCGATCATCAGCGATGTTCCTGATGTGTATGCGCTATACAGCGAGAAAGTCTTCAAGTGGAACGACATTACGCAGTACAACCGCAATAAGTTGTTATGGGACAATTCCATTGATGTCGACGGGGGCAAAACCGGCTACACCAGCAATGCCGGATACAGCTTGGTGAGCTCGGCCAAAGAAGGAAGAATGCGCCTTATCTCGGTGGTGATGGGTACGCCAAGTAAACAGGCTCGGATCAGCCAATCGAAGAATCTACTCAGCTATGGTTTTCGTTTTTATGACACCAAGCAAGTTGCTAAGCAAGGCCAAGTTGAGTCTAAAGTTCGCGTTTGGAAGGGAAATACCAATAAAGTTGAGGCGATCTTTGCTAAAGATGCCTATCTCACTCTGCCTCGTTCAATGACGGCTGGGCTTGATAAGAGTGTGGTGTTAAATGAACCGTTGATTGCGCCGATCGCGCAAGGAGATGAGATTGGTAAGGTCGTTTGGAAAAGCGATGACAGTACCGTGGCGAGTTATCCCTTGGTCAGCAGCCAAGCGGTAGAAGAGGGCTCGTGGTTCGCTCAGCTTTGGGACAGTCTGGTGCTGTGGGTGAAATCGTTCTTTAACTAGAATAAAAACGAGCAGAAGTGTCTTTCTGCATTTTTTTGTTGATGGCCGCCCTGCTATAACGCTGGGCGGTGTCTTATTTAACGGTTTATTCCGACAAGGTGATGATTGGTAAATCGTCCCAAATCTTACTTTCATCCGATGCGCCACCGGAGAAGTTCCAAGGGCCTTTGTCTTGCTCTAGCGGACGGTAAGTTGCCGAAAGGCCGTCTAAGTCCCAAGTCGTGACATAGAAGCGGATACCATCGAGCGAATCTGGGCGGCCTAGTGCATCGCTAGCAAAGTCCATTGAAATGGTGTTGTTGGCTTTGTCTACTGTCACTGTTGGTGCTGGCGTTACGGCTTCTCCCCATGTCGTCGCATTTGCTCCTTTGGTGTTGTAAATCGAGCTTTGCCAGCCAAAAACAACCGCATTGCGACTCCAGGTTCCGCTTGGCATAGAAGCGTTGATCTTCGGTAGCTCAGACAAGTTGGTTGCCGTTTCTTCCGGTAAATCCATAAAGATGGTGAAACCCACGTGGTCGAAGCCGTTTGGTGGTAACCAAGTGTCGGTGATTTTGTCCATAGTGAAGGTCAAACGTACGTTACTGCCAACGGTAAATACCTCAGCTTTGTTGATTGCGAGTTGGCTGTTATCTTTATCGAACGTTGGATCCGTTGGTAGCGAGTAGTTACCGTTAGGACCGCCCATGCCATCTTGCGCATCGCCTGCGTCATCAATAGTGTCGTCTGGCGTGTTTGACCAGCTTAAGTCCGACACAAAGTTTACATCTTCAATGCCCGCTTTTTTCTCAGTGGAGTAAATCGCGAAGCGGTGCTGTTGCTCGCCAATTGCAAAGTGACGGGTAGATAAAGTCACGCTAAATTGACCGTCAGCACTTACGGTAATGGCTTGTGCGGTTTCTAGATTACCGTCCACGACAAGGTTCAATTTCTCGTTTGCGTTAGCAGTACCAGTAATCACGATGTCATCAGTGATGGTTTGTCCTTCCCAATCCTGTGCCAGTTGGATGTTGAGATCTGGGGTCTCTACCGATTGGATGTCGTTAGTTTTCGAGTAAATCACGGCAGATTTGGCTGGTAGCTCAAGGGTTACGTGACCGTTTTCATCGGCGATTAACTGTTCTGGAGCTTCTGCCCAGTTCGACATGATTTGTTGTTGGAAAACGGTGCCGCCCGCTTGCTCTACATCGAGTTGGTTCATCAACATTGGGGAGTTAGATGTGTTCATTACCACTAAGACTTCGTCGTTATCCAAAGTGCGGGTAAAGGCGAACACACCTGCACCAGCTTTATCGCTGCCAATGACTTTCATTTCGCCGCGTGTCATGACTTTGTTTTCGGTACGTAACTTAGCAAGCTCTTGGATGAACAAGTACATCTCGCTGTTTTGGTCGAATGAGTCTACGTAGTCGCCGTCTTCACGGTAGCCGCCAGCAAACATCGCATCGCGCGCTGCTGACATCGCCTGTTCAGTACCTTGGTAAATTACAGGGATGCCCGGCACTGCCATCATTGTGATCAGCGCTTGCTTCATATCGTTGACACTGCCTTGCGATAGAAAACGTGGCATATCGTGGTTATCAATGAAGTTCGGCATGATGTATGGATTCGGGAACATCTCCATCATCTTCTCAAGACGGAAGCGTAAGTAATCGGTCGGTTGCCCTGATGCAAATACGCGCGTCATGGTCGCTTGCAATGGGAAGTTCAGTACCGAGGTTAGCTGTTTCGGCGAGCCACTTTCACCGATGTAAGTCAGCATCTTCTTTTCGCCTTCAGTGTTGTATGGCGTAGATGTTTCGAATACTTCACCAAAAGTGAGGAAGTTGTTACGACCGGTATCAACCGCTTGCGTCATCACACCATCGTTGGCGTGTAGGAAGTCGTTCCAGAAATCGTGTTCAACAAACTTCACCGTATCGATACGGAATCCGTCGACGCCGACTTCGCGAATCCATTTTCGGTAGCTCTCTTTTAGATAAGCGCGTACTTCAGGATCGGACGTATTGAGGTCATCCAAATCAGAGAGCTGCCAGGTTTTCTCTTGTACCGGATCGTTGTGGTCGGTGATAGTTGGCGTCCAGTGGTAGCTGCCTGTGCCGTCTGTTTTACACTCGTTCATGTTGAGTGGGTACGGCAGTTCTTGCCCGGCGGGTAGTGCATTTTTAATCAAACGGAAGCCTTGGCAAGGTAGGCTTGGATCATAACTGTAAGGATCATCGTAGGTGAAGAAGTTGCCTACATGGTTGGTCACGATGTCCTGAATTAAGAACATGTTACGCGCATGCACTTCGCGTGCTAACGCTTGGTAGCTTTCCATGTCACCAAAGTGCTCATCCACTTTTTGGAAATCGCGCGCCCAGTACCCGTGGTAGCCGCCGTAGTTTTGCTCTGCATCCCACCATTGGTTAGCAACTGGCGGAGTAATCCAGATCGATGTGGCACCGAGATCTTCGATGTAGCTTAACTTATCACTCACACCAACGAGGTCGCCGCCGCTAAATTTTTTATCCGAAGTCGGATCGAATTCGTTTTGCCCTTGATCATTAAGAGCGCTGTCGCCGTCGTTAAAACGGTCGATCATCAGGAAGTAAATGATTTGATCTTGCCAATCAGGAGATGCCACGTGGCTGCCTGTATCGACTGGTGTGGTTTCGTCGCTTCCACAGCCAGAAAGAGCAAGAGCGATCGCTAAAGGAAGTATTTTTATTTTATTCATTGGGTTAGGTAGAGTTTCAAACACAGTTTTTGCCTCCGTTATGCAGCAATGCAGAAACGATAAAGCAAAGGTTTGAAATTGAGAGTGTCATCTCACGCCAAAAAAGACGTGAAATGATGTCACGAAGTGATGGTTTTGATCTGACCGACAGTTTTAATTGAGCGGTTGCACAATAGGATATTGTATCGGGTAATGCTCTTTCGCGAGCTCGTTGTCGGATTCATCATAAAGGCGGAAACGGCACTGCTTTGCAGTTTGAGTGAGCGATAATTGCAGCACCCAACAAGCATAATGTAGCGAGTGTTTGGTTAAGCGCATTGCGTGAGGTGTGGGATCATCATCGACGTAACAGTCAATCCTCGCAACGTTTTCAAGTCGGCATGCCAGTTCGATAAAGAGCGTGTATTGCGCCCCAATATTAATAAGCTGCCGAGTCGGGACAATGTATTCCGTGGCACCAATTAAAAGCCCCTTAGAAACCACATAGTCACGCTGGTGGTTATTCTCAATGTAACGTTCCCCATCGACTTCATAACAAAGGCGAAAGGTAAGGGGGTGCGCTACCGGAAGTTCGGTCGTTGCCCAGAGTTCGATGCCATGACTTAAAAAGCGCTCGAAGAAGGCTGGGTAGCGACGCCACGTGCCATCACGGTCACGGCATTCTACCGAGACCACTTTTTCAAACGCAATATTGTCCACTTCCATCCAGATTTTGCCGACAGGTTGGTCGATGTGGTTATCGTCGAAGGTATTGGCTTTGGCGTAGTATAAGCGGATCGGTTGTTGATTTAGTTGAGTTCGGTTATCCAAACATTGTTGGCGATATTGCATGGGTGAAAACGGATACCAACGACGAAAAGTGCGGTGAAAGTTCGAAGGTTCTTCATAACCAAGTTGATAGGCGATTTGCTGCGTTGTGAGTTGGGTGTCGGCAAGCAAAGTGAGTGCTTGCTTTCTTTTAGCGAAATCAACGCATTGAGAGTAGCTCATTTGCTTCTCTTGCAGTCGACGTTGCAAGGTGCGTTTGGAGACGCCCAGTTGCCTTGCCGCTTGCTCTAACTTGAGCGCGTAATTGCTGTTTTTGATGAACAAGGCGTTCAAAACACTCAGCAATTCGGGTTGCTCAATTGGCTGGTGAGAAAGCAGCAAATAAACATGTTTCACCAGTTCAAACACGCTTGAACTCGTTTTAGAATCTCGCGTTTCCCCTAGAAAAATATCGGCCGCGAATGGATTGCTGGCTTGAACTTGTACTTGTATTGATTCGCTTAGCTCAAGCATCTCCAACTGCATTCTGAGCAAGCCAAACACCGATTCCGCCCAATTTGGCATATCGCCCGTTCTGCATTCTACTTGCAGATGGATTTGGGCATCACCATGTTGAAATGTGACGTACAAACGGCGGTCGAATAATGAGACACTTTTACTCCACCAAAGCAGCCCTTCTTGGAGGTTAGGCGCTTCTTTCAACATCATACATTGCAAGGCCACCAACTTCTCAATGTGCCAATATTCGCCAGCAATTCGAAGGTGATTGTGACCGAGCTTTTTGCACAGAAAGGATGTAATAATGTTATCTTGAGGCAGCATGAGTTGAGTTTGGTTGCGAGCAAACATGCATTATTGCTGAAAAGATGAAGAAGTTCAGTGAGAACGCTCAAAGCCTTTCTTATCGTTTTATTTTCAAATTTATTTTGAAAATGTTTTTAATCGAAATCGGTTTTTCCCTTTATCTCATGAGGTTATGCTGTTACACAGCTTAAATTCATTAATTGGAGAACCTCATGGATATCGTACAAGCTGCAAAATCTCGTTACTCAACGAAAGTGTTTGACCCAACGCGCAAGCTACCTCAAGAAAAAATCGACGCAGTTAAAGAGCTGATTCGTTTTAGTCCATCGAGTGTGAACTCTCAACCTTGGCATTTCATTCTGGCAAGCACAGAAGAAGGCAAGCAGCGCATCGCTAAAGCGGCGCAAGAGAATTACGCGTTTAACGCGGCGAAGATTCTCAACGCTTCTCACGTATTGGTGTTTTGTGCAAAAACAGGCATTGATAACGACTACATTGAAGCGCTAATGGTGCAAGAAGAAAAAGATGGTCGATTCCCAACTGAAGAAGCGAAAGCGGCTGTGCGCGGTGGCCGTAGCTACTTTGTGAACATGCACCGTTTTGATTTGAAAGATGCAAACCATTGGATGGAGAAACAAGTTTACCTCAACGTGGGTACGTTGCTGTTGGGTGCTTCGACGCTAGAAATCGATGCAGTACCAATTGAAGGGTTTGATCCAAAAGTGCTGGATGAAGAATTTGGCTTGCGTGAAAAAGGTTATACCAGTGTTGTGATCGTGCCGCTTGGCTACCACGCGGAAGATGACTTCAACGCGAAAACGCCAAAGTCTCGCTGGGACGCAGAAACCGTATTCACCGAGATCTAATTCGAGCTTACTTACAGGTGACGTAGCACCCCGTAATCAATATATAAATCGCAAAAGAGTGATAAAACGATGATCCACTTAGTCGCAGAAGTGAAAGCCTATCCAGATAGTAAGGATCAGGTGGTGAATTTGCTTGCTGGTTTACTAGAGCCAACTCGTAAAGAAGAAGGCTGTTGCCAATACGAGTTGTATCTCGACGAAAAAGTTGATGGCCTATTTATGTTCCAAGAAATCTGGGCGTCGCAAGAGGCCTTGGATAAGCATTTGCAAAGCCCGCATATGGCGACGTTTCTTGAAACATTGGAAGAGAACGATTGGGTTGAATATACCCAGATTCGTCCTCTTCGATTTATCGCCTAATGACAGAAGGTTGCCAGCACGTTGGCGCGTTGCTGGCAGCATTTTTGTTGGATAAAGTCGCGGAAAGTCCGAATCGTTGGCGTCAATAACCGACGATCGGCACATACCATGTAGAGCGGCACTGGGCCGCAATCCCACTCTGGTAACACTCGTACCAATCTTCCCTCGATTAAGTCTCGGCTAATGTCCATCAATGATTTATTCGCAATGCCTTTGCCTTTGATCGCTAACCGGTGTGGCAAGTCACTATCGTTGCTCAACAAGTTACCGCTGACCACGATTTGTTCTTTCTCGCTGCCACGCGTGAGCGTCCATTTGTTGTAGACCGAATCCGCGACCATGTAGCACAAGCAATTGTGTTGCGTTAAATCGGCAGGAGAGGTGAGTTCTGGATGTGTAGCTACGTACTCTGGCGATGCACATAATATCCGTTCGTTTGCCCCACACAATGCCAACACGACCAGATTAGAGTCGGCCGGTTCGCCGTAGCGAATCGCAATATCGACAGGCTTGGTGTACATATCCGTCAAGCTATCGGACAGCTCTAGTTTAATGGAAACATTTGGGTAGAGATCGATGAACTCATCCACCCAATCGAGCAACATATTGCGACCAAAATCGGAGGGCGCAGTAATGTGCAGTTGACCAGATAACTCGCCACGCGCACTTGAGATCTGATCCAACCCCTCTTGCAATGTTGCCAACGCTTGCGTGGTTTTGTCTAAAAACAGTTCGCCCTCTGAGGTTAAACGCAGGCTTCGGGTAGAACGCACAAACAGCGGGAAACCGATTTGCCCTTCAAGACGCTTAATCGATGCGCTAATGGCGGCAGGTGTCATGTCCATGCTGTTAGCGGCTTTTGAAAAGCTGCCTTGGCGCGCGGTTTCGACAAAAATATTGAGGTCGTTGAGGGCTTTCATCGTGAAAAGGATGTTTGTGAAGTTTGAGCTACTATAGGGGAGATGAGCAAAGTAATTCAAGCTAAACGCCTTTGAAGGTGAAAACATTAGGTTAAGTGGTCACTTTGAGTTAGATTAGCCCGCCACTTACATCGTTACTGGATCAACAACATGAGCAACGAACAGCCGAATAACCCTCTGCATGGGTTGAGTTTAGAAAAAATCGTCACCCGACTAGTTGAACACTTTGGTTGGAATGGCCTGTATGAGCGCGTTCGAGTGAACTGTTTCAAGAAAGATCCTTCAATCAAATCGTCGCTGAAGTTCCTGCGTAAAACGCAATGGGCGCGGGACAAAGTCGAAGCGCTGTATATCGAGACGTTTTGCTAACTGCTCTATGGTCAGCAGCAAGCGGTAAGTAGATTCTTAGTCTCGCTTTGGCTCGCTAGAATGACGCAGCTTTTCTTATCGCGTAGGCTGGAAGAGTCGCTCTGCTGATGCGTCTAAAGCGAGATTCCGGATGATCACATAGGCTCGTCTGCAATCGCTTTTTTAGATGGTTTTGTAGAGGTCAGAGCCAAACTCGAACTGTTATTCTGAACCGAGAGGAACGAGCGTGATTCAGGATTTATCCTCAGATTGTATTGAGTTTATTCATGGCTCTATGGTCTGCAGCAAGCGGCAAGTAGATTCTTAGTCTCGCTTACCGCTTGCTAGAATGACGCAGTTTTTCTTATCGTGTAGGCTGGAAGAGTGGCTCTGCTATTACGTCTAGCGAGATTTCGGATGACTCGCTTGTGCTCGTCTGGGATGGTTTTCTTAGATAGTGTTGTAGAGTTCAGAACCTAAACGAGGTTCGTCATTCTGAACCGCGAGGAACGAGCGTGATTCAGAATTTACCCTCAGATTGCATTGAGTTTATTCATGGTTCTATGGTCTGCAGCAAGCGGCAAGTAGATTCTTAGTCTCGCTATGGCTCGCTAGAATGACGTAGCTTTTCTTATCGCGTAGGCTGGAAGAGTCGCTCTGCTGATTCGTCTAAAGCGAGATTCCGAGTGACTCACTTAGGTTCTTCTGGAATCGCTTTTTTAGATGGTTTTGTAGAGCTCAGAGCCAAACTCGAACTGTTATTCTGAACCGAGAGGAACGAGCGTGATTCAGGATCTACTCTCAGATTGTATTGAGTTTATTCATGGCTTTATGGTCTGCAGCAAGCGGTAAGTAGTTTCTTAGTCTCGCTATGGCTCGCTAGAATGACTCTAGTTTTCTTATTGCGTAAGTTGGAATGGTACCTCAGCATCATTCCCGATAGCGATGAAGAAGCGCTGTCGGGAACCTCGCCTTTAATCTCTCGTTTCTTGCTACTCCAAATGATGCGTACTACCCACGGTTCCTTCCAAGTCTAAAATCGACTGGCGAACGTGATCTGGAATCGCAGCTTTAACGTTGTTCTTAAAATCAAACATCACACCAGTGGCGGTCGCGATGGTCGCAATTTTACCCCACTTCTTACTCAGCACTTGGTACTCCATCGTGATGCGATCTTCTTGCATGTCGATTACGCGAGAACCGACTAATAGCGTGTCTGGGTAAGTAACAGGCAATTTGTAGCGGCATTGAGTCTCGCTCAGTACTGGCCCAATTTGCGAGGTCTGCAGGTCGACCAGCAGGTTAATTTTGTTGAAGTAATCTAAACGTGCGGTCTCGAAGTAGCGAAAATAGACCACGTTATTAACGTGTTGCAGAGCATCCATTTCACCCCATGCGACTTTTATCTCTGTGATAACGGGAAAGTCCTTTAACAGTGTGTCCATTTTTATTGCTCCTTTTTCATCTGCTTTGCCACAAATTGCGACGCGACTTATCACTTTGAGCATTTATTCTAGATGTAATCATTTAATATGTAATAAAATTGTTTTTAAAATGTGAAATGAAATAGTGGTTTGATTATGTAAACCAGAAACTTTACATAATCGAGTTGAAGGCGTAAGTTTAACTAAGAGTAACCAGATAGGAGGTGTCTCATGATTGAACTCAAAGGTTTCAACCTCGCAAGAGTTGAGAAACGCATTGATTGGACAGGTGAGCTGTTCAGTTTGAGAATATCTGGCGCGCCTCTTTCCTTTAAAGCTGGCCAATTCACCAAGCTTGCTTTGCTTGATGATGAAGGTAAGCCGATCAGCCGTGCTTACTCTGTGGTTAATGCGCCAAGCGAGCAATTCGATTGGTTGGAATTTCTAATAGTAGCCGACCCTCAAGGACAACTTTCTCCACGGCTCCAAAAGCTTAAATCTGGTGATAGCATTTATGTCGGTGCCACCGCACATGGCGATTTAATCCATGACTCTATTCCTAAACAGGCTCATGACCTGTGGCTGCTATCTACAGGTACGGGGATTGGACCGTTTTTGTCGCTGCTGGATGATATAAACCTACCGCCTCACAATGAGCGCATTGTGCTGGTTCATGCTGTTCGTTTCGAAAAAGATCTGGTTTATAAATACCTAATTGAACAGCTTCAGCAACGATATGAAGGCAGATTAAAGTATATACCGATAGTCAGCAGGGAAGTGGTTGATGGTAAATTACAAGGCCGAATTCCTGAACTCATCGAATCGGGTTTACTGTCCAACGCCGCTGATGCGCCATTCTCAGCTCAGCGTAGCTTTGTCATGATGTGTGGGAATCCACAAATGATCAAAGATACCGTGCCCGTCTTACAAGAGCTAGGCTTGGAAAAGTATCGCCATCAAACCGGGGGAAATATCATTTACGAACGTTACTGGTAGCGTTTTGTTAAATTGATACGGTTATGCTCAAGATGTAATGATTACTTTTGAGATACGACCGCGATTTAGTATGTTCTTAGTTGAATATTATATTGGCAATACCTAAACTGCGCTCACCATTGCGCGTCTGTACACTCAGTCATTCTCGCTTAACCAATTACATTGAGGTGACTGAAGTCCATGTATGCTTTTATCGCGAGCAAGCAACAGAGAATCATTGCTGGTTTTATCGACCTGCTCTTTACGATGGTGGTCGTGTTAATAATTGCATTGAGTATTAACTCTTTTCTTAACGACTTTCAGCTCTCTTTAGCAGATAACCTCACGCTTGTTCGTGAAACTCAGGCGTTTTACTTGCTTTCTTTACCAACGGTTTTAATGATCAACTGGAATGCATTGAGTCATGGGCAAACCATTGGTATGCGCATGATTGGTATTAAAGTTGTAATGAAAAATGATAGTAAGGCAACGAAAGTTACAGCAGGGTTAAGGCTTGTTATTAGCTACTTACTGGAGATGCTCATTCCGGGGATCCCGTTGGTAAATTTGGCATTGTTGTTCTTTCATCCGGAGCGACGTTTGTTGCATGACTTGATCGCCAATACTAAAGTTGTCCAAGTTTCCTAATTTTTTGATCGAAAAAGCCACGTGAAGTGGCTTTTTAATTTTCAGCCCTAAACCACCTACTTCAGTAGGTGGTTATCATCCGTTTCGGCTTTGCCTGTAAAACTACTCATGCTAA